>CAIVAS010000143.1 GCA_903903975.1 uncultured Burkholderiales bacterium
AAATCGCGGGCGGTTCGAAGTGCCTCCGCCGTGTCTGCCTTCAGGCGCCCAGCAAGCTCCTCGGGCGTGCTCCACGAAAGATCCGATCCGATCGCCCGTTGGCGCTCAACAAACTCGGGCTGCGTCAGAACCCGCTTTGCTGCGTCGGACAACTGGCGCACGATTGGCGGTGGCAGACCCGCTGGTCCGTGAAGCGCATACCAACTGTCGACGCGAAAGGTGGATTCGCCCGATTCGCTGAAGGTGCTGACATTCGGCAAGGCGCCCACACGACGCTCGGCGCTGACACCGATCGCCTTGAGCCTGCCACTCTGGATCTGCGGCAGCATCACCGGAGTCAGGGCCACCGCCAGATCGATCTGCCCTGAGATTGCATCATTCATCGCTGCGGCGCCGCCCTTGTAGGGCACGTGCAAGATGTCGACACCCGACTGGGCATTGAGAAGCTTGACGATATATTCAAGCGAGGCGCTGCCAATGGTGATTCGCCCCGGGCGAGCTCGAGCGGCTGTCAGCAATTCGCGCACGGTCGAGAACGGGGCGCTCGGATTGGCGCAGACAACAAAGGCCATCTGGTTGATCAGCGTGATGGGCGCCAGGGTCTTCTGAGGATCGAAGGACGGAACCGGGCCTGTGGCGAAGTTCGTGGCCAAGCCAGATGTGCTCAGCAACAGGGTGTAGCCGTCGGGGGGCGAGCGCATCGCGGCTTCGGTGCCGATATTAGTTGCCGCACCGGGGCGATTGTCGACAACAAACGGCTGGCCGAGTTCACGAGTCATGTGCTCGGCAAACGCGCGGGCCACCAGATCGGTGGTTCCACCTGGCGGGTAGGGCACGATCAGTTTGATCGGGCGGGCCGGATAGGCTTGTGCGCGCAATGGCTTGGTGAGGCTCAAGCCCCAAGCGGCGACCATCGATCCAAGCACGGTGCGGCGCTTGGTCATTGCTTCTGTTCGTCTCACGGTAAGTCTCCTCAACGTTGAGAATACGACGGAAGACAAATTTGGCGCACACGCAAAAGGATAATTTGCCCTGCTGTTGGGGATCTTAGATCGTGCGACTGCGTCCACCTGTAGGGTGGCTCGATGCTTCGAGACAAGCCGTCGGGCGAGCGTGAGTGGAAGATTGCGAAGGTCCTGCGCCCGCTGGCGCAGGGACCGCTGACTGGTAGTTAGGCGCAGATTGTCGCGGGCTTGCTCGGCATGCATCCGTCGACGGTGTGCCGCCTGCGCAGTCGGTTCCTGAAGGACCCTAATGGGTATGCTCACGATCTTTTAGACTGCTCGCACGATCTAAGATCCCCAACAGCAGGCCGCAGTCGACGCGACAAGGCTCGAGCTAATCCTAAGGGATATGGCGCTGCCAAAAACCCCTAAAAGCTGCGCAGCGAGCACAATAGCGTGACAATCACTGGCGGCAAATTGACAGCTAATCAGGCAGGTGCGACAGCGGCTGTCGCACGGGAGACTGAATGCAACTGACCTTGAGCGAAATGCGACATCAGGTGGGTCCTGACACACACCTCTATCCGCTTGACCTGCGCTTGAAGGCCGATACCGTCACAGTGCTACTGGGGGCAACGCAGGCCGGCAAGACCACGCTCATGCGCCTGATGGCCGGACTCGAAACACCCAGCCATGGACAGGTCATGGTCGACGGGCAGGATGTCACAGGCATGCCGGTGCGCCAGCGCAATGTGGCAATGGTCTATCAGCAATTCATCAACTATCCGTCGATGACAGTGTTCGACAACATCGCCTCGCCGTTGCGACTGCGCGGCAGACTCGATAGCGCAGCAATCAGCCAGCGAGTACTGTCGCTGGCTGACAAGCTGCACATCGCGCCATTCCTCAAGCGGCTTCCGGCAGAGCTGTCAGGCGGCCAACAGCAGCGAGTCGCACTTGCCCGTGCTCTGGCAAAAGATGCACCCCTGATGTTGCTCGATGAGCCACTCGTGAATCTCGACTATAAGCTTCGTGAAGCACTTCGCGAGGAGCTCGCCGGCTTGTTTTCAGCCGGCAACTCGACCGTGGTCTATGCCACGACCGAGCCTACCGAGGCGCTGCTGCTCGGCGGTTGGACTGCGGTCATGGACGCGGGCGAGCTGCTGCAATACGGGCCGACCGCCGAGGTCTTCCATCGACCGTCATCGATCCGCGTGGCACGCGCTTTCAGCGACCCACCGATGAACCTGCTTGTGCGAGGCGCACAAAGCCTCGGACTGCCTGCAGGCCAGATCGCACCCGAGGCCACCCTCGGTTTGCGCGCGAGCGGTCTGCGTGTGCAGTCAAGACCCGGCGACATTGCGCTGACAGGTACAGTGGAGCTGGCCGAGATCTCCGGCAGCGACACCTTCGTGCATGTGCAGACTGCTGCTGGCGAACTGGTTGCGCAGCTTGTCGGCGTGCATTTCTTTGAATTGGGGGCCACGATCACGCTTTATCTGGACCTGCGCGACGCCCATTTGTTCGGTGAAGACGGCCGGCTGCTGAGCGCGCCGCGCACCGCAGGAGACTGCTGAATGTCCCGGATCGATCTGGACCTGGCTCACAGTTATCGCTCTGATCCTCAGACTGATTCGGACTATGCCCTGCTGCCGCTGGACATGAGCTTTGCCGATGGTGGCGCTTACGCGCTGCTCGGCCCCTCGGGCTGCGGCAAGACGACGATGCTGAACATCATTTCAGGACTGCTCGATCCTTCGCAGGGCACGGTGAAATTTGATGGCGTCGTCATGAACCGACGCACCCCTCAGCAGCGCAATATCGCGCAGGTCTTTCAGTTTCCGGTGGTCTACGACACGATGACTGTGGCGCAGAACCTCGCGTTTCCACTGCGCAATCGCGGCGTGCCCCCTGACAGGATCCGCGAGCGTGTGGGCAAGATCGCCGAGATGCTAGAGCTCAGCGGCCAGCTCAACACGCGCGCGGCCGGACTGTCGGCAGACGCCCGGCAAAAGATCAGCCTTGGTCGCGGCCTGGTGCGTGAGGATGTCTGCGCGGTGCTCTTCGATGAGCCGCTGACCGTCATCGACCCTCATCTCAAATGGCAGCTGCGCCGCAAGCTCAAACAAATTCATCATGAACTGCGACTCACGCTGGTCTATGTCACGCATGACCAGGTTGAGGCCCTGACCTTCGCGGATCAGGTCGTGGTGATGACCCAGGGTCGCGTGGTGCAGGTTGGCAGTGCCTCCGATCTGTTCGAGCGACCGCGTCATACCTTTGTCGGTCACTTCATCGGCTCGCCTGGCATGAATTTTCTGCCGGCCGGGCTGATCCCTGGCGCACCGACCGGTGCCAGCCTCCTTGGCGTTCGCCCGGAGTATGTGACGCTCGCCGATGCCCAGGCCAGCGGCGCACTGCCGGCCATCGTGAGCCGGATTCAGGATGTCGGCACCTACTGGTTGCTGACCACGGCACTCGCCGACGGCAGCACGGTCCGCGCACGGCTGCGACCGGAACAAACCGTGCCGCAGCTGGGTGACGAGGTCTGGCTGGCCCTGCTGGGGGCTCACACCTGCTTTTACGACCGCAACGAGGAGCTGCTCGCGTGAAACCCGTCAACCAGAAGGCGTGGCTCCTGATCCTGCCGGTGGTGCTGTGCGTGGCCTTCTCGGCGATCCTGCCGCTGATGACAGTCGTCAATTATTCGGTGCAGGACATCATCTCACCCGAGCGCCGCGTATTCGTGGGCACCGAGTGGTTCAAGGAAGTGATGCGCGATGAAGACCTGAGAGGTGCTCTGGTTCGACAGGTCACCTTCTCCCTCGCAGTACTGGCTCTGGAAATTCCGCTGGGTATCGGTCTGGCACTGGCCATGCCGGCGACCGGCTGGCGCAGTAGCGCAGTACTGGTCACCCTCGCTATTTCGCTGCTGATCCCCTGGAACGTCGTCGGTACGATCTGGCAGATCTATGGCCGCACCGACATCGGACTGATGGGAGCAGCCCTGGCGGGCCTGGGCATCGAGTACAGCTATACCGGCAATGCCACGCAAGCCTGGCTGACCGTGCTGCTGATGGACATCTGGCACTGGACGCCACTGGTGGCGCTGCTGTGTTTTGCCGGTTTACGCGCGATTCCCGACGCCTACTACCAGGCCGCAAGCATCGACGGCGCGAGCAAGCTGGCGGTGTTCCGCTATATCCAGCTGCCCAAGCTGCGCGGCGTTCTCGTGATTGCGGTGCTGCTGCGCTTCATGGACAGCTTCATGATCTACACCGAGCCCTTCGTGCTGACCGGCGGTGGGCCCGGCAACGCCACCACCTTTCTGAGCCAGTACCTCACACAGAAAGCAGTCGGACAATTCGACCTGGGGCCGGCGGCGGCCTTCTCCCTGATCTATTTCCTGATCATCCTGCTGCTCAGCTTCATTCTCTACAACTGGATGCAGAGGGTCGGCATCGCCGACAAGGCTTCGGAGAACTCGCATGGATGAGCGCCGCTTCAGGAAACGCACGGTTTTCCTGATTGCTTACCTGATCTTCGCGATCCTGCCGGTCTACTGGATGATCAACATGTCATTCAAGACCAATGAGGAGATCCTCTCGGTCTTCAGCCTTTGGCCACGCCACTTCACCCTCGACCACTATCGCACCATCCTCACCGATGAGAGCTGGTATTCGGGCTACATCAACTCGATGATTTATGTGGCCATCAATACCGTGATCTCGGTCTGCGTGGCGCTGCCGGCCGCGTATGCATTCAGCCGCTATCGATTCCTTGGCGACAAGCATGTGTTCTTCTGGCTGCTGACCAACCGCATGACGCCGCCAGCGGTCTTTTTGCTGCCGTTCTTCCAGCTCTACACCACGCTCGGACTAATGGATACGCATATCGCGGTGGCGCTTGCCCACCTGCTCTTCAACGTGCCGCTCGCCGTGTGGATCCTGGAAGGGTTCATGAGCGGCGTACCGCGCGAGATTGACGAGACGGCCTATATCGACGGCTACAGCTTCCCGCGCTTTTTCGTCACGATCTTCATTCCACTGATCAAAGCAGGCGTGGGAGTGACGGCCTTCTTCTGTTTCATGTTCAGCTGGGTCGAACTGCTGATGGCCCGCACGCTCACCAGCGTCAATGCCAAGCCGATCGTGGCGACCATGACTCGGACGGTATCGGCATCGGGGATGGACTGGGGAGTGCTCGCCGCAGCCGGCGTCCTGACGATCGTGCCGGGCGCAATCGTCATCTGGTTTGTCAGGCACTACATCGCCAAGGGCTTTGCCATGGGTCGGGTTTGAGAGGCCGTCATGCCGTTAACGCTCGCTGAAACGGGGAACAGGAATGTTTGAGTGGATGGCCTGGACATTGCCGGTCGCCGTGTTTTTCGGCTGCATCGTCATGATGCTGGCTGGCATGACGATCTGGGAGATCAGATCCCCGACCATCGAGCGACGCGGTTTTCTGCCGATGGCCACCACGCGCGGCGACAGGCTTTTCATCGGTCTGCTCGCAGCGGCCTGGCTCAATCTTGCCTTCGTTGCCTTGAGCGAACGCATGATGGAATGGCTGAGCCTCGAAACCGAACCTTCGATCTGGATCAGCTTCGTGGCGTCCATGGCCCTGCTGGCCATCGTCATGCGCAAGGGATAGTCCTTCAGTTTTTCAAATCGGCGGCCCGCCATACTTCCCACGGGCCCGTCGTGAACACAAAAGGGAAGCCAAAGAGGAGATCACGATGAAGTTCCGATTGCACGCAATAGCATTTGCCACTGCTGCGATGGCCCTTGGCCAGAGCGCATGGGCTGGTGAAGCAGAGGCGAAAAAATGGATCGACAGCGAGTTTCAGCCCAGCACGCTGAACAAGGATCAGCAGATGGCCGAGATGAAATGGTTCATCGAGGCTGCGAAAAAGCTCCAGGCAAAAGGTGTCAAGCAGATCTCGGTGGTCAGCGAAACCATCACGACTCATGAATACGAGAGCAAGACCCTTGCCAAGGCATTTGAAGAAATCACGGGCATCAAGGTCAAACATGACCTGATCCAGGAAGGCGACGTGGTCGAGAAGTTGCAGACCTCGATGCAATCCGGCAAGAGCATTTACGATGGCTGGATTTCGGACAGTGACCTGATCGGTACCCACTACCGCTACGGCAAGATCATGAATCTGACCGACTACATGGCCGGCAAGGGCAAAGAGTGGACCAACCCGGGTATCGACATCAAGGACTTCATCGGCACCAGTTTCACCACGGCTCCCGACAAGAAGCTCTATCAGCTGCCCGATCAGCAATTCGCCAATCTTTACTGGTTCCGTGCCGACCTGTTCGCCCGCCAGGACCTCAAGGACAAGTTCAAAGCCAAGTACGGCTATGACCTGGGTGTGCCGCTCAACTGGAGCGCCTATGAGGACATCGCCGACTTCTTCACCAACGACGTGAAGAACATCGATGGCAAGCCGATCTATGGTCACATGGACTACGGCAAAAAAGATCCGAGCCTGGGTTGGCGCTTTACCGACGCCTGGCTGTCGATGGCCGGCACTGCCGATATCGGCATCCCCAACGGTAAACCTGTCGATGAATGGGGTATCCGCTCCAGCGATGACGGCTGCACGCCGCTGGGCGCAAGCGTGTCCCGGGGCGGTGCAACCAATTCACCGGCGGCGGTCTACGCACTGACCAAGTATGTCGACTGGATGAAAAAGTACGCGCCCAAGGAAGCCACCGGCATGACCTTCGGCGAAGCCGGCCCGGTACCGGCTCAGGGACAGATTGCGCAGCAGATCTTTTGGTACACCGCTTTTACCGCCGACATGACCAAACCGGGTCTGCCGGTGGTCAACCCGGATGGCACACCCAAATGGCGCATGGCACCTGGCCCCAACGGCCCTTACTGGAAGCAGGGCATGCAGAACGGCTATCAGGACGTGGGCAGCTGGACCTTCTTTGACAAGCACGATGAAAACAAGACCGCGGCGGCCTGGCTGTATGCCCAGTTCGTGACGGCCAAAACAACGAGCCTGAAGAAGACTATCGTCGGCCTCACGCCGATCCGCGAGAGCGACATCCAGAGCCAGGCCATGACCGACCTGGCACCCAAGCTGGGCGGTCTGGTCGAGTTTTACCGCAGCCCGGCACGGGTGGCCTGGACACCTACCGGCACGAACGTCCCTGACTACCCCAAGCTGGCCCAGCTCTGGTGGAAAAACGTGGCCGTGGCGGTGACCGGCGAGAAGACCCCGCAGCAGGCCATGGACAACCTGGCGGAAGAGATGGACCAGGTAATGGGCCGACTCGAGCGCGCGGGGATGGCACGTTGCGCGCCCAAGCTCAACAAGAAGGAAGATGCCAAGAAGTGGCTAAGCGACAAGGCCGCGCCCTGGGCCAAGCTGGCCAACGAGAAGCCCAAAGGCGAAACCATTGCCTATGACACGCTGCTCAATGCCTGGAAGGCCGGCAAAGTTCGCTGATCTTGAGCGTTCACTCCCGGGCCGATCAGTCCGGGAGTTTTTCAGGTACGACTAATAAGACTAATCGGGAATGCGCTTTGGTCTTGAGATGGTTTGATGCGGACGTGATCGCAGAAAGGGCAGAGGGAGTCCTTGCGCACAACGCCAACGCGCTTGGTTGGCAACATCCACCAACTGAGGGGCCACTCTTAAATAACTGCTGGTACTAAAAGTGCCGGAAAGGTCACTCTCGCTCTGGACTGCAGGTCTCCCTCATCAGCGCGCGTCGCGGATGGTTTCGAGCAATGCATCTGTCCACTGGGCATCAACTTTGGATAGAGCGAGGGGGCTGTGGTTTCTAAGGCCGCGGAGTAACTGTTCAATCGCACTTTGTCGGGGTACCACTGGTCCCAAAAAGATCACTTTTCCGTCTGGCCCAGTCACTATCAGCGAGGGCAGCGTTTCCAGTTCGACATCTTCGGTGGCCGGGTGGGCCTCAATGTCTACCCACCTAAAGTGCCAGTCGGGGTGCGCGCGCTTCAGTTCCTCAAACGGATTCTTGAATTCCCTGCAGACACCACACCACTCGGCGCAGAGTACGACAACGCATCTTGAAGTCATAAATTGAGGCTGATAACGCATGCTGATGTCCGGTAACAGTCTGAAGAGTTGTTGTGAATCTCAGACCGTTCGACTGTTTTCAACTGTAGGGTGGTTGATTCTGCGAGACAGGCCGTCTTTATTCCGAACCGTTGGGCGCGTCGCGGCCAAGCGCGGCAGATGGCAATGCGTCGATGGGTATGCTCACGATCTTTGAGACTGCTCGCACGATCTAAGGTTCCCAACAGGACGCTTGTGCGTGGGTCAGAGCTTGAGGTCGCTGCGGCCTGCCAGCACCTGCCACAACCGCAACATGGCATAGGTGTCTAGGCCGCAGTAGGCCAGCAGTTGCCGCTCGATCTCGCTCTTGCGCTCGGCGTCCGTAGTCGGGCTGGTGGCCTCGAGGTAGGCCTCCATTGCTGCACCACCATCCTGAACACCCTCGAGTTGGTCGTAGCGAAGATCGGGCACCATCGCCGGCAGGACCTTTTTGATGCTCCAACTGCCCTCCTGGCTTGGGTGGTAGTAGTGCGCCTCGACGATCGGGAGGAGATCGACGACACGCTCGGCCAGTCGAGCAAGGGCTGCTCGGTACCGGGGAAAGCGCACCCCAAGCTCTTTCATGCGCCCACGCTCGAAGCCTGCGTTGTAGACGAAGACAGGGCCCTGAAGGCCGCACTCCTTTATCAAGGAATCCGCGAACGCGGCGGTGCGGTCCGTCCCTGAGAGATCCAGAAGCGATACCTGCTCCAGCGAGCCGTCCGGCATCAGCCGGTGGAGGCTGAACTGGAAGGGAAGCTGCTCGTACGGACGCGTGCCCGCCCAGCGAGGCACCGCAAACTGGATCGTTTCGAAGTCCAAGAAGTACAGCGGCGCCTGGTGTTCCTGCAGTGCACGGGCTGCGCCTCGCGCATCGAACCAGGCATGACCGGCCAAGGTCTGGTGCTTCACGCGCTGCTGTTTGGTGTTGAGCAAGTTATCCGGGACCTGTCTCATGT
>CAIVAS010000144.1 GCA_903903975.1 uncultured Burkholderiales bacterium
CGCATGATCGGCGGATCCTTGCTGTCGGTCTTGAGCTTGTCGACGTTGGCCGAGGTCACGCCATATTCTTCGGCTTCGATCAGACCGAAGAGGGTCCAGCGCACGGTATTGAAGAACTCCCAGTCGCCGCGACGGATCATCGGACCGAGCGGCTCTTTCGAGATCGCCTCGGGCAGGATGAGGTAATCGTCCTTGTTGGGTGCCTTCAGGCGGGTGGCGGCCAGGCCTGATTTGTCGGTGGTGTAGACGTCGCAGCGACCGGCGAAGAAGGCCTGCTCGACCTGGTTCAGCTCGGCGATGACCACCGGCTTGAAGGTCATCTTCTTGACGCGGAAGTAGTCGGACAGGTTCAGCTCGGTGGTGGTGCCGGGCTGCACGCAGACGGTCGCGCCATTGAGCTGCGAGGCCTTGGTGATCTTGGACGACTTCTTCACCATGAAGCCCTGGCCGTCATAAAACAGCGTGCCGGCGAAGACTGAGCCCATGGTCGCGTCGCGCGAGGACGTCCAGGTGGTGTTGCGTGCCAGCATGTCGACTTCACCGGATTGCAGGGCGGTGAAGCGGTTCTGGGCATTGGTCGGGACGAACTGGACCTTGTTGGGGTCGCCGAGGATGACCGTGGCCACCGCGCGACAGAAGTCGGCGTCCAGGCCATTCCAGTGCCCGGTTGAGTCAGGCGCTGAAAAACCGAGCAGGCCGGTGTTCACGCCGCAGCGCAGGGCGCCTTTGGCCTTGATGGCGTCGATGGTCGTGCCGGCCGAAGCCGACAGGGGCAGCAGTGCGGGTGCTGCCAGCAGTGCTGTCGCGGCAATACGCTGGAACCACGTCTTTTTCATGGTGATTGATCCGGGAGTGAGGGCTGGGGGAAGGCCGACAATCGGTCGATGATCGGTCGAAAATCGACCGGCCGTCGGTCGACGAAGGTCTGTTCGGCTCAGAATTGCCGAGTCTACTGTCATTTGCTTGGCGGTTACAAGCTGTTGCATCGGCCCCCGCAGGTTCAGCCACGCCAGGCGGGTCATTGGTGCCAGAGACCGGCTTTTGCGCAAATTGAGGGTTAATTCCGCTCTATTCCGATGATCCCGCCAGGACGACCGGTGCGACCCTGACGTAAATAGAGAATCCCCGAACAAAACGGGAAAGGGCAGACATGGCTGTTGCGAAAGACGGTGCCAAACCTGGCTTACTGGGATATCAGGGTCTGATGACGCCGGGCGTTCGGCTGATGCGGATCATCAAATTGCCGATGAAAGTGACGCTGGTCGTGCTGGCGTTCCTGGTGCCGCTCGGCCTGCTGGGGCAGTTCTACTGGTTCAACGCGGGTGCCCAGATCGATTTTGCTGCGCAGGAGCGCGACGGCGTTGTCTGGCTGCAGGCCTTGTCGCCGGCAATCACCGCTGCGCAGGAGCAGCGCACCCTGGCCGTTCGCGGTCTGACCGCCAATGCGTCGTCAGCCGCCGATCTCGCGTCCGGCAATGCACGGATCAAACTGGCGGTCGATCGCCTGGCAGAAGTCGATCGCCAAGCCGGCAGTCTGCTGGCTGCGGAAAAGCCGCTCGCCGACATCCGACGTGCTCTTGCGGCCTTGCCCGAGTCGGCTGCATCGGTGCCGCCGGCCAGATTGCGGGCGGCTTACGACGAGCTGATTGCCGCGCTGCTCGCGGCTGGCTCGCATGTGGGTGACTCGTCGGGCCTGGTCCTCGATCCCGATCTCGATTCTTTCTACCTGATGCAGGCAGCGGTCATTGACGGGCCGGGAATTGTCGATGCCCTGTCGCGCTTGCGTCAGGCAGGGGCGGCCTTGCCGACGAACGCCAGCGAGGCCATGGTTGCGCGAGCCTTGGCTGGCCCCGCCGACATTGCGCGACTCGGCATCGAACGCCAGCGTGCCGGCCTGGGCCGTGCCATCGCCAATACCCCCGATCTGGCTCAGCCGCTGGGCATGACGGCGCGCCTTGCGCCGATTGCCTCGCAGCTTGTTGCGGTCGATGCCCGAGTGCAGGGCAATGTCGCCGCGCCGCCGGCCACCCAATGGTGGAACGATTCGACCGCAGCGCTCGAGGCCGCGATCACGCTGAATGACGCCTGCCTGAGCTCGCTCGACAATCTGCTGAAGTCGCGCATCGAGCGGCTGCAGTCTGAGCGATTCACCCGGCTGATCATCGCGCTGGCCGCGCTCTTGCCGGCACTCTATCTGCTGTCCGCCATGTATTCGGTGCTGCAGGGCGGTCTGCGACTGCTCGGAGATCACATTGTCCGACTGGCCGATGGCGACTTCAGTGCGCGCCCGACCCCGTGGGGGCAGGATGAAGTGGCGATGGCGCTGAACCGCTTGCGCGAATCGCTGCAGGCCATGAGTGATGCGATGCGGGCGGTCCATGACCGGGCGCAGGAAGTGTCGTATTCGGCCCGCGAAATTGCCAACGGCAATAATGATCTGTCGTCACGCACCGAGCGCAGCGTGGCATCGCTCGATGCCCTGACGGTGAACATGCAGGCGGTGGGCGTGCAGGTTGCCGACAATGTCGATGCGCTCAGTCATGCCGACAGCGCGATGGGCGATCTGGTCGGATCGGTGCGCGAAAGCGAAGGCACCGTCAATGGTCTGGTCGATCGCATGACATCGCTGCATGCGCAGAGCCGGCAGATCACCGAGATCGTCGGTCTCATCGACGGCATCGCTTTCCAGACCAATATCCTGGCGCTCAATGCCTCGGTCGAGGCGGCGCGCGCAGGCGAGATGGGCCGCGGTTTTGCGGTGGTGGCGCAGGAGGTCAGGTCGCTGGCGCAGCGCAGCGCCGAGGCTGCCCAACAGATCAAGGGCATCGTCGCGCGCTCGACGTCGGACATCGAGCTCGGCTCGAAACTGGCCGTGCAGGCCGGCAAGCGGGTTGCCAACACCGTCGGGACAGCCAGTTCGGTGGCCGATGCGATGGGGCGGGTCCTGGCCGGCTCGCGCGAGCAGCGCGATCGGGTGGGCGAAGTCAACGATGCCCTCACCCAGCTTTCGGCGGTCACGCAAAGCAATGCTGCACTGGTCGAGGAAGTGGCTGCCGCGACCGCGTCGCTCGATTCGAGCGGCCATGATCTGCACATGCTCGTGGCCGGATTCAAGATCGGACAGTCGGCGAGGGACTGAGTCACTGGTAACATCGGACGGATGAATTCGTCCGCTCAGCCGCCTGCCGGCGCGCCCGCCCAGCCGCCTTCAGGCGCGCCCGATATGACATCCCCGCCGCGACCCGCCGCCAGCCTCGTGCTGCTGCGTGATGCGCCCGAGGGCCTGCAGGTGCTGCTGCTCGAGCGGCCCCGCGAAGACAATGTGCTCTCAGGCGCCCATGTCTTTCCGGGCGGCAAGCTCGATGCCGACGATTCGCTCGAGGCTTCGCTGCTGCGCTTTGACGCTGAATTGAGCACGCTGCACGCCCGCCTGGGCGAGCCCGAACTCGACGCCATCGAATCGTCGGCGCTGTTCCTGGCAGCGGTGCGTGAAGCCTTTGAGGAGTCGGGTCTGCTGCTGGTGCCGGGTGCCGACGAAACGCTGGCTGCCCGGGCGCGTGCCATGCGACACGACGGCCGCGCGTTTTCCGAGATTCTGCAGATCCTCGATCTTCGTCTCGATGCGCAGGCGATGCAGCCCTGGTCGCGATGGGTCACTCCGAAAACCTCGTCGATGATGCGCCGTCGCTTCGATACCCGCTTTTTCGTCGCCCGCCTGCCGGCCGGCCAGGAAATCACACCCGATGCCCGTGAAGTCGTGTCGGCCAAGTGGCTTGCGCCCCGCGATGCGCTGGTGCGCTACTGGGCCAGTGAAATCGAGATGGCCGGGCCGCAGATCATGACGCTTGCCCATCTGTCGCGGTTTGCCGATGTCGATCAGGTGATGCGCGATGCCGCGACGCGTGTGCCGCCAATCATCCGGCCCGAGCCGATCGATACCGAGCACGGCCGGATGATCTGTTATCCCGGCGATCCGGCTCATCCGGTCGCACAGCGAGCCATGCCCGGGCCGACCCGGATGCTGGTCGACGGCAGTCGATACGGCCCGCTCGAAGGCTTTGACGCTTTTTTTGCCTGAGCCGATTTGCCTGAGCCGACGGCAAGGGCTTCGTCCCGTTTTCAGCAGGGCCGGCGCAAGGCCCTCGACCAGGAGCACATGACATGGCAGCACACAAGATCGCGGTGATTCCGGGTGACGGCATCGGCAATGAAGTCGTGCCCGAGGGCCTGAGGGTCCTCGAGATCGCGGCGAGCAGCTTCGGTATCGACCTGGCCTTCGATCATTTTGATTTTGCAAGCTGCGACTACTACGCGCGCCACGGCAGCATGATGCCCGCCGACTGGAAAGACCGGATCGGCGGCCATGATGCGATCTATTTCGGCGCGGTCGGCTGGCCCGACACCGTGCCCGACCATATTTCGCTCTGGGGCTCGCTGCTGCTGTTTCGCCGTGAATTCGACCAGTACGTCAACCTGCGCCCGGTGCGCCTCATGCCGGGGGTGCCGTGTCCGCTGGTCGGGCGCAAGCCGGGCGACATCGACTTTTATGTGGTCCGGGAAAACACCGAGGGCGAGTACAGCTCGATCGGCGGCCGTGCGTTTCCGGGCACCGACCGCGAAGTGGTCCTCCAGGAATCGGTGTTCACCCGCCATGGCACCGACCGCATCATCCGCTTTGCCTTCGAGCTGGCCAAAAAGCGCAAGAAGCAGCTGACCTCGGCCACCAAGTCGAACGGCATTTTCATTTCGATGCCCTACTGGGACGAGCGGGTCGAGGCGGTGTCGGCGGCCTATCCCGATGTGGCGGTCAAGAAGTTCCATATCGACATCCTGAGTGCTCACTTTGTACGCAACCCGCACTGGTTCGATGTGGTGGTGGCAAGCAATCTGTTCGGCGACATCCTCTCCGACCTCGGCCCGGCCTGCACCGGAACCATCGCGATTGCGCCGTCGGCCAACATCAACCCCGAGCGCAAATTTCCGTCGCTTTTTGAGCCGGTGCACGGCTCGGCGCCCGACATTTTCGGCAAGGGCATCGCCAATCCGATCGGCCAGATCTGGTCGGGCGCGATGATGCTCGATCACCTGGGCTACCCGCAGGCCCACGATGCGATTGTCAAGGCCATCGAAACCGTGACCGAACATGGGCCACGTACGCCCGACATGGGCGGGCAGGCCACGACCACCGACGTGGGTCGGGCGATTGCGGATGCGCTGAAAAGCCAGTCGATCGCCTGAACCTTGTCCGGCGGCGACCGCAAGACCTGGCCTGGCGAAACGATTTGACGGGCCTTTGCGCGATCGCGGCGGTAAGATCGCGGGTCGGATTCAATCAGGAGACCTTATGAAATTGGCCCAACTGCTGGGTGGGATGATGATTGCGGTTGCTGCAGCGACCCTTGCCGCCCCCGCCGCAGCGCAAAGCTATCCCACGCGCCCCGTTACCATCGTCGTGCCGTTCGCCCCGGGCGGGCCGACCGACATCGTTGCCCGAAGCCTTGCTCAGGCGATGGAAAAGTCGCTAGGCGGCAATGTCATTGTCGAGAACAAGCCGGGTGCCGGTGGCACGCTGGCGGTGGCCGACGTGGCGCGCGCGCCCGCCGACGGCTATCGGCTGCTGGTGCATCACATCGGCATGTCGACCGCGCCTGCGCTCTACCGCAAGCTGCCCTTCGATCCGCTCAAGGATTTCGAGTACATCGGCCTGATCAACGATGTGCCGATGACCCTGCTGGTCCGCCCGGGCTTGCCGGTGAATTCGATCAAGGAGCTCACCGCTTATGTGAAGGCCAACCGTGACAAGGTCACGCTGGCCAATGCCGGGCTGGGTGCGGCCTCGCACCTGTGCGGGCTGCTCTTTCAGCAGGCTATCGCCACCGACCTGACCACCGTGCCTTACAAGGGTACGGCGCCGGCGATGGCCGATCTGCTGGGCGGACAGGTCGACATTCTGTGCGACCAGACCACCCAGACCACGCCGCAGATCCTGTCGGGCAAGCTGCGCGCCCTGGCGATTACTTCGCCGCGACGACTCGAGACGCTCAAGGACGTGCCGACCGCCGCCGAGGCAGGCCTGCCCGGCTTCGAGCTGTCGGTCTGGCATGGCATGTACGCGCCTAAGGGCACGCCCAAGCCGGTGGTCGACAAGATCGTTGCCTCGATGCAGGCGGCGCTGAAGGATCCGGATCTGGTCAGGCGCTTCACCGAACTCGGTTCGGTGATCGAGTCGCCCGATCGCCAGACGCCGGATGCGCTGGCCAAGTACCTGAAGTCCGAGATCGACAAGTGGGCGCCGATCATCAAGAAGGCCGGTGAATACGCCGACTGAAAATCACGCTGATCGACAGCGGCTGATCGACAGCTTCACCGCTGCGGTCGCCGCGGCCGATCCGCTGCGGATTCTCGCGGCGCATCTTCCCGAGGCGCCCGCGGGCCGCACCCTGGTGGTCGGCGCGGGCAAGGCGGCCGCCTCGATGGCCCGCGCGGTCGAACTCGCCTGGCCCCATCCGCAGGCGCTCTCCGGGCGAGTCATCACCCGCTACGAACATGGCTTGCCCACCGAACGCATCGAGGTGATCGAGGCCGGTCATCCGGTGCCCGATGAGGCCGGCGAGCAGGCGGCGGCATCAATCCTCGCCGAGGCGGCGACGCTCACCGCCGATGACCTGTTGCTGGTGCTGGTCTCGGGTGGCGGCTCGAGCCTGCTGTCA
Source organism: uncultured Burkholderiales bacterium (assembly GCA_903903975.1). Taxonomy (GTDB): domain Bacteria; phylum Pseudomonadota; class Gammaproteobacteria; order Burkholderiales; family Burkholderiaceae_E; genus UBA4615. The sequence goes on from CAIVAS010000144.1 coordinate 6,711, forward strand.
CTGCCGGTCGAGGGCGTTTCGATGAGTGATCTGAAAGCGCTCACGCGGCAATTGCTGGCCAGCGGCGCGCCGATCCAGGACATGAACCTGGTTCGCAAGCATCTGTCGCGCATCCAGGGCGGGCGCCTGGCCCAGGTCACGCGTGCGCGGGTGTGTGCATTGGTGATCTCGGATGTGGCCGGCGACGATGTGTCGGCGATCGCTTCGGGCCCCTGCGCCCCCGATCCCACGACGTATCGGCAGGCGATCGAGGTGCTTGCGCGCTGGCAAGTGGTGCCGCCCGCCAGCATTGCCCACCATCTCGAGCGCGGCGCGCGCGGCGAGGTGGATGAGACCCCCAAGCCGGGTGATCCGCTCTTTGCCCGGGTCGACAATCGCCTGATTGCCACCGCGCATCGCAGCCTCGAGGCGGGTGCGCGAGTGTTTGAGCAGGCCGGCATCCGGGCGGTGATCCTGGGCGATACCGTGACCGGCGAGGCGCGCGAGGTGGCGCAGGTGATGGCCGCACTGGTGCGTGAAATTCGTGGCTATGGGCAGCCGTTTGCGCCGCCGGTGGCACTGCTGTCGGGCGGCGAATGCACGGTGACCCTGCGCGGCAAGGGTCGGGGCGGGCGGTGCGCCGAGTTTTTGCTGGCGCTTCTTGCGCAACTCGGTGATGCGGGTCTGGCGGGTGATCGGGTGGGTAGTCGGATTCATGCGATTGCAGCCGATACCGATGGCATTGATGGCGTCGAGAGCAATGCCGGCGCGCTGATCACGCCCGACAGTCTGGCGCGTGCCGGCGCACTGGGCCTTGATCCTCGCCACCATCTCGACGACAACGATGCCTGGGGCTTTTTTTCGGCCCTGGGCGATCTGGTGAGCACCGGCCCGACCCGCACCAACGTCAACGATTACCGGGCGATCGTGCTGCGCTGATGTCGGCCACCTGCCGATCGTCATGCTCCCGACCGAGCGGCGCTTGCGCATGAATCGGCCAATCCATCTGCTGGTCTGCATCAGCTCGCACGGCTGGGGTCATCTCGCCCAGACCGTGCCGATCATTGGCGCTTTGCGGTCGCGTCTGCGCGATCTGCGCATCACGGTGCGTACCGGGCTCGATGCCGATGTTGTTCGCGAGCGTTTCAGGGTGCTGGGCCAGCCCGCGCCTGATGTGCTGCCCGATCGCAGTGATTTCGGCTTCGAGATGCACGATGCGATCACCATCGACGACGAGCGCAGCATCGCCCGCTATGCCGCGTTGCATGCTGATGCGGCATGGCTCGATCGCGAACGCGACCGTCTGCGTGAGCTGGGCGTTGATGCGGTGTTTGCCAACATCGGCTACATGCCGCTGGCGGCCGCTGCCTCGCTGGGCTTGCCGGCCTTTGGGGTGTCCTCGCTCAACTGGGCTGACCTGCTGGCCTCGCGGGCCCACGGTCGCGCCGATGTGATGGCCATTGCCGAATCGATGCGACAGGCCTACGCGACGGCCGACCGCCTGTTCGCGCTGGTGCCGGGTATGCCCTTTGACGGATTCGAGCGGCGGGTGAGAGCGGCGCCGATCGCCCGCCGTGGACGCGCCAATCCTGCCGGGCTGCGCAAGGCCCTTGGCGTACCGGCCACGCAGCGAATCATGATGGTGGCTTTCGGCGGCCTTCCGATGGCCTTCGATACCGCGCGCTGGCAATTGCCCGAGGGCTGGAGTGCCGTGATGTTGACCACCGGAACGGTCGAGACGCCCACGGTCATTGCGGCCGAGCGTCTCGGCTGGGACTACATCGATCTGCTGGCGTCCTGTGATCTGCTGGTCGCCAAGCCGGGCTATGGCACCTTTGCCGAAGCCGGCTTTGCGTCGCGAGACACCCTGGCCGTGCCGCGTGACGACTGGCCTGAAGCGCCCTGGCTGATCGACTGGCTTGCGCAGCATGCGCGTTGCGCCACCATCGCTTTGCCCGACCTGCGCGCCGGACGCTTCGAGGCGGGCCTGGCCGCCATTGCCCGGCAGCCGGCGCGCGTCGCAGCCGACGGCGACGGCGCGGCGGAGATCGCCGATCAGATCGTGTCGATCATTGCCGGGCGCCAGGCGGGTGACACGCCGCAGACCGTCTGATCTGTCGGCGCCTGAGCGCAGCAATTGAGCGCAGTCACCGAGCGCAGTCACCGAGCGCAGTCACCCAGTCCCGCCACTAAGTGAAGAGGGCCACGAGCCAGGCCCCGAGGACGCGGCTGGGCAGCAGTGTGAACAGACCGGCAATGCACAGGCTGGCGTACAGGCTGATCATGTTCAAGCGATGGGCGCGGACCTTGCCGGCCCGGATCGCGCGAATGCCGCGCCACAGGGTGATGAGGGTCATCACCGACAGCAGATGGATTGGCCCGAATCTCGCAAGCGCCGGCAACTGCGGGATCGCCAGCGGCATCGTTTGCGACTTGATCAGAAAGGAGCTGGTCGCCACCACGAACATGGCGCCAACCCACAGCTGCCCCTGCAGCCGATGCGCCGGCGTGCCCTTGCGGCGCATCAGGATCGCCAGCCCGAGCCCGGCCGAGATCAGCGCGGCGCTCACATGAATCGCGATCACCGGTTCGAAGAGTCGGGCCTGCAGCACGTTCATCCGGATGTCCTCGAAAAATGACCTGAGTCGGGCCGATCTTAACGTCCCCGTGCGCTGCCCTCGGCGCGGGCACGCGGTGTGCGGCCCTTGAGGAGGCGCCGTCCTGTGTGTCGTGTCGCAGTACGTGCCTTGAAGGGCGCACCGGCCTGCCATGGGAGAATCCGGGTTTTCCCTCGCCCCCAAGAGCCATGGATACCCTGACGCTGATCCGCCCCGACGACTGGCACCTGCATCTGCGCGACGGTGCTGCGCTGCAGGCGGTGGTCGGCGCCACCGCCCGCCAGTTCGCGCGCGCGGTCGTGATGCCCAATCTCAAGCCGCCGGTGACCACCGTGGCGCAGGCGCTGGCCTACCGCGAGCGCATCCTGGCTGCGCTGGGCAAGGCGATCGAGGTCGACCCGGCCTGTGCCGGCTTTGAGCCGCTCATGACGCTCTATCTCACCGATCGGACCTCGCCCGACGAGGTTGCGCGTGCGCGGGCTTCGGGGCAGGTTCATGCCTTCAAGCTTTATCCTGCCGGCGCGACCACCAATTCGGACGCCGGTGTCAGTTCGATGGCCGCCGTGCGCCCGGCACTCGACGCCATGCAGCGCGAAGGGCTGCCCCTGCTGATCCATGGCGAGGTGGTCGATTCGAGCGTCGACATCTTCGATCGCGAAGCGGTGTTCATCGAGACCGTGCTGGAGCCGCTGCGTCGCGATTTCCCGGCGCTGCGCATTGTCTTCGAGCACATCACCACCCGCGAGGCGGCGCAGTATGTGGCGCAGGCCCCTGGCCCGATCGCAGCCACCATCACCGCGCACCACTTGCTCTATGAGCGCAACGCGCTCTTTATCGGCGGCATTCGACCGCACTGGTATTGCCTGCCAGTGCTCAAGCGCGAAGTGCATCGGCGCGCCCTGCTCGACGCGGCGACCAGTGGCAGCGAGCGTTTTTTCCTTGGCACCGACAGCGCGCCTCACGCGAAGTACCTCAAGGAGCATGCCTGCGGCTGCGCCGGCTGCTACACCGCACCGCACGCACTCGAGCTGTATGCAGCCGCTTTCGAGTCGGTTGGCGCGCTCGATCGGCTCGAGGGTTTTGCGAGTTGTTTCGGTCCCGATTTCTATCGGCTGCCACGCAACACGTCGCGCATCACCCTGAATCGCAAGACCTGGACGGTGCCCGATGTCCTGCCGCTGGGCGACGACAGCATCGTGCCGCTGGCCGCAGGTGAGCCGCTGGCCTGGCGCCTTGCCGACTGAAGTCTCGCCTGTGCCTCGGCGCTGGTGCGCGCCGGGCTTCGCGCCGTTCAGGCGACGCCTGGCTGCGTTCGAACCCCTGTCAGGCAGCGACAGGCTGGCTGCGCTCAATGCCGCAGCCCGGGAGGTCGGTCTGGTCAGCGGATCAGGGCGGGCGCTGCGATTCGTGGCGCAGTCGCCTGCATCGGTTTCGGGCGTGGTGCCATCGACCTCGCAGGTCTTGTCAGCCTCCCCCGCGACGGCTTTCTCATCCGGGTATGAAGCCCGCATTTTTGACAGCGGCGAGGTGCCGACCCGCGTCAACGGCCAGGGAGCGCGTCATGATCTTTGCAACGCGATCGTCTGGCTGACGTTTCCGCGCGCAAAGGCCCGCCTCAATGCGCTGCAGGCTGATCGTCAGCGTTCATCCGCCGACCGCCCTGCACTTCGCGAATCCGGCGAACCCAGCGAACCCAAAGAGCCCGGCAAACATGACAGATCTCCGGGCAGTCATGCTGCCGACGGGGCCGGGTCGCAGCGCGGTCCGCTGCGCGATGCCGCCACGCTCTTCGACGAAAACGCTGCGCTCTGGATTGGTCTGGATGCGTCCTTCGAGGCGGCCTTGCGGGACTTCGACTGGCAGGCGCTTTTCCTGCGCCGGCGCGCGCAACTGAGCGAGTCGGTGCGGCTCATGGTGTTCGGCCACGCTTTGCTCGAAAAGCTCGAGTCGCCCTACAAGGCTGTCACCGCGCACGCCTGGCCGCTTCGCATCTCGATCGATGCTTCGTTGGCCGAGATCGATCTGGCATTGAGCCTTGCGCTCGATGCAGATAGGCTGAGCACGCGCGCCTTGTGCCCGCTGCCGGTGATGGGGTTTCCCGGCTGGTGTTCGGCCAATGCCGATCCGTATTTCTACGATGATCCGGCGGTTTTTCGGTCTGGCCGTCGAGGCGGCAAGTCACCGCCCGACTCAGTTGCGTTTCGTTCGACCTGACGAGGCAGGACGCGATGCGGTCGGCACGGTGCTGATCTCGGTGCTGTCGGCCATCAGGGCGGGCGGCACCATGACATGCCAGGTCTGAAGGCTGCCCGGCTGTCCGATGAGTCGATAATTGATCGTCAGTTCGGCCGCGTCGACACGTTCGGCCGATGTCATGAAGACCAGCTTGTGCCGCTCAGGGGTAGCCGTGGTAAAGCGCTTGATGTCCGGTGCCCGGGCGCCCTTGGCGACTTCGATCGAGACGATCTCGATGCCCACTGACGAGACACGCTCACCGGGGACGGATCCGTAAGGAATGGCGAGCTTCAGGCGCTGTCCACGCTCAGACAGCACGCTCGGCTCGCCCAGGTCGATATCCCCTTCGGCACCGGTTGCCGGCATCGCAAGGAAGGCAAGCATCGCGGTCATCAGCAGGGCTGGCGCACGGCTTTTATGCCGGGTGTTTGGCGCCGGGTCTGCAGCGCTGTGGTGGACACTCATGGCTTGGGCTTTCGGTGGTTTGGGGAGGATCGGGGCAGGTGTTGACGCTCTGGTGTCAGCGTCTCACCAAGGGGCAGGATGCGCCAGTGACGTCTGCTCGCCGGTGATGCGGCATCGCCGAACGGAAACCGCCGCCGACAGCGGTGAGTCGGTTGTTGCAAAGTCCCGGATAGAATGGTCCCCGGAGCGGGTCGGACAGTCGCCGGGGCATGCAGATGCCCGGGAGGAAGGTCCGGACTCCAGCGGGCAGGGTGCTGGTTAACGGCCAGGCGCAGCAAGCGCGATCGCAGGGTCGCGCCCAAGGCGACGGACAGTGGCACAGAAAACATACCGCCGACGTGACCGGGCAACCGGTTGCGGGCAAGGGTGAAAAGGTGGGGTAAGAGCCCACCGCGGACCTGGTGACAGGGACGGCACGCAAAACCCCACCCGGAGCAACACCAAATAGGCACGCGCGCGGCTTTCGCCGCACAGGACGCCCCTCCGAGCGTGCGGGTTGGTGGCTTGAACCGTCGGGTAACCGGCGGTCTAGAGGAATGACTGTCACGACGGGCAACCGTCGCACAGAATCCGGCCTATAGACCCGCTCCATCTTCGCGTCGAGCCTGAGCAATCCCTGTTAAGAGATTGATTCATAAAGTTTTCAATTCGGCGACTGTACATTTGTACAGTGCTCGTAAAGTTAAGCTAAGTCCTTGTCCTGATTGAAAAAAATCTGGTCGTGACCTTGACCTTGCCTCGGCTTTTCCGTAAAGTGGGAAAAGGTGTAAAAAAGTGGCGAAGAGTGGGTTTGATTGCTGGTTTGAGCGGCGATCGGCCCTGATTAAAGGGTTTTGGGCGAGGCATGAGCATGTTTCAGGGTCGATCAGCGCTGTCTCTCGATGCCAAGGGCCGGATGTCCGTCCCGACGCGTCATCGCGAGGCGCTGATGTTTCAGTGCGAAGGTCGCCTGACCCTGACCCGCCATCCTGACGGTTGTCTGCTGCTTTATCCCCGGCCAGTCTGGGAGACAGTTCGCGAACGCATCGCGGGTCTGCCGATCAGCGCCAGCGCATGGAAGCGCTTTTTCCTCGGCAATGCGACCGACGTCGAGCTCGACGCCACCGGTCGTTTGCTGATCGCGCCCGAGCTCAGGCAAGGCGCCGGGCTCGACAAGGACATCGTGCTGCTCGGCATGGGGGCGCATTTCGAGCTCTGGGACGCCACGCTGCTGGCCGGTAAAGAAAAAGAAGCGATCGCAGGTGGGATTCCCGAGGCCCTTTCGGGGATCTCGATCTAGGCGTGGCGGGCATGACGGGCGGGCATTTGCCGGTGATGCCCCAGGCCTGCATCGAGGGTTTGGCGATCCGGTCGGATGGCATCTATGTCGACGGGACGTTCGGGCGAGGTGGGCATGCGGCACGCATTCTGGCCGGCCTCGGTCCGACAGGAAGCTTGATCGCAATCGATCGCGATCCGCAGGCAGTGGCAGTGGGAATGACTTGGCAGGATCCGCGCTTTCGCATCGTGCAGGCACGGTTTTCGGAGGTGATCGCCGTCCTTGATGGTCTGGCGATTGACAGGGTGGATGGGGTTTTGCTGGATCTGGGCGTGTCATCGCCCCAGCTTGACGATCCGGCGCGGGGATTCAGTTTCAGGGCGCAGGGGCCATTGGATATGCGCATGGACCCGACGCATGGTGTGTCGGCGCGGCAATGGCTGCTGCAGGCATCCGAGCAACAGATCGCGGAGGTTCTAAAAGACTATGGGGAAGAACGGTTTGCTGTTCCGATTGCAAAGGCGATTGTTGCTCGCTGCAGGGACGCGGGCGCCGATGCGTTCCTTACCACCGGAGACCTTGCCACTGTCGTGGCGGGCGTCGTCCGCAGCCGGCAAAAGAGGCCGGAGGTGGGCAAAGACCCGGCCACACGCACCTTTCAGGCTTTACGGATTTTCATCAATCAAGAGCTTGAGGAGCTCGCGCTCGTCCTCGATCGGGTCGTCGGGCGTCTGAAGTCAGGCGCGCGGCTGGTCGTCATCGCATTTCATTCACTGGAAGACCGTATGGTCAAGCAGTTCATCGCCGGCGAGTCGGGCCGAAATGCCCGGCGCGATCCGGTCACCGGCGCAGCGATCCATGACACACCGCCGCGGCTGCGTCCGATTGCACGGGTGCTGCCCGACGCCGCTGAAATTGCCGCCAATCCTCGGTCGCGCTCCGCCGTCGTGCGGGTCGCCGAAAGGCTCTGAGCCGTGATCAAGGTCAACGCCGTTCTGGTCGCGCTGCTGCTGGTGTGCGCGCTGCTGCTGGTGACCTCGCAGCATCGTGCCCGCAAGGTGTTCATCGACCTCGAGCGCGCCCAGTCGCTCGCGCGCAAGCAGGAGGTCGAATGGAATCGGCTGCAGCTCGAGCAGACGCGGCTGGCCAAACACTCGCTGATCGATTCGGTGGCGCGGCGCGATCTCAAGCTGCAGCCGGTCAGTCCCGATCGCACGCTCTACCTGAATCCGCCTGCCGAGGGGGTTGCCGGCTCGCCGTCGGTGCCGCAACTGGCGGCTGCCCAGGCGGGGCGCTGAGATGGTCCGCCCGGTCAAGCATTCGCGCAATGCGCTGCTCACCACCAAGCTGTCGGCATGGCGGTCGCGGTTTGTGCTCGGCATGCTGGCCCTGGCCTTCATTGCGCTCGGTCTGCGGGCTTTCTGGCTGCAGGCCTGGAGCACCGACTTCCTGCAAAAGCAGGGTGCCTCCCGGTATGAGCGCGCCCTCGAGATTCCGGCCAACCGCGGCAAGATCGTTGATCGCACCGGCGCGATGCTGGCGACCAGTCTGCCGGCCAAGGCGATCTGGGCCGATGCCGAAGATGTCGATGCGCCGCGTGAAAAGCTCAATGAGCTCGCGAAGCTGCTGTCGATGGATCGCCGCGAACTCGACCGCAAGCTGGCCGAAGACAAGAACTATGTCTATCTCAAGCGCCAGGTCGACGCCGATGTGGCGGCGAAAGTGGCTGCCCTGAACATTCACGGTATCAATCAGCGTAACGAGTACAAGCGACACTATCCCGAGGGCGAGACGGTCGCGCATATCGTCGGCTTCACGAATGTCGAGGATGCCGGCCAGGAGGGTTTTGAGCTGGCCCAGCAGCAGCGGCTTGCCGGCAAGCCGGGCAGCCGCCGGGTCATCAAGGACAACCTCGGCCGCTTCATCGAGCAGATCGGTTCGGGACGCGAGCCGCAAGACGGCGCCGACCTGACCTTGTCGATCGACTCGCGCATCCAGTTTCTGGCGTTCAATGCGCTGCGCGATGCGGTGCGCGAACACCGTGCCAAGGCCGGCGCGGTGGTGGTGGTCGATGTTCAGACCGGCGAGGTGCTCGCGCTGTCGAACTGGCCGACCTACGATCCGAACAACCGCGGGCAGCTCACCGGTGCGCAGTTGCGCAACCGGGTCATTACCGACACCTACGAGCCGGGCTCGACCATGAAGCCCTTCGCAATTGCGATGGCGCTCGAGGCGGGCAAGATCAAGCCGACCACCATCATCGAGACTGCCCCCGGCAAGCTCACCATCGGGACCGCCACCATCGGTGATGCGCATCCACACGGCGCGCTCACGGTTGAGCAGGTGCTCCAGAAGTCTTCGAATGTCGGGACGGTCAAGATCGCCCTGCAGCTGCCGCCGCAAAAAATGTGGGAGGGCCTCACCTCGGTGGGCTTTGGCCAGGCGCCGCAGATCGGCTTTCCGGGCACCGTATCGGGCCGAGTGCGGCCCTACAAGAACTGGAAGCCGATTGAACAGGCGACCATGTCCTATGGTCATGGCATTTCGGTGTCGCTGATCCAGATGGCGCGTGCCTACACCGTCTTTGCCCGCGACGGCGAAGTGATTCCGCTCACCATGACCCGCACCGATGGCCCCGCGACCGGGGTGCAGGTCTTCAAGCCCGAGACCGCTCAGGCGGTGCGCAAGATGCTTGAGATGGCCGCCGGGCCTCAGGGCACGGCACCGCTGGCCCAGATATCGGGATATCGGGTGGGCGGCAAGACCGGCACCGCCTACAAGCAGGAAAACGGCGGCTACCAGACCAACAAATACATCGCGTCTTTCGTCGGTTTTGCCCCGGTCTCCAAGCCCCGCGTTGTCGTGGCAGTGATGATCGACGAGCCGTCGGCCGGCAAGCACTACGGCGGTGAGGTGGCCGCACCGATCTTTGCGCGCATCACCAGCGAGACGCTGCGGGCGCTGCGGGTCGCGCCCGATGCACCCTTTGCCACCCTGATCCAGCCGGTCGAGCCGGTGCGGGAGAGCTTGTGAGCGAGGCCCTTGCCACCTCGCAGGACGAGGCACGAGAGATCGCCGGCTGGCTGCGCGCGGTGCTGCCCAAGGGCGCGGCACTCGTTGCCGACAGCCGTGCGGTGACGCCGGGCGATGCGTTTTTTGCCTATCCCGGGGAGCAGGCCGACGGCCGGCGCTTCGTCGATCAGGCCATCGCGCGTGGCGCAGCCGCGATCGTCGCTGAGCCGGGTGAGGTTGGCGCGATCTTCGCCGAGCGTGATGGCAGCAACGCGGTACCGCGGCGCGATGTCGCCGGTCTGAAGCGGGCCTGTGGGCCGATCGCTGATGTCTATCACGGCCATCCCACTGCCGGCCTTGAAGTGGTTGCGGTCACCGGGACCAATGGCAAGACCAGTTGCAGTCATTGGATCGCGCAGGGCCTGCAGGGTCTGGGCCGCCCCTGCTCGGTGATCGGCACGCTGGGCGCAGGCCGCGCCGCGACGCTCGAGCACACCGGCCTCACCACGCCCGATGCCCTCGGGATGCAGGCGCTTTTTGCGCGCTTTGCCAGGGAGGGAGATCAGGCGGTCGCGATCGAGGCGTCCTCGATCGGGCTGCATCAGCATCGGCTCGACGGCACGCGGATCGCGGTCGCGGTGTACACCAACCTCACCCGCGATCATCTCGACTATCACGGCAGTATGCAGGCCTATGCCGACGCCAAGGCGATGCTCTTCGGATGGCCGGATCTGCGCGCAGCCATCGTCAATCTCGACGATCCGTGGCACACCGAGATGCTCGCGGCGGTCGCGCCCGGCGTGATGCGGATCGGCTATCGGATCGGGTCGGCGACCGATGACCCGGCGAGCGACGGTTCGAGCGGGGGCCTGAGTGATGCCGTGAGCGACGCCGCAAGCAGCAAGGTCGATCGCATGCTGATCGCCCGCGCGATCGAGCCCGATCTTGCCGGCATGCGCATCGAGCTCGACGGCCACTGGGGCTGCCGCTCGATTGTCACGCCGCTGCTGGGTCGCTTCAATGTCGCCAATCTGCTGGCGGTCATCGCAACCTGGCTGGCGCTGGAGGTGTCTTTCGAGGCGGCGATCGCCCAGGCGCTCGCCTTGCAGCCGGTGCCGGGAAGGCTGCAGCCGGTGACTGGTTCGGACGGCCGCTTGCCGCTCGCCGTGGTCGACTATGCCCATACGCCCGATGCCCTGGCTAATGCGCTGGCCGCACTGCGCCCGGTCGCGCAGCGGCGCGGCGGCCTGCTCTGGTGCGTGTTTGGTGCCGGCGGTGACCGTGATCCCGGCAAGCGCCCGCTGATGGCTGCGGTGGTCGAGGGGCTGGCCGATCGCGTGGTGCTGACCAGCGACAATCCGCGCAGCGAATCGCCCGAGTCGATTCTCGATGCCGTGCAGGCCGGCTTGAATCGGGCGCCGGCACTGCGCGAGGGCGATCGGGCCGCGGCCATTCGCCGCGTTATCGCCCAGGCCGATGCCAGCGACGTGGTGCTGATCGCCGGCAAAGGGCATGAGTCCTATCAGGAGATCGCCGGCGTGCGCCATCCCTTCGACGATGTCGAACAGGCTGCGCTGGCGCTGTCGCGTCGATCCAATATCGGGGGTGCACGCGGTGTTTGACCTGCACGAGGCCCTCGACTGGCTGGGCGACGCCCGCCTCATTGCGCCCAATCCCGGTCTGACCCTCACCGGCGTGTCGACCGACACCCGCACTGTGCGTCAGGGCGAACTCTTCGTGGCGCTGCGCGGCGATCGTTTCGATGCCCACGATTTTGTCGATCAGGCAATCGATGCCGGCGCTGCCGCCCTGCTGCTCGAGCGCTGGACCGAGGGCGCTCGCGCCCCCGCGATCATGGTCGAGGACAGCATGCGGGCGCTGGGCGAGATCGCACTCGGATGGCGTCGCCGCTTTCAACTGCCTGTCATTGCGGTGACCGGCAGCAACGGCAAGACCACGGTCAAGGAGATGATCGCGTCGATCCTTGCCATCGCCTATGGCGACGCTCACCGCCTGGCGACCCGCGGCAATCTCAACAACGAGATCGGCGTGCCGCTCACCGTGCTGCGGCTTGACCACACCCATCGGGCGGCGGTCATCGAACTCGGCATGAATCGCCCCGGCGAGATCGCCTGGCTGGCCCTGCTTGCGCAGCCCACGGTGGCGCTGGTCAACAATGCCCAGCGTGAGCATCAGGAGTTCATGGGCACGGTCGAGGCGACCGCCCGCGAAAATGGCGCGGTCATCACCGCCCTGGCTGCCGATGGCGTGGCGGTGTTCCCGGCCGACGACGAGCACACCGCACTGTGGCGCGGGCTTGCCGGCACGCGACGGTGCATCGAATTCGGTCTGCTGCCACAGGCGCAGGTGCATGCCGCGGCCAGTGCAATGCCTGACGATTTCGAGATGGTCATCGATGGCCGGTCGGTGACAGTCAGGCTGGCGATCGACGGCCGCCACAATGTTCGCAATGCGCTGGCCGCGGCCGCCTGCTGCCATGCGATCGGCCTGTCAGACGACCAGATCGCCCGCGGTCTGGCCGCGTTTCGACCTGCGCCAGGGCGACTGCGCCGGATGACCGCAATCGGTGGCGCGACCCTGATCGACGACAGCTACAACGCCAATCCCGATTCGGTTCGCGCGGCGATCGACGTCCTGGCAACGCTTGGGGGCGTGCGCGTGCTGGTGCTTGGCGACATGGGCGAAGTCGGTGACCAGGGGCCGCAGTTTCATGCCGAGGTTGGCGACTATGCCCGCGAACGGGGCCTCGAGCATCTGCTCGCCCTGGGCTCGGCCTGCGCGGGCACGGTGGCTGCCTATGGTGACAGAGGCGAGCATTTCGATTCGATCGATTCGCTGTGCGCCCGCGCCGTTGCGCTGGCCTCGGTGGGCGCCACGATCTTGGTGAAGGGATCGCGGTCGATGCGCATGGAGCGGGTCGTCCAGGTCCTCGCCGGCACCACGGCCACGCCCGCAGGACACCACTGATGCTGCTCGAACTCGCCCAATGGCTGTCCCGCGACCAGCGATTTTTCGCGGTCTTCAACTACATCACCCTGCGCGCGGTGCTGGCGACCCTGACCGCCCTGGCGATCGGCCTCTTTGCCGGACCCTGGCTGATCCGCAAACTCGCGCAGATGAAAATCGGACAGGCGGTTCGCACCGACGGGCCGCAGACCCATCTGGCCAAATCGGGCACACCGACCATGGGTGGCGCGCTGATTCTGGTCGGCGTCGGTTTCGCCACCCTGCTGTGGGCGGATCTGAGCAATCGCTTCATCTGGGCGGTGCTGCTGGTGACGCTCGGTTTTGGCGCGGTCGGCTGGGTGGATGATTACCGCAAGGTGGTGCATCGCAATCCGAAGGGACTGTCGGCCGGCGCCAAGTATTTCTGGCAGTCGGTGATCGGGCTGGTGGCCGCGATCTATCTCGCCTTTGCCGTGCCGGCCGCCTCCAACGCCGATGTGCTGGCTCTGGCGCTGCAATGGTTTCGCTCCGGCTTCGACATCGACCTGCCGCAGCGAGCCGATCTGATCGTGCCGTTTTTCAAGACGATTTCCTATCCGCTGGGCGTGCTCGGATTCATCGTCCTGACTTACTTCGTGATCGTTGGTACCAGCAATGCGGTCAATCTCACCGACGGCGCCGATGGGCTGGCGATCATGCCGTCGGTGCTGGTTGCCTCGGCGCTCGGTCTATTCGCCTATGTGACCGGCAATGCGGTCTTTGCGAAATACCTGCTGATTCCCTATGTGCCCGGTGCCGGCGAGCTGATCGTCTTTTGCGGCGCGATCGCCGGGGCCGGACTGGCCTTTCTGTGGTTCAACGCCTATCCCGCCCAGGTCTTCATGGGCGATGTCGGCGCACTCGCGCTGGGCGGCGCGCTCGGCACGGTCGCGGTCATCGTGCGCCAGGAAATCGTGCTCTTCATCATGGGCGGCGTCTTCGTGGCTGAAACCATCTCGGTGATGCTGCAGGTGGGCTACTTCAAGTACACCAAGCGTCGCTACGGCGTTGGCAAGCGGATCTTCAGGATGGCGCCGCTGCACCATCACTTCGAGGTCGGCGGGGTCAAGGAATCGCAGGTGGTGGTCCGCTTCTGGATCGTGACCATGATGCTGGTCCTCGTCGGCCTGTCGACTCTCAAACTGCGCTAGGCCATGACGACCATGAACGACGCGCCGCTGTCACCTGATGACGACCTGCCCGAGGAGCTGAATGCGGGCCTGCATGAAGGCGTCATCGAAGCTGCCACCGACGGTGCCCTGGCGGGTTCAACCGACAGCGACGGCGAAGCTGCCATCGACGGTTCAACCGACAGCGAGCCTGCCCTCGCGTCTGTGCCGGTCATGCCGTCGGGGCCGTCCGCCGCCGAGATGGCCGCCGAGGCCGCTGCCGCTCGCGCCGCGGCCCTCGATGCCGCGATGAGCGAACGCGACCCGTCGATGCTCGGCCGCTCGGTGCTGGTCGTGGGCTTGGGTGAGTCCGGGCTGGCCATGGCCCGATGGGCAAGCCTGTGCGGTGCGCAGGTGACGGTCGTCGACAGCCGCGAGGCGCCGCCGCAGCTTGCCACGCTGCAAAGCGCCTGCCCCGAGGCCCGCTTCGTCGGCGGCACGCTGGCGCCCTCGCTGCTCGAGGGCGTGACGCTTGCGGCCTGGAGTCAGGGTCTGTCACCGACCCTGGGCGCGGCCGCCCCGCTTCACGAGGCCGCCCGCGCCGCCGGCATCCCGGTCTGGGGCGAGCTTGAATTCTTCGCGCGCGAGATCGCCCGACTGAGTGCCGCAGGCAATCTGGCCAAGGTGATCGCGATCACCGGCACCAATGGCAAGACCACCACGACACAGCTGGTCGGCCATCTTTGCCGGCAGGCCGGCCGCACGGTGGCGGTCGCCGGCAATATCAGCCCGGCGGCGCTCGATGCGCTGCGCGAGGCAATCGAGGCCCGCGAATTGCCGCAGGTCTGGGTGCTCGAGCTGGCGAGCTATCAGCTGGCATTGGCCGACAGCTTCGTGCCCGATTGCGCGACCGTCCTGAACCTGACGCAGGACCATCTCGACTGGCATCCCGACATGGCCGACTACCTGGCCGCCAAGCAGCGCATCTACACCGCGGGCAGCCTGTGGGTCTTTAACCGCGACGATCCGCTGACCCTGCCGGGCGCGACGCTGCAGGCGCCGGTGCTTGTGCCGAAGCCCGCCATGACCAAGGCGGCAGCGGCTGCAGCCGCAAAAGCAGCGGCCGCAGCGCCAGTGCAGCCGAGCGTGTCCTTTGGTCTGGATGCGCCGCGTCTGGCCGGTGACCTCGGGCTGGTGCACGAGGGTGGGCTGGTCTGGCTGGCCGAAGCGGTGGCCGATGATGCGCCCCCCCTGCGGCGGCGGCGTGATGCCGATCTGCCGGTGCGAGTGCGGCGACTGATGCCGGCCGACGCCCTGCGCATTCGCGGCGCCCACAATCAGGCCAATGCGCTGGCGGCGATTGCGCTTGCGCGGGCTGCCGGCATCCCGATGGCCGCGATGCTGCATGGTCTGCGCAGCTATGCCGGTGAGCCGCATCGCTGCGAGCCGGTGCTGATGCACAAGGACATCGAATGGTTCGATGACAGCAAGGGCACGAATGTCGGGGCATCTGTGGCCGCGCTGGCCGGTATCGGCAAGCCCTGCGTGCTGATCGCAGGCGGTGATGGCAAGGGTCAGGACTTTGCGCCGCTGGCCGACGCGGTATCGCACCACGCCGCGGCGGTCCTGCTGATCGGGCGCGATGCGCCCCTGATCCGACAGGCGCTTGCCGACACCGGTGTCCTGATCGAGGACTGCGCCAGCCTCGAGCAGGCGGTCGAACGGGCCGGGGCGCTGGCGCAACGCGGACAGGCGGTGCTGCTGTCGCCGGCCTGCGCCAGTTTCGACATGTTCCGCAACTACGGTCATCGTGCGCAGGTCTTTGTCGATGCCGTCCACCGCCTTGCGCAGGCCGAGGGCCAGCCATGCTGAGCCTCGATTTCGGTCGCACCACGACCGCCGGCGATCCGCGTCGGCCAGGGCGGGCGGCGACGCGTCCGATCGGTCGCGGCAGTTCGGTCTCGTCGCTGCGTGACTACGATCTGCCGCTGCTCTGGGCCGTGCTGGTGCTGATGCTCTTCGGTCTGGTGATGGTCTATTCGGCCTCGATCGCGCTGCCCGATTCGGCTCGCTTCTCGAGCCTGCGGACAACGCATCACCTGATGCGGCACAGCTTTTCGGTCTGTGTCGGACTCACCTGCGGTCTGATCGCCTTTGCGATTCCGATCCAGCGCTGGCAGCGTGCATCGCCCTGGCTCTTCGTGATCGGACTGATCCTGCTGGCACTGGTGCTGGTGCCCGGGATCGGCAAGGTGGTGCTCGGAGCCCGACGCTGGATCTCGCTTGGCTTCATCAACCTGCAGCCTTCCGAGCTGATGAAGCTGTTTGTCGTGCTTTATGCCGCCGATTACGCGGTGCGCAAGCAGGATGCGATGCGCAGCTTTCGTCGCGGCTTTGCGCCGATGGCGGTCTGCATGGCGCTCATCGGGCTGCTGCTGCTGCTCGAGCCCGACCTGGGTGCCTTCATCGTGATCGTCGCGGTCGCCATGGGCCTGCTGTTTCTGGGCGGCGTGAAGGTCAGGCTCTTCGCCGGCCTGTCGCTCACCATGGTCGCGACCTTCCTCGCGCTGATCTGGGCCTCTCCCTGGCGGCGCGAGCGCATCTTTGCCTATCTCGATCCCTTCGACGAGAAGAACGCGCTCGGCAAGGGCTATCAGCTGTCGCACTCGCTGATTGCCTTCGGTCGCGGCGAATGGTTCGGCGTGGGACTCGGCGCCAGCGTCGAGAAGTGGCATTACCTGCCCGAGGCCCATACCGACTTCCTGCTGGCGGTGATCGGCGAGGAACTCGGTCTGCTCGGCGTGCTCACCACCGTCATCCTGTTCTTCTGGATCGTGCGCCGCTGTGTCGAGATCGGCCGTCAGGCGATCGCACTCGAGCGCTTTTTCGCCGGCCTGACCGCGCAGGGCATCGGTCTGTGGCTCGGTGTGCAGGCTTTCATCAACATGGGCGTGAACCTCGGGCTGCTGCCGACCAAGGGCCTGACACTGCCGCTGATGAGTTATGGCGGCTCGGGGATCCTGGTCAATTGCGTCGCGGTGGCACTGGTCTTGCGGATCGATTTCGAGAGCCGTCGCATGATGCGCGGGAGTGCGACATGAGCCGCACGATCCTGATCATGGCGGGCGGCACCGGCGGACACGTCTTTCCCGGTCTCGCGGTGGCCGACGCGATGCGCGAGCGCGCCTGGAAGGTGGTGTGGCTGGGCAACCCCGGTGGCATGGAGGCCACGCTGGTGCCGCGCCACGATATCCCGATGCAGTGGGTGCGCTTCGGCGGTCTGCGCGGCAAGGGCTGGCTGACCCGGTTGATGCTGCCGATCAACCTGACCCGGGCCTGCTGGCAGAGCCTGGCCGCGCTTCGAGCGGTGCGCCCGTCGGTGGTGCTCGGCATGGGCGGCTATGTCGCGTTTCCGGGTGGGTTGATGGCGGCGCTCACCCGCACGCCGCTGGCCATTCATGAGCAGAATTCGGTCGCCGGGCTGACCAACCGGGTCCTCGCAAAACTGGCTGGCCGGGTCCTGGTGGCCTTTCCGGATGCGCTGGCGGGCGGCCTGTGGAGCGGCAATCCGGTGCGCCGCGAGTTGGCCGCGCTGCCCGATCCGGCACTGCGCTACGCTGACCGCACCGGCCCCTTGAGGCTGCTGGTGGTCGGCGGCAGCCTGGGCGCCCAGGCGCTCAACGACGTGGTGCCGCGCGCACTGGCGCTGCTTGCGCCGCAGCTCAGACCGCAGGTCACGCATCAGAGCGGCCAGCGCCATATCGAGGCCTTGCAGCGTGCTTATCACGAGGCGGGTGTGTCGGCGCAGACCGTCGGCTTCATCGACGACATGGCCGCCGCCTATGCGCAGGCCGATCTGGTGATCTGCCGGGCAGGCGCCATGACCGTGGCCGAGGTCGCCGCCGCCGGCGTGGCCAGCCTCATGATTCCTTATCCCCATGCGGTCGACGATCACCAGACCGCCAACGCCCGCTTCCTGTCTGATCGCGACGCGGCCCTGCTGATTCCACAGTCGCAACTCGCGGCACAGTCGCTGGCCGATCTGCTGGCTGGTCTCGATCGCGAGCGCCTGCTGCTGATCGCGCAAAACGCGCGCGCGCTGGCGCGTCCCGATGCGGCCGCGAGTGTGGCCGATGCCTGCGAGGCGATCGCAAAGCGTTCGAATCCATCATGAAACACAAGGTCAAGCACATCCACTTCGTGGGCATCGGCGGCTCGGGCATGAGCGGCATTGCCGAGGTCCTGCTCAATCTCGGCTATGTCATCAGCGGATCCGACATGGCCGACAACGCTGCGACACGCCGACTGGCGGGTCTGGGCGCACGCGTGCAGATCGGCCACGCCGCCGATCATGTGTCGGGCGCCGATTGTGTTGTGACCTCATCGGCGGTGCGAGGCGACAACCCCGAGGTGACCGCGGCTCGCGCGGCGCGGATCCCGGTCGTTCCCCGTGCGCTGATGCTCGCCGAGCTGATGAAACTCAAGCAGGGCGTCGCGATTGCCGGCACTCACGGCAAGACCACCACCACCAGCCTGGTCGCCTCGATCCTGGCCGCCGGTGGCCTGGACCCGACCTTCGTGATCGGCGGACGCCTGAACAGTGCCGGCGCCAATGCCCAGCTCGGATCGGGCGACTACATCGTGGTCGAGGCCGACGAATCGGATGCCTCGTTCCTGAATCTGTCGCCGACCATCGCGGTGATCACCAACATCGACGCCGATCACATGGAGACCTACGGTCACGACTTCGCGCGCCTGCGCCAGGCTTTCGTCGAGTTCACCCAGCGCCTGCCGTTCTATGGCGCGGCGGTGCTGTGCGTCGACGACCCGCATGTGCGCGAGATCATGCCCTTTGTCTCAAAGCCGGTGATTACCTACGGGATGTCAGAGCAGGCGCAGTTTCGGGCGCTCGATCCGACGCCTGATGAGGGCCGCATGCGCTTTTCGCTGCAGCGCGCCGATGACGGCGGCAAGCCGCCGCTGCCGGTCGTGCTCAATCTGCCTGGTCTGCACAATGTGCAAAATGCACTCGCCGCCATTGCGGTCGCCGACGAGCTTGGTGTGTCAGATGCCGACATCGTCAGGGCGCTGGCCGACTTCAAGGGCGTGGGCCGGCGCTTTCAGCGCTGGGGCGAGTTCCCGGTGCCGCCAGCGCAGGGCGGCGGCCGCTTCACCGTGGTCGACGACTACGGCCATCACCCGGCCGAGATGGCTGCCACGATTGCCGCCGCGCGTGGCGCCTTCGCCGGACGCCGCCTGGTGCTGGCCTTCCAGCCGCATCGCTATACCCGTACCCGCGATCTGTTCGAGGACTTTGCGCGCGTGCTCTCGGGCGCCGATGCGCTGCTGCTGGCCGAGGTCTATGCCGCCGGCGAAGCGCCGATCGTGGCCGCCGATGGCCGGGCACTGGCCCGCGCGGTGCGCATCGCCGGCAAGGTCGAGCCGCTCTTTGTCGAGGACATCGCCGCAATGCCTGCGACCCTGCTCGATACCGTGCGAGACGGCGATGTGGTGATCACCATGGGCGCCGGCTCGATCGGTGGCGTGGCGGCCCGCATCAAGGAGCTGACCGATGTCTGAGTTCGGCAAGGTGGCGGTGCTGATGGGCGGGCAGTCGGCCGAACGCGAGGTCTCGCTGATGTCGGGCACCGGCGTGCTGGCCGCGCTGCGCGCCAAGGGGATCGACGCCCATGCCTTCGATCCGTCCCAGCGTCCGTTCGGTGATCTGCAGAAAGAAAATTTTTCAAGCGCCTTCATCGCGCTGCATGGCCGCTATGGCGAGGACGGCACGGTGCAGGGCGCGCTCGAGCTGCTCGGCATTCCCTATACCGGCTCGGGCGTGATGGCCTCGGCCGTGGCGATGGACAAGATCTTCACCAAGCGGATCTGGGTGACTCACTCGCTGCAGACGCCCGGCTTTGCCCTGGCCCGCGGGCCAGGTGATGTGCTGGATGCCACACGCCGCTTTGGTTTGCCGCTGGCGGTCAAGCCTTCGCGAGAAGGCTCGACCATCGGCTTTACCAAAGTGGTGTCAGAGGACCAGTGCGCTGCCGCTTTCGACATTGCCCGCCGGCACGATGATGCCGTGCTGTGCGAGCAGTTCATCGACGGTCGCGAACTCACCGTGGCGATCCTGGGCACCGGTGCCGGCGCCCGCGCCCTGCCGATCATCGAGATCATCGCCCCGGCCGGCAATTACGATTATCAGAACAAGTACTTTCGCGACGACACCCGCTACGAGTGCCCGGCCCGCCTGTCCGATGCCTTGTCCGCCCGCATTCGGGCGCTGGCACTCGAGGCCTTTCTCACGCTCGATTGCGAGGGCTGGGCGCGGGTCGATGTGATGCTGCGCAAGGCCGACGACGAGCCCTTCCTGCTCGAGATCAATACCTCCCCCGGCATGACCGGGCATTCGCTGGTACCGATGGCGGCCAAGGCCGAGGGCATCTCCTACGAAGAGCTGTGCGTGATGGTGCTGTCGAGCGCACGGCTCAAGACTGGGGGCGCGCGATGAATCCCTGGCATGACGTGCGTCTGCTCAATGCCACGGCCAATGCGCTGATGGCGGTGGCGGTGTGCGCCATGCTCAGCGCCGGCTGCTGGTGGCTGGCGCAACGACCGGCCTTTGCCCTGCAGGTCGTGGTTGTTGAGCCGATCTCGACCCTGCAGCCGCTCACGCACATCACCGCGCCGCTGCTGCGCTCGGCCGCCTCCGGTCCGATCCGAGGCACTTTCTTTACCGTCGATCTTGAGGCGGTGCGCGAGTCTTTCGAGACCGTGCCCTGGGTGCGCCGCGCCCAGGTGCGCCGGATCTGGCCGAACACCCTGCTGGTCGGTATCGAGGAGCATCACCCGCTGGCCCACTGGAGCGACGGCAGGCTGGTCAACCGCGAAGGCGAACTCTTCGTGGCCAACCCCGAGGAGGCCGACGCCGAGCGGGCGCTGGTCGAGTTCTCGGGGCCACCTGGCAGCGAGGCCGACATGACCCGACGCTGGCGCGAACTGAGCGAGCAGATCGCCCCGCTGAATCTGACCATCGAATCGCTGACCCTTTCGCCGCGCCATGCCTGGACCGCTCGCTTCGACAACGGACTGACCCTGCTGCTCGGTCGTGAGCAGGATGTCTCGATTGCCAGTCGGGTCGATCGATGGGTGTCGGTGTATTCCCTGGCGCAGGCCCGGCTCAGTCGCGACGCGGTGAGCGTCGACCTGCGCTATCCCAATGGTTTTGTCGTGCGCGCCCCGGGTGCGCTCGATCAGACCCCACGCAAACCGGCGGCAATGCGCGCTGTCAGCGCCCCGCAAGGGGCAACGCCGCGGCCGACTGCCGTGACGCTTCGACCTTCCACCGCCAGGCGCACACCATGACACGAGAAACAAAGGACCTGATCGTCGGGCTCGATATCGGCACCTCGAAGGTGGTGGCGGTGGTGGCAGAAATGCAGCCCGACGGCCGCTACGAGGTGGTCGGTCTCGGCCAGCACGAATCGCGCGGCCTGAAGAAAGGCGTGGTGGTCAATATCGAGGCCACGGTCGCGTCCATCCAGCGCGCCCTCGAAGAGGCCGAACTGATGGCCGACTGCAAGATCCGCAATGTCTACACCGGGATCGCCGGCAGCCACATCCGCAGCTTCAATTCGATCGGCATGGTGGCGATCAAGGACAAGGAAGTCACCGATGCCGATGTCGCCCGTGTGATCGAGACCGCCAAGGCGGTCAATATTCCGACCGACCAGCAGATCCTGCATGTGCTCGCGCAGGAGTTCATCATCGACGGCCAGGAAGACATCCGCGAGCCGATCGGCATGAGCGGCGTGCGCCTGGATGTCAAGGTTCATATCGTCACCGGCGCGGTGTCGGCCGCACAGAACATCATCAAATGCGTGCGCCGCTGCGGTCTGGAAGTCCAGGACCTGATCCTGCAGCCGCTGGCCTCGAGCTCGGCGGTGCTGACCGACGATGAAAAAGAGCTGGGTGTGGCGCTGGTCGACATCGGCGGCGGCACAACCGACATCGCGATCTTTACCGGCGGCTCGATCCGCCATACCGCAGTGATTCCGATCGCAGGCGACCAGATCACCAACGATGTGGCGATGGCCCTGCGTACCCCGACGCCTGACGCCGAAGACATCAAGCTGCGTTATGGCATTGCCAAGCAGGTGCTGGCCGATCCCGACGACAAGATCGAGGTGCCGGGCATCGGCGATCGCGGGCCGCGCTCCTTGTCGCGCCAGGCACTCGCCGCGGTGATCGAGCCTCGGGTCGAAGAGCTTTTTTCCCTGGTGCAGCAGGTGATCCGCGAGTCGGGTTACGAAGAGCTCCTGTCGTCGGGGGTGGTCATCACCGGTGGCACGAGCATGCTGCGCGGCATGGCCGAGCTGGGCGAAGACATCTTTCTCAAGCCGGTGCGCATCGGCGTGCCGGGCTATTCGGGCGGACTGGCCGATGTGGTCAGAACGCCCCGTTATGCGACGGTTCTCGGTTTGCTCGAAGAGGCGCGGATTCAGCGTCAGCGAGGTCGAAAGGTTGCGGAGCAGTCGGGATCCTTCAAGGAAACCCTGCGCCGGATGAAGGAATGGTTTCTGGGGAATTTCTGAGTCTTATCCGTTTTTTGCGTCCGAATTTCTTAATATTTAAATCCATCGTTGGAGGACCTACCGATGTCTGCTTTTGAAATGATTGAAAACGAAACTGACGGCGCTGTGATCAAAGTGGTTGGCGTCGGCGGTGCCGGCGGCAATGCCGTCAATCACATGATCAGCCGCGGCGTGCAGGGGGTCGAATTCATTGCGGTGAATACCGATCGCCAGGCGCTCAAGCGCTCGCTCGCGCCCAGCGTGATCCAGCTCGGCGATGCCGGTCTGGGCGCAGGTGCCAACCCGGGCGCCGGCCGCGCAGCCTGCGAAAAGGAACGCGAGCAGGTCAAGGCGGCGCTTGCAGGCGCCAACATGGTCTTCATCACCGCCGGCATGGGCAAGGGCACCGGCACCGGTGCGTCGCCGGTGGTGGCGGCAGTCGCCAAGGAGCTCGGCATCCTGACCGTTGGTGTGGTGACCAAGCCCTTCGAGTTCGAAGGCAGCAAGAAGATGCGCATCGCCGACGAGGGCCTCGAGCAGCTCGCCGAGCATGTCGACTCGCTGATCGTGGTGTTGAATCAGAAACTCTTTGAAGTGATGGATGAAGACGCCAGCCTCGAAGACGCTTTCGTGCGTGCCGACGACGTCCTGCACAACGCGGTGGCCGGCATCGCCGAGATCATCAATGTGCCCGGCCTGGTGAACGTCGACTTCGCTGACGTGCAGACCATCATGGGCGAGCAGGGCAAGGCGATGATGGGCATCGGCGAAGCCGCCGGGCTCGATCGTGCAAGGCTGGCCGCCGAGCAGGCAGTGGCCTCGCCGCTGCTCGACGGCGTCGACCTGTCGGGTGCGCGCGGCGTCATCGTCAACATCACCGCCAGCCGCTCGCTCAAGCTGCGCGAGACCAATGAAGTGATCAACACCATCAAGCAGTTCTGCGCCGACGATGCCACGATCATCCATGGCACGGTCTATGAAGAAGCGATGACCGACCGCCTGCGCGTGACCGTCGTGGCAACCGGCATCGGCCGCACGCAGCGCAAACCCCAGCTGGTGCCGCAGACCTTCCGGGCGACCGGTACCAGTGATGCGCAGCCGGTCGAGCCGTCCTATACCGATCTCGACAAACCGGCGGTCTGGCGCAATACCCGTGGCAGCGCATCGGCCCAGGTGGCGGCACTCGAGGAAAAAGGCGTCGACCGCCTGGATATTCCGGCCTTCCTGCGTCGTCAGGCCGACTGAGCTGGCGCTGCGCTCTGGTGTCGTGTCGGCGGGCTACAATCTGCTGTCGCTGACGCCGGATCGCCGGCGTGGCCGCAATCAAACCTCTCAATCCATCTGATGTCACAGGAGTCGCGAGCATGACGATCAAAATCGGGGACCGCGTGCCCGAAGCCACGCTGACCGAATTCGTTGAAGTCGAAGGCAATGGCTGCACCATCGGCCCGAATGCATTCAAGGTCTCCGACCTTGTCAAGGGCAAGAAGATTGCGCTGTTTGCGCTGCCGGGTGCCTTCACGCCGACCTGCTCGGCCAAGCATGTGCCCAGCTATGTCGAACACTTCGATGCGCTGCGCGCCAAGGGCATCGACGAAATCTGGTGTGTCTCAGTCAACGACGCCTTCGTGATGGGTGCCTGGGGCCGCGAGCAAAAGAGCGGCGGCAAGGTGCGCATGATGGGCGACGGCAGTGCTGAATTCACCCGCGCCACCGGCCTGATGCTCGACCTCACCGCGCGTGGCATGGGCGTTCGCTCCGACCGCTATTCGATGCTGATCGACGATGGCGTGGTCAAGCAGCTCAACCGCGAAGCGCCCGGCAAGTTCGAAGTCAGCGACGCCGCGACCCTGCTCAAGCAGCTCTGAGCGGCCCAGGCACCGGCGACCGGCGCAGAACGCGATGCTCAGACAACGCACCGTCAAGGCGCTGGTGCGCACCCAGGGCGTCGGGCTGCATTCCGGACAGCGAGTCGAACTGACCCTGCGCCCGGCGCCGCCTGATACCGGCATCGTCTTTCGGCGGGTCGACCTGCCGGTGCCGGTCGAGATTCGCGTGTCGGCCTCAAGGGTGACCGATACCCGCATGGCTTCGACCCTGAGTGCTGCCGACACCGGCGAGGGCGCATCGGTCAAGGTCGCCACGGTCGAGCACCTGATGTCTGCGCTGGCCGGCCTGGGCATCGACAATCTCATCATCGATGTGACCGCCCCCGAGATCCCGATCCTCGACGGCTCGGCCGGTTCCTTCGTGTTCCTGATCCAGTCGGTCGGTCTGCTCGAACAGGCCGCACCCAAGCGCTTCATTCGCGTCAAGCGCGCGGTCGAAGTGCGCGATGGCGACAAATGGGCGCGCCTTGAGCCGCATTTCGGTTTCAAGCTGCGCTTTTCCATCGACTTCGGTCATCCGGCCATCAATGCCACCGTGCAGCAGGTCGAGGTCGATTTCGCCAATGCGTCGTATGTCAGCGCGATCTCGCGCGCCCGCACCTTCGGCTTCATGCAGGATGTCGAAGCGCTGCGCTCGCACGGCCTGGCCCGGGGCGGCAGCCTGGGCAATGCGATCGTGATGGATGAATCCCGCGTCCTCAATTCAGATGGACTGCGATCCGACGACGAGTTCGTCAAGCACAAGATCCTCGATGCGATCGGCGATCTCTACCTGGTCGGTCATCCGCTGCTGGCGTCCTACTCGGCGCACAAGTCGGGCCACGCCATGAACAACCTGCTGCTGCGCGCCCTGCTGGCCGATGAGACCGCCTTCGAACTCACCACCTATCCCCAGCGCCGAGAGGCGCCGCGGGTGTTCGCACTCGACTGGGTCGGCGCCTGATCCAGACGCTGCACCGTCTCCGGACGGCGTGACGACAGGTACCTGAGTCAGCCGGAGTGGCGTGCGGCAAGACGGGCCAGCGCGTCTTTCAGGCCCGGATGCTCGACGCTCTGCGACAGATCGGTGATGTGAGCCACCGCGTCAGCCCCGGGCGCAGTTTTGTCGCGGCGCGCGATGCTTGCGGCGGGCGCACGAAACAGCGGCTTGAAGCGCACCTTCTCGACGGCCCAGCCCTGACGGCCGAGGGCGGCGATCAAGGTCGGCTCGATCTGTCTGACTTTGGCGGCCATCGAGGCATGGCTGGCACCGACCACCAGTTGCTTGTGTTCGAAGGCGACCACCGTGAGCGCCAAGCCAGGCAGGGCGCGTCGCACGTCGGCTTCAAGCGCGGCCAGGCGGCTCGCTTGCTCGCCAAGGCGTGCGAAGGCCGGCTCGGCGGTCAGCCATGACAGAAGGTTGCGGGACCGCGGCGGCTTCATCGGCAGGGTGAAAGTCAGGGGTGTCAAAAGGGTGTCGAACCCCCATGGTGCCCGATTGCGACCGGCGGTGTGGCGGCTAAGGTCATCAGGGCGTGCATGCTAAACTCGTCGACTGTCCATCAGCCCTAGTGCGGGTCCGCCTGGCGGCCCGGACACTCATGATCCAAAACTTTCTCACCCGGATTTTCGGGAGTCGCAACGAGCGTCTGCTGAAGGACTATCGCAAGGTGGTCGTGCAGATCAACGCGCTCGAATCCTCGCTCACCGGTCTGTCCGATGAGCAGCTCGCCGCCAAGACGCCCGAGCTGCGCGAGCGTCTCGCCCAGGGCCAGGCGCTCGATGCCATCCTCCCCGAAGCCTTTGCGGTCTGCCGTGAGGCCGCGCGACGCGTGCTTGGCATGCGCCACTTCGACGCGCAATTGCTGGGTGGCATGGCCCTGCATTACGGCAAGATCGCCGAGATGCGCACCGGCGAGGGCAAGAC
>CAIVAS010000145.1 GCA_903903975.1 uncultured Burkholderiales bacterium
AGGCTGGGGGTGTCGGGAGGCAGGGGCGCGCGCAGCAGCAGGACCCCGGCGATCAGTTTGAGGAGGCAGGGCAGCAGAGCATAGATGGCCGACAGGGCGAGGGTGCCGGAGCTTGATGACACCGCGGGAAGCGTTGCCGAGAGCGCCTGCGATCCGGCGGCAGCCGCCGCTGAGGCGGTCGCTGCCTTGGCAGACAACTCGCCCGGGAGGTAGCCCAGGATCTCGAGCAGCGGCAGGGCCAGGCCGGCGGCGGCAGCCAGATTGACTTTGGTGGCCAGGTTCCAGATGCCGAAGAGGCTGCCTTCACTGTCGCGCGGCGCATCGTCGGCCGCCAGGATCGTCGCCAGGATGGCCGGTGGCATGGCCAGATCGGCGCCCAGCGCCAGGCCGGTCATCAGGCAGATCACCCCGAAGGCCAGCGTGTCGCCCGCGCCCAGCCCGAAGGCCCATCCGAATGCCGCAATCGAGACCGCCATGCCGGCCAGCCAGGCCCGGCGCAGACCGAGTCGTCGGGCGATGCGCACCCACAGCGGCATCCCGACGGCGGCCGCCAGAAAATAGAGGATCAGGAACATCGGTGCCTGGCCGGGGGCCTGCAGGATGTCGGCCACGAAGAACAGCACCAGGGTGGCCGGAATCGCGCTGGCAATGCCGTTGGCAAGAAAGGCCGCAAGCATCCAGCGAAACGGGCGATGGCCGGCAACCTGCCGCCAGTTGGCGGCGATGCTGGCGATCAGCGACCTGGCGGGCTCGGCGGGGTCGCGCTCGTCATGAATTGCGGTGGTGTGGGCTTGGATACGAGAGCTGCCGGCCGGCAGCATCCCGGCCGACGCTGCCGGCATCGCAGGTAAGGGCGAGCCGGTCGCCGGCAGGGGCGCGCGCATGATCGCCAGCGCCCCGATTGCCGCAGTCACGAAAAAGAGCGCCACCAGCCAGCCGGCGCGTTCGGGCACCAGCAGACTTGCCGACAGCAGGACGCCGGCCAGACCGGCCGCTTCGCGGGTGGCGGTGACGCGAACCCGTTCGATCGGCCCGCTGCCCAGCCCCGCGCCCCAGGTCTGGTAGGCGATCGAGACCACCGAATAGGCCAGATAGGTGGCAATCGAGGCCAGCGCGAGCCAGGCGACCACCGGGACGCCTGGTGGCGGCAGGAAAACCGCGGCATAGCCGAGCGCCAGCACCGGCAGCCCGAAGAGGATCCAGCGGCGGCAGGTTTGCGGCTCGCGTTGCCGATCGAGCAGCGTGCCGATCGCCGGATCGGCGACCGCATCCACCGCGCGGGTAAAGAACAACACTGCGCCGACCGTGGCGAGGCTCAGCCCGAGTTGGTCGGCATAAAAGGCGGGCAGCAGAACGAAGAGCGGTAACTCGAGCAGCGCCAGCGGCGCGCGCAAAAGTCCGTAGGCGAGGTAATCGCCCCGGGTCACCGCCCCGACCCCGAGGCGACGCCCGCGCCACGCAGCAGCGATGCGCGCAGAGACGGCGCTGCCGTGCGTTCGTCGAGCCAGATCAGAAAGAAGGCCGAGGCGAAATCGGCATCGTCGATCCTGCCGATCGGTTTGTCGTTATGAAAAAAAGCCACGCCCCGCTTCGGCTCGAGAATGCCGGTGAGCCGATCGTCGGCGGCGATATTGGGCATCAGCCGCTTCAGTTCGCTCAGCCACCGGCTGCGACTAGGCGCATCGCCAAAGCCGAGCTTTTCGATTTCCTGCAGGCTGCGCTCGGCGATGGCCTCGCCTTTCAGGCCGGTGGCATAGCGCAAATCGAGCGCCAGCGGCTGGCTGGTCGGCTGATCGGTGCGCACGCCGGCGGCGCCGGTCCAGAGCTGGGCGCTGTAGATCTTCAGGCCCAGCCAGCGCATGACGCCTTCGCCCGACAGGCGCGCATCCGGCAGTTCGGCCCTGATCGGCGTCGGCACGATGTCGGCCCGGCTTGGCGACCACGGCGCGAGCAGGCTCAGGGTCAGCAAGGCGGCGCCCAGGAAGCGGGCGCCGCCTGGCTTGCGTGGCGCGGGTGATGACACGGCTCAGCGCTCCCGGCGCAGCGTGAACTGCACCACGTCGGTCGAGCGCTGCGCGAAGCCGGCTTCGCAGTAGGCAAGGTAGAACTCCCAGGTGCGCGCGAAGCGCGCATCGAAGCCCTGCGCGGTGATCTGCGGCAGCGACTCGAGGAAGCTGTCGCGCCAGATCGCGAGCGTGCGGGCATAGTCGAGGCCGAAGCCGAAGGCGTCGTCGACGGCCAGTCCGGCCGATCGGGCCTGGTGCGAGAACACCTCGGGCGAGGGCAGCATGCCGCCCGGAAAAATGTATTGCTGGATGAAGTCGGTGCCGCGGCGATACCGCTCAAAGAGGGTGTCGTCGATGGTGATGGTCTGCACGACTGCCCGCCCGCCGGGTCGAAGGCAGCGCTGCAGCGTCTCGAAATAGCTCGGCCAATAACGCTCACCGACCGCTTCGAACATCTCGATCGACACGATCGCATCGAACTGCCCCTTCTCGTCGCGGTAGTCCTGTAACAGGAAGCGTGCCTGCTCGGCCAGGCCGGCATTGGCCAGGCGCCGTGTGGCCCAGGCATGCTGCTCGGTCGAGAGGGTCAGGCCGGTGACATGCAGGCCATCGCGGGCGGCGAGTTCGGCAAATCCGCCCCAGCCGCAACCGATCTCGAGCACCCGGGCACCGGGCGCCAGCGCGAGCTGATCGAGGATGCGTCGATACTTGGCGGTCTGGGCGTCCTGCAGCGAGCGGGCCGGTTCGTTGCCAAAGAGCGCGCTCGAATAGGTCATGCTCGGGTCGAGCCAGACCGCATAGAAGGGATTGCCCAGGTCATAGTGCGCATGGATGTTTCGGCGCGACCCGGCTTTGCTGTTTCGGTTGAGCAGGTGCTTGATGCGGTAGAGCGCCTGACCCCACCAGTGCCCATAGATGGCCCGTTCGATGACTTCACGGTTGGCGACCAGCACCTTGAGCAGCGCCGGCAATGAGTCGGTCTGCCAGTCGCCGCTGATCCAGCTCTCGGCAAAGCCGATATCGCCGCGCGACAGCGAGGCGCCGAAGACCTTCCAGTTGGAGAGCCGGATCGCGGCATGCGGCTCGCCGTGTCCGAAGCTGAGCGAGGCACCCGCAGGCGTTGTCACCAGCAGTCGGCCGACCTGCAGCCGTTCGAGCAGCGAGAGGATGGCGTGCGCTGCGGCAGGCGGGTGCTCGGCAGCGAGCACCGCCGCCAGGCCGGTCCGGGCTTCGCGCTCGAGCAGCGGCGAGGCAGCAGGATTCATGAGTGCGGTGGACTCTCGATCGAGCATCGAGCGTCCGGGCGCAGAACGGTTCATGGAAGGCCTCTGGAAACGAAAGCTTCTGGGGGTTCGGGTTTGCGGTGAAACGGTACGCGGGCCAGCCACAGGCGCAGTGCCTGAAGATGAATCCGGGTGATGACGCCGATCGTGAAAAACGGCTGTCCGACGATCGCCCGCCGCACTGTAGCGCGACTCGCTGCCACCATGGCACCGCTGAAGCTGGTCAGCAGCAGCGGCCCCTCTTCGTCGTGATAGTCGATGCGGGCGAGCGCCCGGTCGGCGCGGTTGAAAAAGCGGAAGGTGTAGCTGCCGGTGACGCTGCAGAACGGCGATACATGGAAGACCTTGGTGGCCTGCATCGCCCGACCCTGCGAGAGCGGGGCGCCATCGGGTTGTGACAGCAGATAGCAGTGCCGCTCGTTGAAGGTGTTGTTCACCTCGGCGATCACCGTGACCAGCTCGCCGTCGGCGCGGTGACAGAACCAGAAACTGACCGGCTTGAAGGCATAGCCCAGCATGCGCGGGAAGGTGTGCAGCCAGATCGGGCCGTCGGCGTTCACGCCAGCCTCCCGGCAGCGGCTGCGGATCCAGTCCTCAAGCGGCGTGTGGCCGTCGCCATGATCGGCGGCATGAAACGAGATCGGTGCGCGGCGTTCGAAACCGAACCAGCGGCCCAGCCCTTGCGCGGCGCGGACGGCGAAGTCGCCGTCGATGCGCAGGCGCATGAAAAAGCCCGGATAGCTGAAGGCGTGGTGGACCGGGCGCAGCCGCACATGGCGGATCGGCCCGAAGCCGAGTTGCAGCGGCGCGCCCTCGAGCGCCACGCGCTGCGGGGCAGTCAGCGTGTCGGGGGCGAGTGCAGTCTGCGGGGCCGGCATATCAGTCAGTGGGAGGCAGTCAGTCGATTGCAGTCGGATGGTCGCGATCGGATGGTCACAATCAGGTGGTCGCAATCATGCGGCTGCGGCCAGCGAATCGTCGACACCGCGCTGCGTATGGCTGTCGCTGCCCGACTCGCCGATGTCGAGCAGGGCGCTGGCCACCGCCAGTCCGGATTTCAGCCCGTCTTCATGGAATCCGTAGCCGGTCCAGGCGCCGGCAAACCAGGTGTTGCGAACGCCCTGGACCTCGCCCAGGCGACGTTGCGCGGCCATCGCGCCGAGGTCGAACACCGGATGGGCATAGTCGAAGGTCTGCAGGGTGAGCGACTCGCGCGGTGGCACCAGCGGGTTGAGCGTGACCATCACCGGCTGTGTGAACGGCAGGGGCTGCAGGCGGTTGAGCCAGTAGGTCACTGCAACCGAAGACCGGTCGTCCGCAGCGCCCGGGCCCTCATCCGGCCCGGCACCAAAGCGCCCCCGGCTGAGGTAGTTCCAGGCCGCCCACGCCCGGCGCCGCTTCGGCATCAGGGCCAGGTCGGTATGCAGCCAGGCGCGGTTGGGCTGGTAGGGCACCGCGCTCAGGATGGCGCGCTCGTCGTCGCTGGCCTGGTCGAGCAGGGCGAGCGACTGGTCGCTGTGGCAGGCCAGCACCACATGATCGAAGCTCTCGCGGCCGTGATCGGTGACCACCGTGACCCGGCGCCTGCCGGTGGCGTCCAGATCGCGCTCGACACGTCTGACCGGCGTGGCGCGGCGCACGTCGGTCAGCCTGGCCAGGATGCGCTCGACATACTGGCGGGCGCCGCCCTGCACCGTGAACCAGCGCGGCCGGTCGGCAATCTGCAGCAGACCGTGGTTGTCGCAAAAGCGCGCGAAACTGCCCACCGGAAAGGCCAGCATCGCCTTGGTCGGGCATGACCAGATCGCTGCGGCCATTGGCAGCAGATAGCCGTTGCGAAACGGTGCGCCATAGTGGTTGGCGACCAGCCACTCGCCCAGCGGCACGGCCGCCTCGGCTGACTGCGCCCGGTCGCGGGCGAGTGCTGTGGCCTGACGGTTGAACCGCATCAGGTCCGACAACATCGACCAGAAGCGTGGCGACAGCGCGTTCGAGGGTTGCGCAAAGAGCGACGCCAGGTCGCTGCCGCACCACTCGAAGTCATGCGGCCCGACCGAGACCGAAAACGACATGTCGGAGTGGGCGGTCGGCACGCCGAGCGTCTCGAAGAGCGCGATCAGGTGAGGATAGGTGCGCTCGTTGAAAACCAGAAAACCGGTATCGACCGGATAGGTGATGCCGCCGACAGTGGCATCGACGGTATTGGTATGGCCGCCGACATAGTCGGCCGCCTCGTAGAGCGTGACCCGATGCCGCGCGGCCAGCCGGTGGGCGGTGGCCAGACCGGCGATGCCGCCGCCGACGATTGCGATTTTCATGCGGGCATCACCGTGCGAGCGACTGTTCGATGTCTCGGGTCAGTCGGGCATCGAGCGGCTCGACCGCGGTCGGATAGCTCGCGATCAGCTTGCCGTCGCGCCCGATCAGGTACTTGTGGAAGTTCCATTTCGGCGCCGATCCGCCGTCGCGCGCGAGTGCGACGAAGAAAGGGTCGGCTTTCGGGCCGGACACGACGGTCTTTGAAAACATCGGGAACTCGACGCCATAGGTGTTAAAGCAGAAGTCGGCGATCTGCTTGGCGTTGTCGGGTTCCTGCTGGCCGAAGTCGTTCGACGGAAAGCCCAGCACCACGAAGCCTCGGGCCCGGTATCGCCGATAGAGCGCCTCAAGGCCTTTGTACTGGGGCGTGTAGCCGCAATAGCTCGCGGTATTGACCACTAGCGTGACCTGGCCGGCGTACTGGCACAGCCGCTGGGGTACATCGTCCTGCAGGCGCAGGGCGGTGCGATCGAGCAGGGTCGGGCAGGCGGCGGGGGCGGCGGGGGCGGCGGGCGTCACGCCGGCGGTCGCCGCGATCCGCACGGGTCCAGGCTGACCGGCTGTCGCGTCATCGCCGGCGAACGCCGATTTGTCCAGGACAAATGAACTCGCGACGAGCAGCGAAAACACAATTGCCGAACCGCAGCGCGACTTGTCGAGAAGATTGTTAAATTCGAACAACGGTTTGTCCTGGCCAAATAGAAATCGTCAGTCTTATACTAAGTGTCGGAGCCGGCTCGGTCAATGAATGTCCAGGACAACGTGATTTGAATGACTGACCCAAACGCCGTCGAGGCTGCACCGCGATCGATTGCCGCGGTCGAGCGCGATACCGGCCTGACCAAAGACACGCTGAGAGTCTGGGAGCGCCGTTACGGCTTTCCGAACCCAGGGCGCGATGCCTTTGGCGAGCGACTCTACCCGATCGATCAGGTTGACAAGCTGCGCGTGCTGCGACGGCTGATGGATGCCGGCCATCGACCCGGCAAGCTGATCCACCTGCCGATGACTGCACTGATGGTGCTGGGCCGTCAGGAGCGCCAGGGGTCGGCAGCCGCGCCCGCGCACCTCTCGGCAGCCGGGCTCGCTGCCACCGATGTCGGCGAATACCTTGCCCTGATCTACTCGCGCCAACCCGAAGCGCTGCGCCGCTCGCTCGCGCAGTCCCTGCTTCGACTGGGCCTCGAGCGTTTTGTGTTCGATGTCGCGGCGCCGCTGACCGGCCTGATCGGTGAGGTCTGGTCGCGCGGCGAGCTCGAAATCTTCGACGAGCGCCTGAGCGTCGAGTCGCTGCAAACCGTCATGCGCGGCGCCCTGGCCTCGATCAGCTCGTCCGGCGCGCCGCCCACCGTCATGCTCACCACTATCCCCGGCGAACCCCATGGCCTGGGCCTGCTGATGGCCGAATCCCTGTTGTCATTGCAGGGCTGTCGCTGCCTGTCGCTCGGCGTGCAGACGCCGCTGTGGGATGCGGTGCTGGCAGCCAGGGCGCATCGCGCCGATGTGCTCGCGCTGTCGTTTTCGAGCGCTCTCAACGCCGCGCAGGTGATCGACTCACTGACCGAGTTGCGCGAAAAGCTGCCTGCCTCAACCCGGATCTGGGCGGGCGGCGACAGTCCGGCGCTTCGCCGTAATCGTCTGGACGGCGTCGAGGTGCTGACCGGTCTGCACGACATTTCGCCGCAGGTCGCCCGCTGGCGACTCACCATGAGTAGCGAACGACAAACGAATTGAAGAAGATCCGGTTGGCATAATCATCCGGCGTATTCGGGTTGTATCCCCCGAAAAACATTCTCAATCCCGCATCCAGTGATTTCCCGTCGCCAAGCGACTTTCGCAACCCAATGAAAATATCAAACAGCCCGTCAAGGAGCACATTGCCGTCGATGCTCGGCAGAAAGTCCGATCGGGTGAAGAGGCTGTAGCCGTTTCCAATCGCTTTGCTGGCTTCAATATTGAAGGTCGGCAGGGCGATCAGATTGGTGCTGACAAACGAGCTGGTCGGGCTCGACAGTCCGATCCTTGCGTAGCGAACGATCAGCGATCCGCCGGCCCTCAGATAGCTGTCGCCGGCGCCTGATTCGAAGACCGGATAATTGGCGGTGAATCTCAGGGTTGGAAACTGGTAGCTCAATGTTGCCGGATCGCCCGCATGGAATACCTGGCCCTGATAATTCAGATTATTCGTCAGCACCCCCGAATAATTCAGATTCAGCGGCTGGAAGACTACGCCGTAGTTCCAGTCATTCTGTTTGGTGGTCCAGTATTCGACCCTGACATCTGCGCCGCTCTTTTTCCATCCCGCAGTGGCATTGCCCTGGTTGTAGCCGTGAATCTCCATGTTCTGGGTGGTGATCACGCCGGCCTCGATTTCGAAGCGACTGGTTCGCTCCTGAGCACAGGCCGGATTGAACGTCAGCAACAGCAGCGTTGCGGCCAGAACGATCGAGTAAATGTCGGTCATGGCAAGACGATCGCTTTGATGAAGATGGCCGGATGGGATCGACGGGTTGGCGCTCGTCAAAGTCGTGCAGCCTGCGGCAGTTGGTTCAGGAGCTTGCGTAAGAGGCGTGCATCAGTGCTCAGGCATCGACGGCGGCCGGACCGGTAAACAGCGCCAGCACGCCGGTATAGCCATAGAGCCGGTGATCGGCGATCTCGCCGTTGGCGAAAAACCCCACCAGCGGAAACTCGCCGAGCTGCGCCTGCAGCAGGCCGACTTCCACCGAGCCCGACCCGAAGAGTGCCCGGCCGCGTGCAACGCAGGACACATAGATTGCGCCGCGTATTTCCAGCGAATCGGTTTCGAGTTCTTCGCGCAGTTCGGTGCAGATGCGCATCAGATCGGCACGGGCCGCCTGCGCATCGCGCGTGCAGAAGACCGCCCGGTCGCCTTCCTGCGGTACGGCGGCCACCGCCAGCAGCCGGTTGTGCGGATCGATGCCCACCAGATTGCGAACGACATAGTCGCCAAAGCCCGGACGCGGGCCGCGCGGCGGTGCGTCGCCGTCGGCCAGTCCCACCAGCAGACCGTTGCGCACCCGCTCGGCCGGCAGCGCGCGCAGCAGGGTCTCGCCGTCTCTGCTGGCCCGCGCGGCCTCCGAGACACCGAGGTCGGCCAGCAGCACGTCCAGTGCCGGGCGACCATCGAGCGTGCGGATCAGGTTGGACTGGCAGGCCGAGATTACATGCTCACCCGCCAGCGGGCGGCAGCCCTGGGTCACCCGCATGCGCAGGTCGACTTCGGACGAAAACACCACGCCCGACAGGCCGCCTGAGAGCACCTGATTGGCGACCTGGACGAGCGGCTCGGCCCGCCCGCTTGCGCTGCCGCCAAACATCATGCCGCCGCCGACCTTGCCGGCCATATCGCCGACCAGTTCGGCCAGGTCGGGCGTGGCCGGATCGGCATGGATCAGCGCGGCCTGGGCGGCCACCGCGCCACTGTGGGTGCGCTCGCCCGCCGCGGGCGGTGGTGTCGCCCCGGAAAAGACGCTGAAGCTGTCGTCGGGCAGATCGAGCAGCATGATGGCGATCGCCGGTTCGCTGTCGTATTCGACACCGGTCGAGACGATGGCATGGCCGCAGGTGCCGGCCCAGTCGCGCACGCCGGTGCGTTCTTCGAGCAGCGCGACGATGTCGCGGGTGTGCGGGGCGTACTCGGCGCTCAGATAGACCACGCCCAGATTGGCATCCTTGGCCCAGCCGGGCTGGTTGATCCGGCCTTCGACCTGGGCCAGCGCCAGTTCGGTGGCCATGCGCCAGTTGGGATGGGTGGCATGGCCATACCGAAAGCGCGTCATGAAGCCCTGCGCTTGGCCGGTGCGGCGCGTTGCCGCTTGCTTGCCGAGGCCGGCTTTTTACTCACCGAGCCGCCTTTGGTGGCGGTTTTCGGGCGCGCGCCGCTGGCCGACTTGCTGCCGGCAGCAAGTCCGGGCACGAGTGAGGCGCTGGCCGCAGCCTGAGCAATTTGCGAAAAGCTGTTTTGCAGCATCGTCCACCAGGCGCTCGGGTCGATGCCCGGGGCCGATTCGGCCTGTGCCGCAGCCTCGGGGGCCGGCGGCTTTTGCGGCGGCTCCTGCGGCTGCGCCCGGGGGGCGGCCTGGGCAGGCTTTGCCGCCGCTTCGGGCTCGGGTCGGGCAGATGGCGGCTTCATCGGCCAGCCGTCGGTCGCAAAGGGCGAGGCCTTGGGCGTCGGACTGGCGGTTTTCGACATCGAGGCCATCGCGGCCATCGGCGACGGCATGCCGGCCTGCTCGCTGAACGCCCTGATTGCAGCGAGCGTGCCGCGCTGGATTTCGAGCCCCTGGATGGTGTTGTGCAGCATGCTCTGGTTGACATTGAGCCACTGCTCGACCGCCTTGAGGTCGGCGATCCGCTTGTCGAGCTCATCGAGATCGACAGTTGGCAGCATGGCGCTGGGAACATTGAAGTTCGACCAGGCGCGCTTGACCATCTCGACCCCATCGAGCATTTGCCCGAATCCGCCTGCGGCCATCTTGCTGAAGTCAAAAGGTCCGGGAATGGAAGTCATCGATCACCTCGTCTGCTGTCGAAAGGGTTGGCAGGTCGCTTGTTCCGGATCAATAACCGCGTGCCGCATCGACCCGCTGGCGCAGGGGCTTGCCCTGTTTCAGCAGATCGACCGCCTCGATGAACTGCCCGATCACGGCGCCCGGATCGAGCTGGCCGCCGACATGCGGCGTGAGCGTCAGATTGGGTGCGGTCCAGAGCGGATCGTCGGCGGCCATCGGCTCGTTGACCTGAACGTCGATGCTCGCGCCGCCGAGCTGGCCCGATTCGAGCGCTGCGATCAGATCGGCCTCGATCACCTGGCCGCCCCGACCGATGTTCACGAAGATCGCTCCGCGCGGCAGTTGCGAGATCAGATCGGCATTGATCAGGCCGGTGGTCTGCGGCGTGAGCGGCAGCGCACACACCAGCACCTTGGCCCGCGGCAGCGCTTGCGCCAGTCCGTCGGCACCGGCAAAGGTTTTCATGCCGGGCAGCTCGCGCGGCGTGCGGCTCCAGCCGGAAACATCGAAACCCAACATCGCAAGCGACTGCGCAATGCGCACGCCGATTGGCCCCAGCCCGAGTACCAGCGCCGGGATGCCCATCGACTTCGAACGGTGACGGCTCCAGTCGCGGGCGGCCTGTTGGGTGCGATAGAGGGGCGCCAGTCGCAGATGGTCGAGTGCGGCATGCACAACGTATTGCGCCAGTTCAATCGCCTGGGCATCGTCCGACACCCGCGAAACCGGCAGCGAGGCCGGCAGGTCAGGGGTGGCAAGCAGCTTGTCGGCACCTGCCGCGCAGCAGTAAAGCAGCTCGAGATTGGGCAGTTTCGGGAGCACCCCGGCCGGCAGTCGCCAGGCAATCAGCCAGCGCACAGACAGCGGGTCGACGTCGTCGAGCGAGGTATGAACCGGATGCGGAAAACCGCCTTCACGCAAGGCATTCACGAAGCCCTCGTGGGGAATGGGCTTGCTCATGATCAGAACGGACATGTCTCTCTCTCATCAGGATGTCTGACCGATTATCGCCCAGCCGCGCCCTTGAGCTAGAGAGCCACCGCGAAGTGTGATGTTCCGTCGACGATGAATCTTCCGACAGCGCACTTCGCCACCCTTTGCAAATACGCCGGCATCAGCTTCATCGCCGGTGCGGTCAACCATGGCTTTTTCAGCGGCGAGCGTTCGCTGCTGACCGCCGGCGTCGGTGTGCTCGCCTATCTGCTGGGTGGCATCCTCGAGATGCGGGCCTCGCCCGATGGCAGCCAGCGCTGGGTCGATCTGCTCGGTCTGGGCATCGTGTCCTCAATCGGCCTGGGTTTCTTTACCGGCGGCTTGCAGCACTTTCCCGATTCGCCGGCCCGCAGTGCCTGGGTGGTGCCACTGGGCTTTGCGATGAGTCTGCTGGCCTACTGGCTGATGCAGGGTCGCGACCGCGCGCCGCTGCGGACCGTGCTCGGCTACGGTCTGGGTGCAGGGGCTGCGGTGCTGGCCGGCAGTCTGATCGCCTGGCAGATGCTGGCCGGTGGGGACGATCATGACCATGATCATGATCACGGTCACGCGCCGTCGACCCAGGTTACCCAGACCCCGTCGACCGAGCATTCCCACGACGTTTCGCCGTCACCGACGCCTGCTGCAGTCCCCGGTTCGTCGCCCTCCGACACGACGTCACCGCAGGCAGCAGCAGGTGCTTCATCCGCCGCGCGTGAACTGCGAATCGAGCTGGACGACGACATGCGCTTTTCGCCGTCGGCGCTCACGGTCGTTGTCGGCGAGCCGGTGAAGCTGGTGGTCATCAACCGCGGCAAACTGCCCCATGAACTCGTCATCGGCACGGCCGCCGAATTGGCCGAGCATCAGCGCGAGATGACGTCAGGCAGTGCCGCGCACCATCACGCCGATTCAGCGATCAGCGTCGAGGCCGGACAAAGTCGCGAAGTGCTTCGCACCTTCGACAAGAGCGGCGAACTCGGCATTGCGTGTTTCCAGCCCGGGCATTACGAAGCCGGGATGAAGGGAACGCTGACGGTTTCCCCGAGGTCCTGAGCTTCACCACCCCGATCAGCGGATGGTCAGCGAAAGATCAGCGAACGATCAGCGCGTGAATCAGCTCAAGAACCGGGCGAATCAACCGGGCGAATGAATCAGCGCAGTTTGCCGACTTTCTGCTCGATCGCGCCGAACACCGACTGGCCATCCGAACCGATCATCTCGATTTTCACGGTGTCGCCAAAGGCCATGTAGCCGGTCTGCGCGACACCGGATTCGATCATCTCGAGCGCCCTCACCTCGGCGATGCACGACCAGCCCTTCGAGGCGTCCTTGTTCGAGACCGTCCCTGAGCCGATGATGCTGCCGGCACGTGTGCGCCGCGTCTTGACCGCATGCGACAGCAGCTGGCGAAAGTCGAACACCATGTCGTCGCCAGCCTGTGCCTCACCCACCTTGCGGCCGTTCCAGTGACACAGCACCGGTCGATGCACTTTCCCCTCGATCCAGGCAGCGCCGAGCTCGTCTGGCGTGACCGCGACCGGCGAAAATGCAGTGGCCGGCTTGCCGTGAACGAAGCCGAAACCCTTGGCCAGCTCGTCGGGGATCAGGTTGCGCAGACTCCAGTCGTTGGCCAGCATCAGCAGCCGGATGTGATCGGCGCACTGCTCGGGCGAGGCGCCCATCGGCACATCGTCAGTGACCACCGCCAGCTCGGCTTCGAAATCGATGTCCCAGTCTTCGCTGGCAAAAAGGGCCTCGTCGCACGGCCCCAGAAAATCGTCTGATCCGCCCTGATACATCAGCGGGTCGTGCCAGAAGCGCTCAGGCATCTCGGCTTTGCGGGCACGCCGCACCAGCTCGACATGATTGACATAGGTCGAGCCGTCGAGCCACTGGAAGGCACGCGGCAGCGGCGCCATGCACTGGGTCGCATCGAACGCGAAGGCATGCCGGGCGCGTCCGGCATTGAGCGTGAGCGACAGGTCCTCGAGATGCGGCGCCATGAAGGCCCAGTCGTCGAGCGCCCGTTGCAGGGTCGGTGCAATCGACTGGGCAAAGTGCGCGCTGGCAAGATCACGGCTGACCACGACCAGTTGCCCGTCGCGGCTGCCATCCTTCAAAGTGGCGAGTTTCATCTCTGATTCCCTCTGAGTGCCGCGTCAGACGGCGTCGCAGGATAGCAAAGGCGATTGACGCTGCCGCGCGATCGCAAGGCGCGGCAGGGTTTCAGACGGCTGCGAGAGAGCGCCCGCGACGCTTGCCCAGCGAAAGGCCAATGCCGATCAGCCCGGCGCCAAACAGCGCGATCGAGGCAGGTGCCGGGACAGCCGATTCATTCGTGACCGACGCAAGGTAGTTGGTGGAATCGTAGAGGTTGAAGCGGGTTGCAGGCGTGCAGGTCGTGCAGCTGCGGGCGCCGTTATGGTCGACGGCAAAGTCGATGAACTGCCCGGCGGCCAGCGTGAACGTCTGGGTCAAAGTCTGGTAAGTGAACGACTGGGCCACGGTCGCCTCGCCCTGCCAAGTCGACAGCTCCTTGGAGGTGTTCCCCAGCCACATCGTCACGCCGTCCCGGCGGTAATCGGGATAGCCGCCGGTGGCGATCTGGCATCCGTTGCAGGTAAAAGGATTGTTAGCTGGATCGGCCAGTTTGACCTGGAAGGTCGCCGTGTAGTTCCCAGCCGTGGGGGCCGTGAAGCGAAGGTCGGCGAACGCCATGTTGGCCTGGCACGTTCCGTCGCCAACACCCACACAGCCCGGGTGCATGAAAGCACCGCCGATCAGCAGATAGGGACCCCCGCCGGATCCCAGGAAATTGCCGCCCGATAAGCCGGGGGCTTGGGTGAATGTTCCCCCGGCACCATTGAGACCGCCGTAGGTCCACACGCCGGTGCTGCCACCCTGCGTACTGTTGAACTGCGCCCCGGCGTCGTATACGACAGGGTTGGCCAGGCTGTGCGTTGCACCACACGCGAGAATGCCCATCAAGGCAAATTCAGCCAGGACGATTGAAGCCTTGCGAAGCATCGAACTCATTTTTATGCTCACTTTTTTAGGGTTTTGTCATTTCAGCCGACAGATCGGACACCGCTCAAAGCAGAGCGCCTGAAGATCCTTACGGGTTCGCTTTCAACCCTCACGCTTCGAATGCTGATGCGAGCCAAGCCCGTAGCCGAGGAATTTTTTATCGGTCTGGAGACAGTTCTGACAGACGTGCAATGACAGTAGCCCGGCAACGCCAGCCCGTACCCCCCGTTTTCTCCGAGAGCCGCGTCAGATAGCGTCGCGACATGGCAAAGGTGCGCTGGCCCGACCTGTAACAGCGGCAAGCTGACGTAATCC
Source organism: uncultured Burkholderiales bacterium (assembly GCA_903903975.1). GTDB lineage: Bacteria > Pseudomonadota > Gammaproteobacteria > Burkholderiales > Burkholderiaceae_E > UBA4615. The sequence continues at coordinate 14,461 of CAIVAS010000145.1, forward strand.
CGATGGCGGATCCTCGCGTGCCCTGCGAGCATCGGCTTTCCTCATTGACCGATGGAGCTCCCAGATGAACCAATCCGCTATCCGAGTCCTGCTGTCAGGCGCTGCCCTGCTTGCCGCCTTGGGCGCCGGCCTCGCCTCGGCGCAGTCCTCGGCCACACCCCCGGTCACATCTCCCGCTTCGCCGCCCGCTGCCGCACCGCCACCGGCCGCCATGCCGGGACCAGGTGGGCCGTCAGGCGGACATCGCGGCGGCCACTGTGGCCCCGGTGGCCCCGGCATGCCTCATGGCGCGATGATGAGCTGGCTCGATACCGACGCCGACGGCCAGATCAGCCGTGCCGAGCTTGAGGCCGCCAATCAGGCGCGACTTGCCCGAGAACTCAAGGCCTTTGATGCGGCTGATATCAACAAGGACGGCAAGTTGTCGCAGGATGAAATGAAGGCGTTTCGCGACGCCATGCGCCCCCCTGGTGGCCCTGGTGGCCGCGCTTGCCCCCCTGGTGCACCCGGCGCCCCGGGCGCACGCCCCGTCCCGCCACCATCGCCTAAGCCCGGAGCCTGATCGCGCGCGGCCTGACACAGCCGCGTTGATTCGGGGCACACCAGACGGTGTGCCCTTTTTTTGCCCTGGCTTGGCCATGCACTGCCGCCGCCGCGATCGCTCTAACTGCCCAAGCAGCACGCCGCTCATTGACTGATCCGACTTCGTGCGAGATCGCATGATCGACGCCATGAACGCAACCCGTACCTCAGCCCTTGCCATGCCGATCTCCAGCCCTGACAACGCAGCCGATCCGATGACGCCCCTTTATGCCCGTGCCGACCGCTGGCTGCTGGCGGTTCTGGCGATCTGCGAGCTCGCCGCCATCGGCTTGTCGCTCTACTTCAGTCGACTCGACCTGGCGCTCGGCATCGGCGTGCCGGTTGTCGGCATCGCGGCCTTCCTGGTCATGACCCAGCCAGGCCGCCTGGTAACGCGGCTTTACATGGCCTTCGCCTTCATGGCGATCACCGCGCTGCAGATCCAGTTGTCCAACGGACTGCACGAGGCGCACTTCGGCGTCTTCGTCGGGCTGGCGTTTCTGCTGGCCTATCGCGACTGGAAGCCGATCCTGGTGGGAGCGGTGACCATTGCCTTGCATCACGTGAGCTTCAATCTCTTTCAGCAGTGGGGCTGGGGCCCGATCTGCTTTGCGCAGTCGAGCTGGGCGCTGGTCGCAATGCATGCCTCTTATGTGGTGGTGCAGTCTGCGCTGCAGATCTTCATGGCTCTCGAACTCAGCCACGATGCCCGCCTTGGCACCGAGCTTGCGCGAGTGACCGAATCGATGCGCGGCAGCGCCGACCGCCTGTGTCTCGATCTGTCATCGGTGCGGGTCGAGACGCCGCTCGGGCGTGCTTTGCACGAGTCGATCGAGCGGATCGGTGCGGTGATGCAGGAGGTCGAGGCCTCGGCCGCATCGGTGCGTATTGCGTCGGGCGAGATCGCACAAGGCAATGGCGATCTGTCGGAGCGCACCGAGCAGACCGCTGCCAATCTGCAGAAAACCGCCTCGTCGATGGAGGAGCTTGCCGCCACCGTGCGACAGACCGCCGACCATGCCGAACGCGCCGAAGCCCTGTCGCTCGCAGCGTCCAAGGTGGCGGCCGACGGTGGCCAGGTGGTCGAGGACGTGGTCTCGACCATGGCCGGCATCACGCAGAGCAGCCGCAAGATCGGCGACATTATCGGCGTGATCGATGGCATTGCCTTTCAGACGAATATCCTCGCGCTCAATGCAGCGGTCGAAGCCGCTCGTGCCGGCGAGCAGGGCCGTGGTTTTGCGGTGGTGGCGGCAGAAGTTCGCTCACTGGCCAAGCGCAGCACCGATGCTGCCCGCGAGATCAAGTTGCTGATCGAGGAGTCGGTTGTGCGGGTCGAGCAGGGCTCGCAGCGGGTGGGCGAAGCCGGTGCGACCATGCGGCGCATCGTTGAATCGGTGCAGGAGACCGGCTCGCTGATCGCCGAGATCAGCCGGGCCACCCACGAGCAGAGCGAGGGCGTCGCCCATGTGAATCAGGCGGTCGGCGAACTCGACGGCATGACCCAGCAGAATTCAGCCCTGGTCGAGGAAAGCGCGGCAGCCGCGCTCAGCCTGAAAGATCAGGCCGAGCGGCTGTCGCATGCGGTGGCTCAGTTCGAGATCCGGCGCGCCTAGTTCAAGCGGGCCTGGTCTCAGTCGAGCTTGATCCCGGTCTGCTCGGTCAGACGCACCCAGATCGGGCTTTCGTCGCGCCAGCGCTGCTGCGCCACCGCGGTCGTGGTGGGCTTGGCATCGATGGCAAAGGCATCACGCAGGGCCAGTCCCTTAGGTGACTCGGCCGCCTCCACAAACAGGTCACCCATGCGCTTGACGATGTCGGCCGGTGTGCCGGTTGGCGCCAGCATCGCCAGGCAGCCGTCGAGCTTGAAGACCTGCCCTTCAAAGCCCTGCGAGACGAAGGAGGTCACCTGCGGCAGTTTCGGCGACTTCTCGCTGCCCACCGAGGCGAGCACCCGCACCGTCCCTTTGGCCAGATGCGGCGACAGCGCGACATAACTGCCGATGCCGCCTTGCACCACACCCGTTACGACGTCGATCCACATCGGGCCTTCGCCCTTGTAGTGGATGACCTCGATCTTCGTGCCAAAGCGGGCATTGAAGTCGGCCGCTGCCAGATGCGGGACCGAAGCCTGACCATAGCTCGCCATCGAGGTCTGCTTGGTTTTGGCGATCTCGATCCAGTCCTTGACCGTCCTGGCCGGCGAATCGGTGGCCACTGCCATCAGCAATGGCCCCACCGGCAGCAGCGAGATCGGCGTGAAATCCTTGTCGGCATCGAAGGGCAGTTTTCGATACAGGGCCCGGCTGCCCCAGACCGAGGTCGAGGTGGTGATGCCGATGGTGTAGCCGTCGGGCGCAGCCCGCGACAGCGCCTCGAGCGAGATGAAACCGCCCGCGCCGACGCGGTTTTCAACCACCACCGGCACACCGAGCTTCTGGCTCATGTAGTCGCCGAGCATTCGTGCATAGGGGTCGGTGGTGCCACCCGGCGCAAAGCCGCAGAAAATTCGGATCGGCTTGGTGGGCCAGGCTTGGGCATGGGCGCCGGGCAGGGCGGCCGCGCCGAGTGCTGCGAGTGCGGCGCGATGAATCAGCCGTCGATCAGGGGAATCGATCTGCATGGGGGTCTCCTCGCTGGACGGCTCGAGGCGGCCATCTCAGGCCCATCGTGGCAGATCACGACGGGCCTGTGAAGCGAGCACGTCGATCAGGGCTTGGTCACCCCCAGCTTGTAGACCGTTGTGCCTTCCTTGATCGTCTCGACCACCTGGATGTTCTTGATGCTTGCCGGATCGACCTTCAGCGGGTTTTTTTCCAGCACCACCAGATCAGCGAGCTTGCCGGTCTCGAGCGTGCCCTTGGTCTTTTCTTCCTTGATCTGGAAGGCGGCCATCGCGGTCACTGCGCGCAGTCCGACATAAGGCGTGACCCGCTCGTCGGGGCCGAGCACCTTGCCGCTTCCCGAGGTCCGGTTGACGCCGGCATCGACCAGCGCCATCACCGAGGGGATCGGTGTGACCGGCGCATCGTGCGAGAAGGTAAAGGGCATGCCGCGCTTCTCGAAGGTATTGGCCGGATTGGCGAATGCTGTGCGCTGCGGCCCCCACAGCACCGCGATCGAATCGCCGCCCTTGGGCAGGGTGGTGGTGAGGAAACTCGGGATCGCGCCAACCGCCTTGATGCGTGCGAGCTGGTCGGGGCGCAGCACCGCGGCATGGATGAACACCGGGCGATGGTCACGCATGCCGTATTTTTTCTTCGCCTTCTCGATGGCCTGCAATGCCTGGTCGGCGGCGGCATCGCCCAGCATGTGCATGTGAATCTGCATGTTGGTCGTCCAGTACTTGTCGAAGGTGGCATCGAGCGCCTCGTTCGGAATCTGCTGGTAGCCCTTGAATGAGCCGGTCTTGCCGGGCGGATTGACCGCGAAGGGCTCGCTCATCCAGCAGGTGTCCGGGCTGCCGTCGAGCCAGTACTTGATGCCGCCCAGACGCACGCGATTGATATAGCGCTTGTCCAGATCGGGGCGCAGCGCCAGCAGTTTTTTCGAGGTGCCGTCGGGCTTGGCGTTGTACTCGGTGGCGATCGAGTAGGCGGCATTGACCGCGTCGTCAGTGGCAGTGTCCTTGGCGCAGATATAGAGGTCGATCGGCAATACCTTCTTGTCGATGGCGTTGCGAACAATGTCGATGTCATCGGCGCCCAGCCCCAGGCCACATTCCTGCGCGGTGGTCTGCCCATATCGCGCCCATTGGCCGGCCGCGCCCGCGGCCACCCGATCGGCGAGTTCGCCGGTAAAGGCAGGACGCTTGATGCGCACCGCATTGAGCGCAGTCTCTTCCATCGGGCCGGCAAGCGATTTGCCGTCGGCCTTGCGCGCAAAGACCCCGCCCTCGGGATCTTTGGTGTCGGCGCTGACGCCGGTGAGTTTGAAGAGCGCCGAGTTGCCCGAGGCCAGATGGCCGGATGAATCGACAATCATCACCGGCCGATCGGCCGAGATCGTGTCGAGCTCTTCGATGGTCGGCGTGCGGTTTTCTTTCATGCCGCGGGCGCTGTAGCCCATGCCGACGATCCACTGCCCGTCGGGTACCTTGCTGACATGGGCCTTCATGCGCGCCAGCAGATCCGGAATGTCGGGCGTGTTGAAGAGGTCGGCGTCCATCATGTTCTTGCCGAACAGGATCATGTGTCCGTGGGTGTCGATGAAGCCGGGCAACAGGGTCTTGCCGGCCAGATCGACCATCTGCGTGCTGCCGCCCTTGAGTTTCATTGCGCCGCTGCGCGGCCCGACATAGGCGATCTTGCCGCCCCGCACCGCCAGCGCGCTGGCGTATTCCGGCGTCTTGCCCTTCATCGTGAGGATGTCGCCGCCGAAATAGATGGTGTCGGCCGGCTGCGCCGCCACGGCCACCGGTGCCGAGGCGGTAATAGCAAGTCCAATTGCGGCGAGCGCTGAAGTGCTGAACCTCATGTCTGATCCTTTTCGCAGGGTTTGTCGAGGGTGATGCAACCGGGCGGATTGGATCAGAAAAAATCCGTTTTTCACAAGCCGGATATCACTTTTGCTGGATGGGGCCGAAGGATGCCTGCGCATCAATCCTCATTCCACAGTGGCCTTGCGGTCGGCCAGCCAGGTCGCATGCCGCGTGCCTCATGGCGTCGGGTAAGCTCGCAGGCTTTCCGACCCGCCCGGACCCTGCCATGACTGATCGCCGACAATTCCTCGCGCTGGGCACCTCGGTGGCCGCACTCGCCCTGGCTGCCGGTGCACCATCGGCCCTGGCCCAGCTGACGGGCGCCGCATGGTCGCCGGCTCGCCCGATCACGATCGTTGTGCCCTATCCGGCAGGCGGGCCGAGCGACATCGTGGCACGTGCGGTCGCGGCCGAACTCGCCCGTGATCTCGGTCAGTCGGTGGTGGTCGAGAACCTGCCCGGTGGTGCCGGCGCGATCGGCACACGCAAGGTCGCTCAGTCGGCGCCTGACGGCTATACCCTGGTTCTGGGCACCAACCAGACCCATGCCACCAATATTTCGCTCTTGCCCCAGGGCGGCGGCTATGACCCGATCAAGGACTTCGTGCCGATCGCAGGCCTGGCTGATCTTCAGCACATTCTGGTGATTGCCAACGACTTGCCTGCGCGCAGCGCCGCCGATCTGGTGGCGCTCGCTCGCAAGGAACCCGGTCGGCTGACCGCCGGCTCGACCGGCCTCGGATCGGCCTCGCATCTGGCGCTCGAACTCTTCAAGGTGCGCACCGGCACGGCCATCGTTCATGTGCCCTACAAGGGCTCTGCACCCCTGCTCACCGATCTGCTCGGTGGCCATGTCAACCTGAGTTTTGCCACCACGCCGACGGTGCTGACCGCGATTCAGGGAGGCAAGCTGCGAGCGATTGCGGTGGCCTCGCCCAATCGCTCGCCCGACCTGCCCGATCTGCCGACCCTCGCGCAGGCCGGCGTGAGCGGCGTCGAGGCCGATGCCTGGCTGGCGCTTTTTGCACCGGCCGGTGTGCCTGCGCCGGTGCTGGCGCGCCTGCGCGAATCAAGCGCTGCCGCGATGAAGCAGGAGGCGGTGCTGGGCACGATGCGCAAAAGCGGCATGACGCCGAATGCCCGCAGCGGCGAGGCCTTTGCCGCCTTCGTTCGCGAGGATGTCGCGCGCTGGGCCGAGGTGGTGCGGGTGGCCAACGTCAAGGCCGAGTAGCCGACGCAGCAGCAGCAGCCGCCGCCGCAGTGGTCACAGGCGCATCGGCGCTTGCCGACGAGCTCAGTGCCCTGCGAGCGCGTCGTTCAGTCGAGTGTCCGCAGCCGGCTGATCACCCAGCAGGCAATCGCGATCAGCAGGATCGCGCCGCTTTCATAGAGCAGGATCGACGGATCGCCCTCCTTGCCCTGCAGGATGATGAGCCGGCTGAGTGCGGTCATCGCGATGAACAGCGGAATCGTGATCGGAATCCGGCTGCTGCTGTAGAAAGCGGCCAGCATGCCGAGCACCTCGGCATAGATGAACATCAGCAGGAGGTCCTTCAATTCGATGTGCTGATGCTCGATCAGGCGCATCACCTCCTGGAACATCGCCGCCACCGTGAAGCCGGCGATCAGAACCAGGAAGATCTTTTCAGAAATTTCGATCAGTCGCTTGATGTTCATGTCGTGAGGTCTCCGAGTTCTCAGCTTTGCAGGGCTTTCCACATCTCGATGTCACGCTCGGCGGTCCAGATGCGCGGATGCCGGATGCCGCTGGCTTCGTCGAAGGCCCGCGAGACATCGAAGGGCAGGCAGTGCTCGTAGATGAAGACCTTGCCGAAGACCGGGTCCATCACGGCGCGCACATCTTCAAACACCTGTTTGAGATCCTTGCCGGCGGCCACGCCCGAGCGCGCCGTACTGTAGAGATCGGTCACCCATTTTCGGGTGTACTCGATTGCCTTGTCGCAATCGGCAGGGGTCAGCAGGGCTTCGCCGCGGCCGGGCACCAGTTTGTGCGGTTTGAGCGCGCGCAGCTTTTCGAGTGTTGCCGGCCACTCCTCGAGTTGTGCGTCACCGGTGTAGACGCCGGCGTTGTACTCCACCAGGTCGCCCGAGAAGACCACATCCTGCGAGTGCACCCAGGCAATCGTGTCGCCCTTGGTATGGCCGGCGCCCAGATGCATCAGGCGCACTTCGAGCTTGCCCAGATGGAGGGTCAGCTCGCGCTCGAAGACCATGGTCGGCCAGGTCAGGCCCGGCACTGATTCGACGCCGGCGAACAGCCTCGGAAAACGCTCGATTTCGCTTTTCATGTCGTGCGCACCGCGCTCGACGATCAGCTCCCAGGTGCCGCGCGAGGCGATCACCTCGGTGGCGCCCTCCTTGAAATAGGCTGATGCGCCGAGCACTCGCACCGCGTGGTAGTGGCTGAGCACCACGTACTTGATCGGCTTGTCGGTGATGCCGCGAATGCGGGCGATCAGGTCCTGTGCCATGGCCGGTGTGGCGGTGGTGTCGATCACCATGCAGGCGTCGTCGCCGATGATCACGCCCGAATTCGGGTCGCCTTCGGTGGTGTAGGCCCAGCAGTTGGCCGACAGCTGAGTGAAGGTGACCACCTTCTCGGTGAGGTCGGCCTGCGAGGCAAAGGAAGCGCTCATCGGAGTCTCCTGGGTGAGGGGCGCCGGGCGATCACCGGGCGTTGGTTCAAATGCGTCAGGCTGAGTTTCGGCAGAAGTATACGGAGCGCACGCCAATATTGAGCCGGGGCCGTGTCGCGCTCATTGCGCTGCCCCGACGGGCTGCGACGACACGCCCGGCGCAGGCGCTTGAAGGCCGCGTTCCCACAGGTCGATCACCAGTCGGGCATAGCGTTCGTAGCTCATCGGTCCGTCGGGCCTGAGCCAGGCGAAGGTGAAGTTGATCATGCCGAGCAGCGCCATGGTCGCCGGCGTGCGCTCGTCGGCGCTGAAACGATCGGGCGCGACCCTGAGAAGGCATTCGCCGAGTGCTGCGACGACGGCGCGCTCCTGAGCGCGGATCTGCTCGCGCTGCGGTGCCTCGAGAAAGCGCACGTCGTTGAGCAGCGCGATATGCAGCTCGCGCGAATCGCGATATTCGATCAGCAGCGTACGCACCAGCTCGGCGAGTTCATCGGCCGCAGACAGCCCGCGCGCCCGGACGCTGTCGACCTTCTCGATCAGGCGGCGCGTGTAGCGGTCGAGTGACTCGAAGAGCAGGGCCTCCTTGCCCGGAAAGTAGTGATAAAGCGCGGCCTTCGACAGGCCACAGGCTGCGGCGAGCTGGGCCATCGAGGCACTCGGATAGCCGAATTCGGCAAACGCGGACGTCGCCTGGGTGAGGATCAGGTCGCGTTGCCGGTCGTGGTCGATGGCCCTGGGTCGGCCCATGCTCAGCGCTCGTCGAAGCTGATCACGACGCGCTCGGTCACCGGATGAGACTGGCAGCTCAGCACGAAACCCTTGGCGATCTCCTGGGGCTCGAGGGTGTAATTGCGATCCATTCTGACCTCGCCTTCCAGCACGCGGGCGCGGCATGTGCAGCAGACCGCGGCTTTGCAGGCATAGGGCAGATTCGCGCCGGCGGCCAGACCGGCATCGAGAATCGATGGTCCGTCGGACGCAATGCGCAGTTGCCGTGTCTTGCCGTCGGCGATGATCACCACCGTTGCGCCGATTGCCTCGCCAGCGTGCGCGGCCGGTGGTAATCCGGTGCCTTGTGCGCCTGCTGGTTGGCCGGACCCGACCGAAGCCGCGGGCCCGGGCGTACCGAAGCGCTCGATATGGATCCTTTCAGCCGCAACGCCAGCCTCGTGCAGGCTCGCTTCGACCGCATCCATCATCGGCGCCGGGCCACAGATGAAGGCCTCGTCGATCAATTGCGGTGAGATCAGGGTGCGCAGCAGTTCGCGGCAGCGCGTCAGATCGAGCAGGCCCGAGAACAGATCGATTTCGTTCGGTTCGTCCGACAGCACATGGATCAGCGCCAGTCGGCCGATGTACCGGTTTTTCAGGGCGGCCAGGGCCTCGAGAAACATGATCGACTCGACAGTGCGATTGCCATAGACCAGCGTGAAGTGGCTGGACGGCTCGGCAGCGAGCAGGGTTCGGATCAGCGAGAGCATCGGTGTGATGCCAGATCCGCCGGCAAACCCCACATGATGCCGCGAGCGGTCTGCAAGGGGCGCGACGCCAAAGCGCCCGTCCGGGGTCATGACGTCGATCGACTGGCCGGCAGCGAGCGTCTGATTGGCCCACTTTGAAAATCGACCCTGCGCGACCTGCTTGATCGCAACCCGCAACTCGCCGGTGGCCTGGTAGTCGGGCTCGCCGACACACACCGAATACGATCGGCGCAGCGTCTCGTTGTCGACGCTTGCGCGCAGTGTCAGGAACTGGCCGGCGCGAAAGCGATAGGCCTCGCGCAAGGCCTCGGGTACCTCGAAGGCCACCGAGATCGAATCGGCGGTCTCGGGCCTGACCTCGCGGATCGTCAGCGTATGAAAGCTCGGGATTGCCATGGTGCCTGTTCGACGCTTGTTCGGTGGTTGTTCGGCTGTTGCCAGGCGTTTACGCCGGGGGACCTTCAGCGCTTATTCGGCGCTTGCTCAGTAAGGCTTGAAGTAGTCGAAGGGTTCGCGGCAGGCCAGACAGCGATGGATCGCCTTGCACGGCGTCGATCCATAGGCAGACAGCTGCTCGGTCGCGGTCGAACCGCAATTCGGGCAGGTGATCGGCGCGTCTTGTGCCGCCTGCACTGATCCCGCAAGGGATGCCGCCTGCCGGCTGCGCGGCATGAAGCGCATCACCGCCGCCTGCGCCGCAGGCCCGCGACCCGGCGGCGCGATGCCATAGGCGCGCAGACGTTCACGGCCGGTCTCGGTGATCCAGTCGGTGGTCCAGGGCGGCGAGAGCGTCAGGCGGACCTGTGCATCGACAAAGCCGTGCTCGCGAAGGATCTGCCGCACATCGTCTGCGATCACTTCGGTTGCCGGGCAGCCGGTGTAGGTGGGCGTGATCGTGACGACGACGCATCCGGCCTCGCGGTGCACCGATCGCACGATGCCGAGGTCGCCCAGCGTGATCACCGGGATCTCAGGGTCGGGCACCGACGCGGCGAGCGCCGCAGCGTGAGCGAGCAGCGCATCGGCCTCACCGATCACCGCAGGGATCACCTCACGGGTCACCATTGCGCCCCCGGATCGCTGCGTGCCAGCGACTGCATCTCGGCGAGCAGATAGCCCAGATGTTCGCTGTGCCGACCGAGCTTGCCGCTCGACAGGAAGCTGGTGCGCATCGGCTGCGTGAGCGTGGCCTGTGCCAGCACTGCATCGAGTGTGCGGTCCCAGGCGGGCTTGAGTGTGGCGAGCATCGGGCCGATACCGGCTTTCGCGGCGGCTGCATCGATCAGATCGTCGGCCCACCATTCATTGGCATAGGGCCACAGTCGATCGAAGGCGGCCTGCATCCGGTCGTGCGAGATCTGCGTGCCGTCACCCAGCCTGATCGTCCATTCCGACGCGTGACGCAGGTGCGCACGAGCCTCCTTGACCGATTTGGCGGCGATCTGCGCCAGCGTCTGATCGCTCGATGCTGTCAGCGCTTCCCACATCGGCACAGTCAGCGCCGAAAACATCAGGTTGCGTGCGATCGTGATGGCGTAGTCATGATGAGCGCCATCCCCATTGGGCAGCTCGAGCAGTGTCCAGTTGCGAAATTCCGACTCGCCGCGAAAGTAGGCGAGCGCATCTTCGTCGCGCCCGCTCTCCTCGATCGAGCCAACATGAGACAGCAGCAGACGGGCCTGTCCGACAAGATCGAGCGCCACATTGGTGAGCGCGATGTCCTCTTCGAGCATGGGGCCATGGCCGCACCACTCGGCCAGACGCTGACCCAGCACCAGCGTGCTGTCGGCCAGACGTAAAACATACTCGGTATGAAAGGCGGGGGCGGGCATGAGCTGTCCTTGCGGCAGACCTGCGCGATGCTGCGCAGGTCGCGGCCGCTACATGTTCTTCACTTCGTCGGGCAATTCGTAGAAGGTCGGATGCCGGTAGATCTTGTCGGCCATCGGGTCGAAGTCGGTCGACTGTTCTTCGGCCAGCGAGGCAGTGATCGCCGCTGACGGCACGACCCAGATGCTCACGCCCTCCATCCGTCGGGTATAGACATCGCGTGCCATGCGCAGGGCCATCTGGGCATCGGCGGCATGCAGGCTGCCGCAGTGCTTGTGATCAAGCCCCTGCTTGCTGCGCACGAACACTTCCCACAGCGGAAATTCGGCTTCGGACATCGTCTTCTCCGGCAAGCTCAGTGATTCGATGGGCAGCGCAAGCGCAAGCGCAGTGCGAGTTCAGCGCGCATCACGCCGCGACACCGGCGGCATATGCCGAGTGTTTGCGAGCGTGCGCCAGCGCGGCCTCCCTGACCCAGGCGCCGTTTTCATGGGCATTGACCCGCGCAGCCAGCCTTTCCCGGTTGCAGGGTCCGTGGCCGGCGATGACCCGGTCAAGTTCCGACCAGTCGATCGGGCCATGGTCGTAATGACCGGTTTGTGAGTTCCATCGCAATTCGGCATCGGGCAGCGCCAGGCCCAGCAGTTCGATCTGCGGCACGGTGGCATCGATGAACTTCTGCCGCAAGGCATCGTTGCTGATGCGCTTGATGCCCCATTTCATCGTCTGGGCCGAATTCATCGAGGCGCTGTCGCTTGGGCCGAACATCATCACCACCGGCCACCACCAGCGGTTGAGCGCGTCCTGGGCCATGGCTTTTTGTTTCGGTGTGCCGCGACACAGCGTCAGCATCAGGTCGAAACCCTGACGCTGATGAAAGGATTCTTCCTTGCAGATTCGAATCATGGCGCGGGCATAGGGCCCGTAGGAGCAGCGGCAAAGCGGCACCTGATTCATGATCGCAGCCCCGTCAACCAGCCAGCCGATGGCGCCGATGTCGGCCCAGGTGAGCGTCGGATAGTTGAAGATGCTCGAATACTTGGACCGGCCGCTGAGCAGCGCATCAACCATCTGATCCCGCGATGTGCCGAGCGTCTCGGCTGCGGCATAAAGGTAAAGGCCGTGCCCTCCCTCATCCTGGATCTTCGCCAGCAGGATGGCCTTGCGCCGCAGGCTCGGGGCCCGCGTCACCCAGTTGCCTTCGGGCAGCATGCCGACGACTTCCGAGTGGGCATGCTGAGAAATCTGGCGCACCAGCGTCTTGCGATAGGCCGGTGGCATCCAGTCCTGAGGCTCGATCTTGCGGTCGCCCGCGATCAGCGCTTCAAAATGGTCATTTGCCTCACGGTCAGAGGCATCAGCTGTCGTCGCCTGCGACAGATCAAGGGCCTGGGTATACATTGCGCCGCCTCTCAAAACCGGGTGAAAGACGCGCGAGTTGCCGCGCGTTAAGTTCCCAGTCTATTTCCCGACCGGCCGGTCGGTCAATTCAGGCGTCGATCCGTCGCTGTCAAGGCGACGGTTGCCAGACCGAAATGGCCGGTCCGGTAATCGTCGCCCTAGTTGTTCGGCTTGCGCTCAGCCGCAGCAGTGGCGGTTTCGGCCGCCTGCGGAGTCTGAGCCGTTGCCGTGCGCCTGCCGCCATGACTGGCTTCGCCGCCTTTTCGTCCGGCCTGGGCCGCCAGCGAGCGATCTTTGGAGAAACTTCGCTCTTCCGGCGGCACGCTGCGCCCTCCTTTACTGGCAATTTCCCGCTGCAGTGCGGGATCCATCGACGCAAACCCGCGCTTTGAACCGCCGGCCGCGCCTGCCTTGTTTTGCTGAGCCATGATTGCCCTCCTAAAGCCCCGCAGGGGTGGAAACCAAATCCGGGGCCCAAAACGGGCATCCCGCAACCGAGCAGTGGCGAAAACCGTGCCACCCCCGGCTGACGGCCAGGCTTCGCCCAGACGCCTTGGCTGCAGAGCCGTTTGACAAATCTTTCGTGGGTGGCAATAATTCGCGGTTCCCTTGGAGGGGTGCCCGAGTGGCTAAAGGGGGCAGACTGTAAATCTGTTGGCTTACGCCTACGTTGGTTCGAATCCAACCTCCTCCACCAGAGTTTGCCGGCGGCAAATCTGTGAAGGCTGATTTCAGGGGGTGCCGAGCCGATGGCTTGGCGAGAATGCAACACAGTTTCAAGCTGCAGATCCGCATGTCGGATCTGTAGCGAAAACAAAGTTTTTGGGTTGTTGGATATTGGGAAATTGAAGCGGAATCTGGTTAGTCCGGAGCTGTGCAGGCGGGTGTAGCTCAATGGTAGAGCAGAAGCCTTCCAAGCTTATGACGAGGGTTCGATTCCCTTCACCCGCTCCAACGATCCAGGCCCATGTGGCTCAGTGGTAGAGCACTCCCTTGGTAAGGGAGAGGTCGCGCGTTCGATCCGCGCCATGGGCACCAAGTTACACCGGCCCCAGGGGTTGTACCGACCCCAGGGCGCTGTGCAGTGAAGTCGGGATGAATTGAAGTGTCTACCGAGCATCGATTGCTCGTTTCGATCAGGAGCTGTCCGTCATGGCAAAAGGTAAGTTTGAGCGTAACAAGCCACACGTGAACGTGGGCACGATTGGTCACGTGGACCATGGCAAGACGACGTTGACGGCGGCGATCACGACGGTGTTGTCGTCGAAGTTTGGTGGCGAGGCGAAGGCCTACGACCAGATTGATGCGGCGCCTGAAGAAAAGGCGCGTGGTATCACGATCAACACGGCGCACGTGGAGTACGAGACGACGGCGCGTCACTATGCGCACGTTGATTGCCCGGGCCATGCTGACTATGTGAAGAACATGATCACGGGTGCGGCGCAGATGGACGGTGCGATTCTGGTGGTGAGCGCGGCCGACGGCCCGATGCCGCAGACGCGCGAGCATATTTTGCTGGCCCGCCAGGTGGGCGTGCCTTACATCATCGTGTTCATGAACAAGTGCGACATGGTCGATGACGAGGAGCTGCTTGAGCTGGTCGAGATGGAAGTTCGCGAGCTGCTGAGCAAGTACGACTTTCCTGGCGATGATGTGCCGATCATCAAGGGCTCGGCGCTCAAGGCGCTCGAGGGTGACAAGGGCGATCTGGGCGAAGTGGCGATCATGAAGCTTGCCGATGCGCTGGACACCTACATTCCGACGCCCGAGCGGGCGATTGACGGTGCCTTCCTGCTGCCGATCGAGGACGTGTTCTCGATTTCGGGTCGTGGCACGGTGGTGACCGGGCGGATCGAGCGCGGGATTGTGAAGGTTGGCGAAGAGATCGAGATTATCGGCATCAAGGACACGGTCAAGACGACTTGCACGGGTGTTGAGATGTTCCGCAAGCTGCTCGACCAGGGTCAGGCGGGCGACAACGTTGGGGTGCTGCTGCGCGGCACCAAGCGTGAGGATGTGGAGCGTGGTCAGGTTCTGGCCAAGCCGGGATCGATCAAGCCGCACACGAAGTTCGAGTGCGAGGTGTATGTGCTGAGCAAGGACGAAGGGGGCCGTCACACGCCGTTCTTCAACAACTATCGTCCGCAGTTTTATTTCCGTACGACCGACGTGACCGGCTCGGTGGAGTTGCCCGAGGGGACCGAGATGGTGATGCCTGGGGACAACGTGAAGATGGTGGTCACGCTGATTGCCCCGATCGCGATGGAGCAGGGCCTGCGCTTTGCGATTCGCGAAGGTGGCCGTACCGTCGGTGCCGGCGTCGTCGCCAAGATCGTCGCCTGATAACGCTGATGTGAAGTCCGGGCCCTTCGGGGCCTGGCGCTGAGCCGGAAATTCTTCCGGCAAGGCTTCGATACGGCCCGCTTTGCGGCGGGCACCGCTCTTTGAAGGAAATGCCATGCAAAGCCAGAAAATTCGTATCCGTCTCAAGGCCTTCGATTACAAGCTGATCGATCAGTCGGCCGCCGAAATCGTCGAGACCGCTAAGCGGACCGGCGCAGTGGTTCGTGGTCCGGTGCCCCTGCCGACCCGCATTCAGCGCTTCGACGTGCTGCGTTCGCCCCACGTCAACAAGACCTCTCGCGACCAGTTCGAGATCCGCACGCATCAGCGCCTGATGGATATCGTCGACCCCACCGACAAGACGGTTGATGCCCTGATGAAGCTCGACCTGCCGGCCGGTGTCGACGTCGAGATCAAGCTGCAGTAAGACTCAGCCATCGGGTCGCGGCTGATCAGGCTGCGATCCGCCGGTCGTCGTCAGCACTTGGCCACCTAAGGCTGCTGATGGCCACTGATGCGTGATACATGCCGCCCTCGGGGCGGTTTTTTTCGACGGGAACACAGCGCCTGGTGCCCAGAGGTTGGTGTGCCTTCGCGACGCATCACGCGCGTCGGTCGCCCTGACAGCACCGACGGTCCGGGTCGGGCAGGCGATCGGCCTGTGTCCGGTTAGGTTCGGCGAATCAGGATTGCCGCCTATGACACGTATCCTTCAGTCCCTCCTCCTGCTCATCAGCCTGTGCGGCATCGCGCTGGGCCTGTGGCAGCGCGACCGGCTTCCCGAGCCTTCGCGACTGGTCTCGGCGATCGCGCAAGAGCCGCTGCAAACGCCCACCCGCTTGGCCGGCTTTCAAGCCGTCGCCGCCGGCGTCAACTACACCATCAAACCGCTTTTCGATTATCGAATCCAGGGCGTCGTGGTCAGTCGCCACGACACCGCAGTCTGGTGGGATCTGACTCATCGCAAAGACTGGAACGACCATCTGAATGTGGCTGACCTGTGCATCGTCTGGGGCACTAACGCGACCAGCGGCATCTATCGAGACCTTCGTTACTGGAATGAAACCTTTACCTGTAACGTGGCAACCGACTCCAATGCCGTCTGGCAGCGCTTCAATGATGAAGGCCTGTCGAACAACCACCTGCTGACCAACGACCCGTCGATCGCCCGCTTGCTGCGAAACGTGCGCCCTGGCGATCAGGTCGAGATCACCGGCAGGCTTTCGGAGTACTCCCACAACGCTGGCTTGCCCTTCAAGCGTGGCACCAGCATCCGGCGCGATGATCACGGCAATGGCGCCTGCGAGACCATCTGGGTTGATTCGGCGCGGGTGTTGCGCGAGGCCAACCGCGGTTGGCGAACCGCCTTGAACCTGGCGTGGTTTGGTCTGGCGCTCTCGGTTTTATGGTGGTTCCTGCTCCCGCCTAAGTCATTCAACGACTAGGCTTGAACGTCTGCGGCAGGGCCACTTCATCAAGGCTGCAAAGATTCCTCACTGGGAGCTTGCGCAGCACTCCACAAATCGCTTATCATCGAAGGCTCGACTGAATTTCAGTCTGCCTCGACTTGTAGATTGCAAGTTGTCAGAGCGGACTTTCGCTTCAGTTGTTTGAACTTTGCAGCACGCTTTGCCTGGTCTGTTAGTCGGGCAGCGAGCGATCACACCCGGCCAATCGTTGTCGGGAACGGAGAAAAACATGAGCCTTGGCCTTGTGGGACGCAAGGTCGGCATGATGCGCATCTACACCGATGACGGCGACGCCGTTCCGGTCACCGTGCTCGACGTGTCGAACAATCGTGTCGCCCAGATCAAGTCCGTCGAATCAGACGGCTATTTCGCGGTGCAGGTCGCCTTTGGCGAGCGCCGCCCATCCCGTGTTACCAAGGCGCGCGCCGGACATTTCGCCAAGGCGGGTGTGCAGGCCGGGACCGATCTTCGCGAATTCCGGGTTACCGCCGACAAGCTGGCCGATCTCGCGCCCGGTTCGGTGGTTGCCGCAACGATCTTTGCTGCCGGCCAGAAAGTCGATGTCGCGGGCACCTCGATCGGCAAGGGCTTCACCGGCACGATCAAGCGCTATAACTTCCGTTCGGGCCGCGCATCGCACGGTAACTCGCGTTCGCATAATGTTCCTGGCTCGATCGGTATGGCGCAGGATCCCGGCCGCGTGTTTCCCGGCAAGCGGATGTCCGGCCACATGGGTGATGAGTCAAAGACCATTCAAAACCTAGTGATTGCCCGAGTCGATGCCGACCGCGGTCTGCTGATGGTGCGCGGCGCTGTGCCGGGTGCCAAGGGCGGCGCGGTCGTCGTGACCCCGGCAGCCAAAACACCGTTGGCCAAAGGTGGTCTGCCACGCGTTGCTCGAGTGGCTGCGCCGGCCGGTCCCATCAACCCGGCCAAGGCCGGTAAGAAGTAAGGGGGCGCCATGGAACTGAAACTGCTGAACGAGCAGGGCCAGCCGGCCTCAACGGTTGCTGCCGCTGACACCGTCTTCGGGCGCGACTTCAACGAGCCCCTGATTCATCAGGTGGTGGTTGCCTATCAGGCAAACGCCCGCAGCGCCAACAGCAAACAGAAAGATCGCTCCGAAGTGCGTCACAGCACCAAGAAGCCCTTCCGTCAGAAAGGCACCGGCCGCGCTCGTGCTGGTATGACCTCGTCACCTTTGTGGCGTGGGGGCGGCAAGATCTTTCCGAATTCGCCTGACCAGAACTACTCGCACAAGGTCAATCGCAAGATGTATCGCGCCGGCATGTGCTCGATCCTCTCGCAACTGGCCCGTGAAGACCGCGTCATGGTGGTCGAGTCGATGTCAGTCGATGCGCCCAAGACCAAGCTGCTGGTCGACAAGCTGAAGGTGATGGGCCTGGCCTCTGTGCTGGTCCTGACCGATGGCGCCGATGAGAACCTGATCCTTGCCTCGCGCAACCTGCCCAATGTGCTGGTGCTCGAAGCCCGCCACGCCGATCCGGTATCGCTGGTGCATTTCGACAAGGTGCTGATCACCAAGCCTGCGCTGGCTGCTGTCCAGGAGATGCTCGCATGAATCCGGAACGTCTGATGCAGGTGCTGCTCGCACCGATCGTTTCTGAAAAGAGCACGATGCTCGCCGACAAGAACAACCAGGTCGGATTCCGCGTGATCCAGGATGCCACCAAGCCTGAGATCAAGGCCGCGGTCGAACTGATGTTCAAGGTCGAGGTCGAATCGGTTCAGGTTCTGAACCAGAAAGGCAAGGCCAAGCGGTCGGGCCGTTTCCTGGGGCGGCGCAGCAATGTGCGCAAGGCATATGTCTGCCTGAAGCCCGGCCAGGAAATCAATTTCGCGGAGACCCGATAAATGACCGTCGTCAAAGTCAAACCAACATCCCCCGGTCGCCGGGGAATGGTCAAGGTGGTTACGCCGGGTCTGCACAAAGGCAAGCCGCATGCAGCACTGCTCGAGCCGCAGACACGCGGGTCGGGCCGCAACAACCTTGGTCACATCACCACGCGTCATCGCGGCGGCGGACACAAGTCGCATTACCGTGTCGTCGATTTCAAGCGCAACAAGGACGGGATTCCGGCCAAGGTCGAGCGCATTGAATACGATCCGAATCGCAGCGCGCATCTGGCCTTGCTGTGCTACGCCGACGGCGAGCGTCGCTATATCCTTGCGCCGCGCGGCGTGTCGGCTGGCGTGGCCCTGATGTCCGGGGCCGAGGCGCCGATTCGCTCGGGCAATACCCTGCCGATCCGCAATATTCCGGTGGGCTCAACCATTCATTGCATCGAGATGCTTCCCGGCAAGGGTGCGCAGATTGCCCGCTCTGCCGGTGCGTCGGCGCAGCTGCTGGCGCGCGAAGGCACCTATGCGCAGGTTCGCCTGCGCTCGGGTGAGATTCGCCGGGTGCATATCGAGTGCCGCGCGACGCTTGGCGAAGTTGGCAACGAAGAGCACAACCTGCGCCAGATCGGCAAGGCGGGCGCGACGCGCTGGCGCGGTATCCGCCCGACGGTTCGCGGTGTTGCCATGAACCCGGTCGATCATCCGCACGGTGGCGGCGAAGGCAAGACCGGCGAAGGACGCGTGCCGGTGAACCCGTGGGGTCAGCCTACCAAGGGCTACCGTACGCGTCGAAACAAGCGCACGAACTCGATGATCGTTCAGCGTCGCTTCAAGAAATAACGGGTGACCCATGGCACGTTCAGTTAAAAAAGGACCTTTCGTCGACGACCACCTCATGAAAAAGGTGGACAAGGCGCAGGCCATCAAAGACAAGAAGCCGATCAAGACCTGGTCGCGCCGTTCGACGATTCTTCCCGAATTCATCGGGTTGACCATCGCGGTCCATAACGGCAAGCAGCACATCCCGGTCTTCGTCAACGAGAACATGGTCGGTCACAAGCTCGGCGAGTTTTCGCTCACCCGCACCTTCAAAGGCCACGCGGCCGACAAGAAGGCGGGTGCCAAGGGCAAGGGCGCGCGCAAGTAAGGAGTGACAGTCAAAATGGAAACCAAAGCCATTCTTCACGGCGTCCGTCTCTCTGCCCAAAAGGGCAGGCTCTCCGCCGATCTGATTCGCGGCAAGCCGGTCGAGCAGGCGCTCAACATCCTTACCTTCTCCCCGAAGAAGGCGTCGAAGATCATCAAGAAAGTGCTCGAGTCGGCCATTGCCAACGCCGAGCACAACGATGGTGCCGACGTCGACGAGTTGAAGGTCAAGACCATCCATGTCGAGAAGGGTGCTTCGCTGCGCCGATTCGACGCCAGGGCCAAGGGCCGCGGCGTTCAGATCGAAAAGCAGACTTGCCACATCTTCGTGACCGTCGGCAACTGAGCGCAGGAATAAGACGATGGGACAAAAAATCCACCCGACCGGCTTTCGACTCGCGGTCAGCCGCAATTGGTCGTCACGCTGGTATGCCAACAGCCGGGATTTTCCCGGCATGCTCAACGAGGACATCAAGGTCCGCGCCTATCTTCGCAAGAAGCTGCGTGGCGCCTCGGTCGGCCGCGTTCTGATCGAACGACCGTCCAAGAATGCGCGCATCACGATCTTCTCGGCGCGACCGGGCGTGGTGATCGGCAAAAAAGGCGAAGACATCGAGATTCTCAAGGCCGAGCTTCAGCGCCTGCTGAAAGTGCCGGTGCATGTGAACATCGAAGAGATCCGCAAGCCCGAAACCGACGCGCAGTTGATTGCCGATTCGATCACCCAGCAGCTCGAGAAACGGATCATGTTCCGTCGGGCCATGAAGCGTGCGATGCAAAACGCGATGCGACTTGGTGCTCTGGGCATCAAGATCATGAGCTCGGGTCGCCTGAACGGCGCTGAAATCGCCCGGGTCGAGTGGTACCGCGAAGGCCGCGTGCCGCTTCATACCCTGCGTGCCGATATTGACTACGGCACCTCGGAAGCTGAAACCACCTACGGCATCATCGGGGTGAAGGTCTGGGTCTACAAAGGCGATACCCTTGGACGCTCCGATGTCGCAGCTGCTGAAAAAGATGCTGCACCGCCGCCCGAGCGCGAAGATCGTCGCCCCCGCCGTCCTGGCGGAGCGCCGGGTCGTCCCGGTGAGCGTCGCGGTCCTGGCGGCGGCGCCCCTGGCGGTCGCCGTCCTGCAGACGCCGACACCAAACCTGCCGCTGGTGCCCCCGACGCACCCAAATCAATCGTCAAGCGCGTCCGCAAATCCAGCGGCGACGCCCCCGCGGGCGAGACCAAGCCCGTCGAGCCCAAGGGGCAATAAGGAACGACCATGCTGCAACCTGCACGACGCAAATACCGCAAGGAGCAAAAGGGCCGCAACAAGGGCATCGCAACCCGCGGCACTAATGTTTCATTCGGGGAGTTTGGCCTCAAGGCCATCGGACGTGGCCGCCTTACCGCGCGCCAGATCGAGGCGGCTCGTCGAGCCATGACTCGTCACATCAAGCGGGGCGGTCGCATCTGGATCCGTATCTTTCCGGACAAGCCGATCTCGCAAAAGCCGGCCGAAGTCCGTATGGGTAACGGCAAGGGCAATCCCGAGTACTACGTGGCCGAGATTCAGCCGGGCAAGGTGCTCTACGAAATGGACGGCGTTGAAGAAACCCTGGCACGCGAAGCCTTTGCGCTCGCCGCCGCCAAGCTGCCGATCGCAACGATCTTCGTTGCCCGGCACTTGGGCGCCTGAACGAAAGGATCGTCATGGATATGTCTGAATTGACAAGCAAGGGCAGTGAAGAGCTCGGCAAGGAATTGTCCGATCTGCTGCGGGCCCAGTTTTCGCTGCGGATGCAGATTGCCACCCAGCAGCTCAACAACACGTCGCAACTGCGCAAGGTCCGTCGCGACATTGCCCGCGTGAAGACCGTGATGACCCAGAAGGCGGCAGCGAAATGAGCGAAGTGACTGTTCCCCAGGAAGCCGGAGAAGCTGGCCAGCGCACGCTGACCGGCCGCGTTGTCAGCAACAAGATGCAAAAGACCGTGACCGTGCTGATCGAGCGCAAGGT
This sequence comes from uncultured Burkholderiales bacterium, assembly GCA_903903975.1. GTDB lineage: Bacteria > Pseudomonadota > Gammaproteobacteria > Burkholderiales > Burkholderiaceae_E > UBA4615. The sequence goes on from CAIVAS010000145.1 coordinate 35,725, forward strand.
CAAGCATCCGCTGTATGGCAAGTACGTCACCCGTTCGACCAAGTACCACGCTCACACCGAAGACGCCCTGAACGAGGGCGATACCGTTGAGATCAAGGAGTGCCGCCCTCTGTCACGGACCAAGACCTGGACGGTTGTCCGGCTGGTCCAGGCATCGCGCGGCGTTTGAAATCTTTTGAGCTGAAAGCCTCAGGGTTGTTGACAGCCCTGATTTTCGTGTCATAATCATAGTCTTTCTCTTTTTCAGCGCAGGCAGTTCGGTCTGCGTCCAGGCAAAGAGATCCAATCCCGTTCTACGGGGCCAAGACTGACCGCGGCGGTGCTGTTCCGGGCTTACCCGGGCGTCCAGGCGGATCAAGTTGGGAGTAAGTCATGATTCAGATGCAGTCGATGCTGGACGTCGCCGATAACACTGGCGCGCGTTCGGTGATGTGTATCAAGGTGCTGGGCGGCTCGAAGCGCCGCTATGCCGGTATCGGCGACATCATCAAGGTCTCGATCAAGGAGGCGCAGCCGCGCGGCCGGGTCAAGAAAGGTGAGGTCTATAACGCGGTTGTCGTGCGCACGGCCAAGGGTGTTCGTCGCCCGGATGGCTCGCTCGTCAAGTTCGATGGCAACGCAGCTGTGTTGCTGAACGCCAAGCTTGAGCCGATCGGTACCCGTATTTTCGGGCCGGTGACGCGTGAGCTTCGAAATGAGCGATTCATGAAGATTGTCTCGCTCGCGCCTGAAGTGCTGTAAGAGGGGCACATCCATGGAAAAAATTCGCAAAGGCGATGAGGTGGTCGTGATCACCGGTCGCGACAAAGGCAAGCGTGGCACGGTTAGTGCCCGTATCGACGAGCGTCTGGTGATGGTTGATGGCATCAACGTCGTCAAGAAGCATGCTCGTCCGAATCCGATGAAGGGTGTGACCGGTGGCATCGTCGACAAGGTGATGCCGATCGATCAGTCCAATCTCATGATCTTCAATCCTGGTAGCGGCAAGGGCGACCGGGTCGGTTTCCGGATGCTCGAAGACGGCACGAAGGTTCGGGTGTTCCGTTCAAACGGCGAACAGGTCAAGGCCTGAGGCCGCGGATAACGAGGAAATCACTGAAATGGCTCGTCTGCAACAAACTTACCGCGAGAAAATCGCGCCCGACCTGATGAAGCAGTTTGGTTATTCGTCGGTCATGGAAGTCCCGCGTATCACCAAGATCACGCTGAATATGGGCGTGGGGGAGGCGATCGGCGACAAGAAACTACTCGATCTGGCAACCGCCGATCTGGTCAAGATCGCTGGCCAGAAGCCGGTGTCGACCAAGGCCCGCAAGGCGATCGCCGGCTTCAAGATTCGTGCCGGCTATCCGATCGGCTGCATGGTCACGCTGCGCGGCGATCGTATGTACGAATTCCTCGACCGGCTTGTCACGATCGCGCTCCCGCGTGTTCGCGATTTCCGCGGGATCTCCGGTCGCGCCTTCGACGGGCGTGGCAATTACAACCTCGGTGTGAAGGAGCAGATCATCTTCCCCGAGATCGAATACGACAAGGTCGATAAGGTGCGGGGTCTGAACATCAGCATCGCTACCACCGCCAAGTCCGACGATGAAGCAAAGGCGCTGCTGACCGCGTTCCGCTTCCCGTTCCGTAACTGAGGGTTGATAAGTGGCCAAGACCTCCCTGATTGAGCGCGAAAAGAAACGCGAGATGCTGGTGAAGAAGTACGCACCGAAGCGCGCCGAACTCAACGCGATCATTGACGACCAGTCCAAGTCTGAGGAAGAGCGCTTTCAGGCGCGCCTCAAACTGCAGCAGCTGCCCCGCAATTCGAGCCCGACCCGTCTTCGCAATCGTTGCGAACTGACAGGCCGACCCCGCGGTACCTACCGCAAATTTGGACTTGCCCGTAGCAAGCTGCGCGAGATTGCCATGCGCGGCGAAGTGCCGGGCATGACCAAGGCGAGCTGGTAAGGAG
>CAIVAS010000146.1 GCA_903903975.1 uncultured Burkholderiales bacterium
CTTCGTGCTCTGGGAATCGAATGCCATCGTCCGCTATCTTGCTGCACGACATGAGCGAGATGATCTGTTGCCGCGTGAGACCAAAGCGCGGGCCGATATCGAGCGCTGGATGGACTGGGCCACGGCCAGTCTGACCGTCGGCATGACCCCGCTCTTCTGGCAACTCATCCGCACGCCCACAGACAAGCGCGATGCGCGGGTGCTGGAGCAGGCCACGATGGATGCCGAGCGTTGCATGCGCCTGCTCGATCAGCATCTGGACTCGCGTGACTACCTGAGCGCCGGCCGATTCACCGTCGCCGATATTCCGGTTGCGGCCTTTGTGCAGCGATGGTGTGCCTTACCGCTGACGCGTCCGGCACTGCCGGCACTCGAGGCGTATCGGCAACGAATGCTGTTGCGAGATCCGTTTCGCGCCAATGTGGCTCAGGCACTGAGCTGATCAGCCGCAAAGCAATCAGCCGCGAAAAGACAAGGCCCCTGAGTCAAAGCAATCAGACTCAGGGGCCTTGCATGTCAGGCAGGCGTCTCAGTGTGATGACGCATCACATATCAGGCATCAAACATCATGCTGCCGCAGGCACGCTCGGCAAACCCGACAGCGCCATCGCCAGTTCCTGCTCGTCGTACTGCTGGTCCTGCAGCTTGCCCTGGGCATAGTCGCTGTAGGCCTGCATGTCGAAGTGACCATGGCCGCAGAGATTGAACAGGATCGTTTCGGCCTTGCCTTCGCGTTTGCAGCGCAGGGCTTCTTCGATCGCACCCTTGACCGCATGGTTGGCTTCCGGCGCCGGCACGATGCCTTCCGCGCGCGCAAACAGCACGCCGGCGGCAAAGCACTCGGTCTGGTGATAAGCACTCGCCTCGATCAGCCCGAGCTCTTTCAGGTGCGACACCAGCGGCGCCATGCCGTGATAGCGCAGCCCGCCGGCGTGAAAGCCCGGCGGCGTGAAGGTCGAGCCCAGGGTATGCATCTTGGTGAGCGGCGTCATGTGCGCGGTATCGCCGAAGTCGTAGGCATATTTGCCGCGTGTGAGCGACGGGCAGGCCGCCGGCTCGACCGCCATGATGCGAGGCTTGCGTCCGCCGCGCAGGCCGTCGCCGATGAAGGGAAACGCGATGCCGGCAAAATTCGATCCGCCACCGGTGCATCCCACGACCACGTCCGGCCAGGCATCGGCCATCTGCATCTGTTCCATCGCTTCGATGCCGATGATCGTCTGATGCATCAGGACATGATTGAGCACTGAACCGAGCGCGTATTTCGTGTCGTTGCTTTGCGCGGCCACTTCAACCGCTTCCGAGATCGCAATGCCAAGGCTGCCGGGGTGATTCGGAGTTCTGGCGAGCACATCGCGACCATAGGCGGTCTCGACCGAAGGCGAGGGCAGGCAGCGCGCGCCGTAGGTTTCCATCACTGCACGACGATAGGGCTTCTGGTCGTAAGACACCCTGACTTGAAAGACCAGCACCTCCAGCCCGAAGATATTGCCGGCAAAGGACAGCGATGTGCCCCACTGACCGGCACCGGTTTCAGTTGCGAGGCGCTTGACGCCGGCCTGTTTGTTGTAGAAAGCCTGAGCGACCGCGGTATTGGGCTTGTGCGAACCCGCCGGGCTCACGCCTTCGTATTTGTAGAAAATCTTGGCCGGTGTGCCCAAGGCTTTCTCGAGACCATGGGCGCGATAGAGGGGAGCAGGGCGCCAGAGACGATAGATCTCGCGCACCGGCTCCGGAATATCGATCTCGCGATCGGTGCTGACCTCCTGCATGATCAGTTCCATCGGAAAGAGCGGCGCCAGATCGTCAGGGCCGATCGGCTGCAGGGTTCCCGGATGCAGAACGGCAGGGGCCGGCTTGGGCAGATCAGCCTGAATGTTGTACCAGCGTTTGGGGATGCGGTCTTCGGGCAGCAGGTACTTCGTCGATTCGGTCATGGCACTCCTCATGGTTGACGCTGGTGGGGTTGACGCTGGTGGATAAGCGTTGCGGCGATCGACGATCGCCTACTGGTCGGCCTTGATGCCGAACTCGTCCGACATCTTTTTCCATTTTGCCAGTTCGGCGTGCGTAAAGTCTCTGAACTGCTCCGGCGTCGGCGTCACCACTTCACTGCCGGTTTCGGCAAGCCATGCCGCGTATTCAGGTTCGCGAACCACCTTGGTGATTTCGGCATTGAGCCGGGTGACAACGGCTTTAGGCGTGCCGGCAGGCACAAAGAGGCCGGTCCAGGACATGAAGTCGAAGCCGGCATAGCCCATTTCACCCATGGTCGGCACATCGGGAAAGCGCGCGATCCGCTTGGGCGCCAGCGTACCGAAGGGAATCACCTTGCCGGTCACGATGTATTGCTTGTCGACTTCGGCCAGAAAGCCGATCGAGATGTGGACCTGCCCGGCGGCGGTATCGAGCAGCATCGGACCGGTTCCTTTGTAGGGCACGGTGCGAAGTTCGATTTTGGCGTGGCGCGCCAGCAGTTCACAGGCGAAATGCTGGCCACTGCCGTGGCCCGAGGTACCGCACAGCAACTGCCCCGGGCGGGCCTTGGCCCAGGCGATGAGTTCAGGCAAGGTCTTGACGCCGAGGCCGGCATTCACCACGAAGACCGGGTAGCCCAGGGTGAATTGCGCCACCGGAATGAAATCCTTGATCGGGTCATATTTGATCGGCATGCCCAGCGCCGGCACGGTGACGACTTCGGTATTGCCGCCAAACAAGGCTGTATAGCCGTCGGGCGCCGATTTGGCGACGAAGTCGGCACCGATCGTGGTCGATGCACCGGGCTTGTTGTCGACAACGATCGGCTGCTTGAGCAGTTCGGCAAGCCGTACGCCGAACCGCCGCGCCCGGATGTCGACCACGCCGCCGGCAGGCGAACTGACAATGAATTTGATGGGCTTGTTGGGATAGTCCTGTGCCTGTGCCTGGGCCTTGCCCGGCGCGACCCCGACGGTGACAGCAAGGGCCGCAGCCAGAATGCACAGACGGGCAGGGGCAGACAGAACGGACAACAGGTGCTGCTTCGATTCAACGAGGCTCAACATCGGGTCTCCTCCAGTGGATAGTCGCTCTACGGCGTTGTCGCTCCGTCGATCGCGGAACGTGGAACGAGCACACGCCCGGATGGCGTGGCGCGAGCGATGCTTCTGCTACCTTGCGGCAACAGCCCGGAGACCCCGACATGAAGTATTCAACCGAAGCGCTTGCCCGCCTGAACGACAACCCGCTCTATCGCACCATCGGCATCCGGATCGATGCCTGTGCCGACGGCATCGCCCAGTCGACGATGACCCCGCGACCCGAGGTCTGCTGGCCCACGCCACAGCCGCATGGCGGGATTCTGTTCACGCTGATGGATACCAGCATGGCGTTTGCCGCGCTGTCGACCGCCGATGAAGACAGCGGCTGTGCGACAGTCGACTGCAGCATTCAATACGTGGCGCCCGCAAAACAAGGGCCCTTCACCTGCCGGGTCGCGACGACCCGCAAGACCGGCCGCACGGTATTCGTGCGGGCCGAGATCGTCGACGCCATGGACGAAGCCGTGGCCTTTGCTCAGGCCACGTTTCGCATCTTCAATGTCAGGGCCGAATCGAAAAGCTGACTTTGCCTGCGGTGCGTACCGGCTCGGCAAGGCGCACGAAGTCACACAGCAGTGAACGGGTCTTGCGGGGATCGACGATTTCTTCGACCCAGAACTTTTCGGCAGTTCTGAAGGGCGAGCGCAAGGCGTTGAGGCGCCCCTCGATCTCTTTCATCTTTGCAGCCGGATCAGCTGCCGCCTCGATGTCGGCGCGGTAGGCCGCCTCGATGCCGCCTTCCAGAGGCAGTGATCCCCATGAGGCCGACGGCCAGGCATAGCGCAGCGACAGTCGGCCGCCGGGCTGATGCGCCGCCCCCGCCACACCGTAGGCATTGCGCATGATCATCGTGCACCAGGGCACGCTGGTCTGGTTCATGGCCGCCATCGCGCGCACGCCGTGGCGGATGGTGGCGGTCTTCTCAGCTTCCAGGCCGATCAGGAAGCCCGGGCAATCCATGAGATAGATCACCGGCAAATGAAAGGTCTCGGCCAGATCGGCAAAGCGCACGACTTTCTGGCAGGTCTCGGCATTCCAGCTGCCGGCGTTGTGATAAGGGTCGCTTGCAAACAGCATCACCGGATGACCATCGAAGCGCGCAAGGCCCGCCACGATCGAGCGGCCAAAATTGCGCCCCATCTCGAAAAAGGACCCTTTGTCGACCACCGTTTCGATGATCGGGCGAACCTTGTAGATCTGCCTGCGATTGCGCGGAATCACGCTCAGCAGCGATTCGTCGGCCCGCTGCGGATCATCGTCGCACGCGATGATCGGCGGCAGCGAATGCACCGAGGAGGGCAGGTAGGACAGAAAGCGTCGTGCCTGCTCGAAGGCCTCGGCTTCGGTCTCGACCGCGTTGTCGATCGCGCCGCTGCGGGTCTGGATATCGGCACCGCCCAGTTCCTGCTTGGTGAGCGGCTGACCGAGTCGGGCCACCACCGGCGGGCCGGCCACGAACATCGCTGAACTGGTACTCATGATCGAGAAGTGGCTCGATGCCAGGCGCGCTGCGCCCAGACCCGCAACCGAGCCCAGACCGATGCCCACCACCGGGACATTGGCCAGATTGGCGGTCATCATGTAAAAGCCCTGCGTGCCGCCCACGCCGCCCGGCAGATTGGCCGCGCCTTTGGTCTCGATGGTTTTCACCGAACCGCCGCCGCCCGAGCCTTCGATGATTCGCACGATCGGCAGGCGAAACTCGGCGGCCATGTTTTCGGCCATCAGCGGCTTGGCGCTGATCGAGGCATCGGCCGATCCGCCGCGCACCGTGAAGTCGTCGCCGACCACCACCACCGACCGACCGTCGACCGTGCCGCGGCCGAACACGCAGTTGGCCGGCGTAACCGTGGCAAGCACATTGTCGGCGTCGTATTCGCCAATGCCAGACAGGGTGCCGACTTCCTGGAAGGTGCCGGCGTCCAGCATGCCGTCAATCCGCTCGCGTACCGTCAGGCGCCCGCCATCGTGCTGCCGTTTGACCTTGTCAGCGCCGCCCATTTCGTGGGCAAAGGCCTTGCGTCGTGCGAGTTCGTCCAGTTCCGGCTGCCAGCTCATGCGATGTCTCCCTGTCGTTGTATTGTTTGTGGTTTTGCGCTCGAGTCTGCCACAGGCACCTGCACCTCAGGGTCTGCGCCTGCCACGGTCTGAAACGCTGTCTGAACCTTTATTTGCGCCGTGCCTGCATCCGCTCGGCCATGTCGTCCGGGCGACCGTAAGGCCGCATGCGCTCATGCACCAGCGACTGCGATCGGGTTCGTTCGTCGCCATCGGCGATCAGCGCCTTGACGATGCGATTGGTGCCGCGCGAATTCGCCAGGATTTCGGCACCGAGCGCATCGATGGTCGCATCGAGCTGATCGTCCGCCACGCAGCGGTCGACCAGGCCGATCTCCAGGGCCTGCCGGGCAGACAGCCTGCGACTGGTGAACATCAGCTCTTTGGCCGTTGATCGACCGACACGTTCCGGCAGTCTGACCGACATGCCCCAGACCGGCACCAGACCCCATTGACCGTGGGTGTCGCCAAGATGGGTCGATTCGGCCGCCACCAGCAGATCACAGGCCAGTGCAAGCTCAAGGCCGCCGGTAAAGCAGTGCCCATGCAGGCGACAGATGGTGGGCTTAGGCAGCGACTCGAGGGCATCGATGGTCTCTGGCTCGAAGTAGGGGCTTGGTGCCGGCTCGGCCGACGCAATCGCGCCCAGGTCGTGACCGGCGCAAAAAGAGCGGCCTGCGCCAGCCAGCACCACGCAGCCGACGCTGTCGTCACCGGCGATCGCGTTCAGGTGGGCGCGCAGTTGAACGAACACCCCCGGCGTGAGCGCGTTGAGCTTGTCGGGTCGATTCAGGGTGAGGGTGGTGAGGCCCGAACGATCGCTTCGGATCACGAGTGGGTCGGTCATGGTCTAGGTCTCCGTTTATTCAGTGTTGGATCGGACTGCTGCGCGAGCGAGGGCGCACACCGCGCAGCCTACGCGAAGACTTTGCGCGCTGCCTTGCGGCGTTTCGCGAATGGCGATCGCGCTGCGCGCGACGATCGCCCCCGCGTTCACGCCGGCTTTCCGTCCGTTCGTCGCTTTGCGATTCCGCAATCCGGCGTGGCCGATAGGCTTGTCAGGGGCGCAATTCCGAGTTGCACCCTACTGACAATGCGAGTCGAGGCTTCGGACAAGGGCGAATCAATTGAATATCAGGGCTATCGGTTGCGACAGGGGTGAAAGCGCATCGCGCTCGCGCTGCGACTGTGATGGCTTCACGCTCATCGAATTGCTCACCGTGGTGGCGATCATCGCGATTCTCGCAGCCTCCACACGTGGCGCTTTTCAGCGATTTATCGTCGGTGCACGGATTTCCGAAGGCAGTTCGACTTTTCGATCATCCCTCGAGCTTGCCCGCTCCGAGGCCGCGACGCGCGGCGTTCGCGTGGGCGTATGCCGCAGCACCAATGCCAACGACGTCGACCCGACCTGCAGTCAGGCCGCGCTGGGCAATTTTGCCGAAAACGACTGGTCGGCGGGCTGGATCATTTATGCCAAGCGGGGCGCCAATGCAGCGGACGCGTTTGAGGCTGGCGATCTGGTCCTGCGCCGACAGGCTGCACTCGCCTCGGCAGGCACGGCGTCTCGCCTGATGATCTGGGCACCGGCCGCCGGTGCCGTGGTCTACAACTGGAATGGCATGCGAGTCGCAGGGCCGGTCGGGACGTTTGCCTTCGATTTCGGCGCAGTCAACGGCTCCTCGCCGGTTCCGCTGGCCTCCGATCTGGCTCGCTGCATGGCGGTGAATATCGCCGGCCGCATCGACCTGACATCCCCGGTCAATGGGAAGTGCTTATGAAATCAGCCACACAACGACAGCGCGGCATCAGTCTGATTGAAGTGCTGATCTCTCTGATCATTGCGGCATTCGGCCTGCTGGGTCTGGCCGGCATGCAGACTCGTTCGCTGTCGATGCAGATCGACAGCGAGACCCGTCGTGTTGCAGCCGGTCTGATCGATCAACTGCGCGAGCGGGTCGCGGCCAATCAGGAGGGGTATACCAACGCACTGAATCAGGGCTATAC
>CAIVAS010000147.1 GCA_903903975.1 uncultured Burkholderiales bacterium
AAATGCAGCTCATTAGTGGCCCACCTTTTTCTGGTGCCGCACTGCCAGGATCGTTACGGCATACGTGTCGACGCGTTAGCGGGCCACGTATCCGCTATCGCCGAAGTCGATGATCCACTCGCGGAACTCATCGGGCAGGTCCTCAATGGGTCTTCCTATCCCGGGCTGTTGCTCCAGCAGCTTGATGCCTTGGCGGATGGCTTTCACCGCCCGTTTGGCCGCGTCCGGGTTCGTGGGAGTGAGGAAGCGATAGAGGCGCTGCAAATCGAGCAGCGCCGGCGGTCACCAGATTAGCTGTGGCATGCCGGCGGATCGATGTCCTTGCCCTCTTCGAGCTGGGTGAGCCAGGCATCGGCCTCATCGGTGGTCACGTGCAGTCCGGTGGCGCGATACGCTTCCCAAGCCTTGAGCGTGTCCTGGCGAAAGGCCTCACGCTTTTCTTCACGGTCAACGTACTGGGTGATCGCCTCGCGCATCAGCCAGTGCGAGGTGCGCTGGCGTGCGTCAGCTAACCGCTTCAAGCGCGCTTTGGTGCCTTGGTCGATCTTGATTGCCACAGGGCGGGCAGGATTGGCAGACATTGCGTCTTGAGTCTCAGTATCGCGAGGTAATACCTTACCGTACCCAAGAGGCTGGGTCTGGTCGATGCCACGGACGTGGGCTTTTTTCTATCGACACACTGAATTCGGGGCGCAGCTGTTCAAGCGCATCTCATCAGTGGCCCACCTCTGCTAATGCGGTTAAATTTCCGAATCCGGAATCAAACTCTCGTCCGAATGTGGTTCAGACCCAGGGTTCCTCCGCAGCGTCATCTTCGGCGGTCGGGTCACTGAGTCGCCGAATTGTCAGGGCGCAGCGGTCTTCATTCAGGGCGTTGATTCGCTCAATCACTGCGTGGCCTGCAAAGCCTCGGTCAGTCTCAGATTGAAGCTTGCGTGCAGTGGGTGGCAATGACCTGGCCAGCTCCAGGACGCGCCTCTTGGCCTGTGCCTTGGACAGGCCGACGCTTTCTGAAAACTGATCCCAATGCCGTGCCTGGATTTCATTGAACCTATATTTGCTGCCGATTTTCATCGCCATCTTCGGCGTCAGTGTCGGGTACACCGCGGTCGACAGCACGTCGTATAAGGGTGCCACAACGGTCGCTTTGCCCGAGTAAAGCAAAGAAAAATTCTTTGCGTGCGCATCATGATTGCCGATCAACGCGTTGAAGATCACGTAGTCGAACAGTCTCAGAACCTGCGGCGCACTGGGGCGCGTCACACTGCGCACTAGATCAAAGCACTGAACCAGATCTGGACCGCCTTCGTTTTGGTATTTCGATTCTGGCACTACACCCAGCGCCTGGCAGAAATCCTCTTGATGAAGGCGTTGCCGGTGCCCTTGGGCATCAATCAGTCGGTCGTAACGCTCAACCAGCAAAAACGAGCGATCCAAGACGCGGTGAACTTTTGATTTCGCTGGCTCGAGTTGCATGGCTTGCGCCAGCGCCATGCAAAACCCTTCATTGATCACACTGTCTTCAACAGCCTGAATAGCTGGCTTCAGGACGTGGGAGCTGGGTGTGCCATTAAGGGGTAGCCCAATACGTGCACCATCGAATACCACCGGCAGTTTGTCCTGGGCGCCCGCCAAAGAAAGTCGCAAACCATCTTTGCCTGCCAGCATCGGACGACGTGGCAACTCATCCAGGATGGCAACGACTTCGTTGTCACTCAGCCACTGAACGTCGTCACTGTGCGTAGGTACAGGTAAAGCCTGGCCCGGCTCAAGGAACGTGACTGCCCCAGCGCATTCGCCACCGATATGGTCGAGCAGCGCGAAGTCGTTCTGGCCAGAAACTTGGAACTGTTGCGCAATGAGCCGGCGCATCTGTCCTTCTGGTAGCAGACCGGCAAAGTAGGGGCGCGCTTTACGATCGTCAAACGGCTGCGCTTGTAGAGGCAGCGAGGCCGACAAGGCAATGGCGCCTGGTTGCGTCAGCCAGTCTGATGCGTAGCAAAAACTCAGTCGACCCTCGACCAGCGCCAGCGTTCCGACACGATCGGCGAAAAGCCAGACCTCCAGTTCATGCGCCATGGGCGTCACCGTCACGTGGATCATTGGCCGCATCACAGGGCAAACCGCTCAAGTGGATCTCACCCCCCAGGGCATCAATGACCCGCAGCACACTTTCCAATCGCAGGGTGGGCTTGCCTGCTTCCAGGTCGACAATGAAGCGCACACCTACCCCCGCTGCCAGCGCCAACTGGGGCTGTGTCAGCCCGAGTTGCTTGCGAGCAGCCCGCAGTGCACGTCCTAGTTGTTGAGGTGATCGAATGAGCGCCATGGCTTTTTAGGTTTCCCGATCGGGAAAGTTTTATCCACTACTGGACTATGTGCAAGACATATTTCCCGATCGGGAATGTTGTTTGCAGAAAGACATGGTGCAAGCTTAAATTTCCCGATCGGGAAACAATAGCGTGTCCCAGTTCCAAGTTGATGTCCAATTACGCCGCAGGGTCATGATCGTGACGGCATCTGAGGCGACCTGGCGGCAGGCCATGTGGCGCTGGGCTTTTTTCAGCCAGCTCGGACCGCCGCAATGCGCCTTGCAAAACTGGGGTGCGTCGAAAACCCGTCCTTGAGCCAACTGGTGAAGTCGGGCTCAGCGCTGGGTTTTCTCACGCGCTCTCTCACTAGGTTGCGCAGCTCCAAAAGCGTGGCCGCGGCCCTCTCGGATCCCACGAGGCTCACTGCGCGCCGATCAGCTGCGAACTCGCACTGGCGCAGCACGGCCAGGTAACCAATCAGGATCATCGGGGCCAGGCCGCTTGGTATTCCGATCAGCGACTTTCCTGCAAAAAGGCCGGCAAAGACGAACGCCTGAACAAAGGTGTGCCTCGAGCTGATGTGGCCGATCTCGTGCGCAAGGATCCCCTCAAGCGTTGAGCTTGTGACATAACTGCTCAAGCCCTTCGTGATGAAGATGGTTGATCGGCTAGGCATGCCAACACCGACCGCGATGTGGCCAGGATCATCAACCATTACCAGCCGCGGGGCCCGGATCCCGGCTTCATGTGCCAGCCGTTGCGCAGTGACGGTGAGTTGCGCGAAGTTGCGCTCGAGCTCGGGCTCGGATTCAAGACCCAGGCCAAGGGCAGGGTAGGGCGGTGTCTTCGCCACCGCCTCCAACACCGCCGGCGAAATCCACGGGTAGGCGAGGAAACAAAGCGCGGTGATCGATGCATCGATTCCACCGGTGCCGATCCCGGTGCCGGCGCTGATTGCGCGCGCTGCGATATCGATTGCGGCGATCAGTGCCACAACAACGAGAAAGGCCAGAGCGAGCCGGCTTGCGCGCATCGGAATCATGTCGGTGATTTTGGGCCCTGAGTCGCGGATCCGGCCAGACTTGGTCAAACCCTAGCAACAGCCAGTTCTAAAAAGTTGACCGATAGCCAAGCCGTTCGCTTAGTTTATTGAAATACGAGGGCCCGTCTGCGGCAACGCCGTATGGGCCATAGCTATTGGCCCAATCTGTGTGATTCAGGGCCGCGGAAGAAATCTCCCACAGCCCTCCCAGCCAGCCCGATTTCTTCCTGTGCAACGCCGCGCTATTGGCTCAGGGGGCCGGATCCTGCTCTTGCCCTTTCGTGCTTCGAGTTTTCTTTGGGGCTTTCGGGGTTGCGGGCTTGCCCGCCGCAGGTTGCGTAGGGGCAGCAGGTGGGTTGGATGGAGCAGCCTGAGCAGCGTTTCCATTGGCAGGCGTAGCGCCAACCACGGCGGCGGCAGATAGCGGGGGAATCAGCCCCCAACAGATCGCCAAAGCCGATGCGACCGTATGGCTATTGAATTGCTGAATGTCACCAACAATCCTGACCATGTCTGATTTTTCTAATTTCTTCCGGCCCCCTTGGCCTGTTTGGTTCAGCGTGTGCTTCAGGGAGGCTTCGACGTCTTTCGGTTTTTCCTTGTAAAGCTCTTCAATCAACTGGCTTTGATGAAGCGACCAAACGCCATACTTTTTCAACTCGGATGGGGGCAGATGGTGAATGTTCTCTGTGGCGAGCCAAACATCATCATTGGGGAACGCCTTAGTCAATTGGATAGCGGCCAGAGCCACCTCGTAATCGCCGCCGTGGACGACCGTTCCCCCGTGGCCCGCCGCGCAAATTGATGTTTTGGGATGGGCCGCCATCGCCGCTTTAAGGTCCCAACCCGGAATGCGCCACTCCGGGGCGAGCAGCTCCAGTCTGGCAAGGCGGTCCTGAGCTTTGTTGACGTTTTCGGCTTCGAGCGCGCATCGCTCGACAGCGGTCATGGGGGCTTGAGCGCTTCTCTTTCTGTCGGAATTTTCTTCTTGAACGCGCCGCTTGGCCCAATTTTTCACAAACTGAGCTGCGATCTCCGGCGTCCAGTGTGGGGCGATGAGCCCGTGCTTGCCGAAATCCAGCAGCGTGTTGCCTACGTTGCCTTTGACAAGCAAGCAGGCGTCGAGAAGCACTCGGATCATGCTAGCTTCGGAGCCGGGCGATGGTTCAGAGAGTCGCGGCGCGCCTGCTCAATCCTTTTGGCCAGCTTGGCCGACTCCTTGGAAGAAAGTTCAGGAACCTCGAAAAACTCTTCCATGGCGTCACTGGATTCAGCCTGGGCGATTCGCTCGGGCGACACCTCGTGGTCTCGTAGCCATTTCTTGACCGCGCTGGCCTTGACGCGGCGATGCCCCTTCGCTGTCTTGGAGGCGCTGGAGCCAAACTCCCCAGCGTCGATCAACGCGTTGACGTAGGGTCGGCTGAAGCCCATCTCCTTTGCGGCCTCCTCGGTTTTGAGCCAAAGATCGTCCCCTGGCGCTTCAACTGCCACAGCGCCGTTGAGGAGGGCGGTCAGCGCGACAACGGAGTCCCTGTCGGCGAGCAAGCCCTCCAGAATGGCTTTGCTCACTGCGCCAACGGCAGACGCCTTCAGGCTCTGGCGGAGCCTGTCGGCGATCTTGCTGGTCAACTCCTGCTTTGCCTCAGTAAGAGTCATGACTGTCATGGCAGCCCCCTAAAGTCGAAAAAATCGAATAATTCGAAATGTGCGCCGCCTTTCGAGGAGAGTCAAGCTCAGCGATTACAGAGATCGGCCCGGTGGGCGAACGTGCCTAGGTGAATGTCCCTCAGTTCACGAAAGCGAATTGGGCCTTCGAAGAGGCTCGATGAGATCAGGTCGATGACCTGTCAAATTGCAACCGATTAAGCGAACGGCTTGACCGACGGCAGACTTTTCCCCTTTTCCTTTGAAGCATGGTTTTCCCTTGTCTTTACTTTTTCATCACGAGCGACCCATCACGCAACGGATGTCCTGATCGCAACACGATCGCCTCAACCCCGAGGCCATACCCACGATCCCTACTCAAGGACATACGCAATGAACACGAACGTATCGAACGCAAGCTCCTCCGCTGTCCGTACCCTGGGCGAGTTATTCAATGTACGAGATGTAAAGGTCGCCTCGATCGGTTTTCCCGTGAATCCGAATCCCGGCCCGCTTTGCCCTGAAATCGAGCCTTCCTATGAGTTTCAGGAAGACCACGTCAGAAGGTTGTTGCTTTGGATTGGCGGAGTGGCTGGACGCACTTTGTTGATTCACGGCCCAACCGGTTGCGGAAAGTCCTCCCTGGTTGAGCAGCTGTGCGCTCGACTCGGACGAGATCTGTACCGCCTCCCTTGCCACGGAAAGATGGAGTTCGGTGATCTCACCGGCCAGCTCACCGTGCTGGCGGATGGTTCAACGAAGTTCGTGCACGGCCCGCTTCCGCGCGCCATGTCGAACGGAGCTGTTCTGCTGCTGGACGAAGTCAACTTCATCCCGCCCTCGGTCGTCGGTGCGTTGAACACCGTGCTCGATGGTGGACCGTTGTTGTTGTCGGAAACCGGCGAGCTGATTCGCCCGCATTCGGACTTCCGTATCTGCGCGACTGGAAACGCCATCGATCGAGGTGATGACTCGTCTCTCTACAAGGGAACCCAGTCAATGAACCTCGCGTTGATGCAGCGATTCTTGGCCCTCAAAGCGGACTACCTGCCTGTTCTGGAGGAAGCTGCGATGCTCAATCGTGCTGTGTCTGGATTGCCTGCAAAGGTGATTGAGGCCCTGGCCGAAGTCGCATCCGATGTCCGAGTTGCTTTCAAGAACGCAGACATTGAATCGACCGTGTCCACCCGGACTCTGGTCAAGTGGGCGAAGGTTCTTCAGGCGCGATCGGCGGTTCTTTTCGATCGTCCTGAAGAGGAGATCAAGTTTGCGCTCCAGTTCGTTTTGACCGACCTTCTTAAAACCGAGGACGCCCGTGCAATTGAAGGCACGCTTTATCGAAGGACAGCAGGACTGGTTCTGACTCGACCAGGTCAGCCCGAGCCAACTGCTTCCACTGTTCAGCCCGACAGCTCAACCGTCGGTGCCGCACAAGGAAACGCGGATCGTGTGGTTATGGATTTTCTGATCAATCCATCCGATCAGACCAAGACTGGGGCGATCACCTACTGGGCCGGCGTTAAACCCGAACAAGGTCAGAACGGCTCTGTGATGAACGGCACTATTCACCCGATGCTTCAGGATCGGTTGACCAATGACAAGAGTCGGCTCTGGTTCGAAAAGACGTTGCTCTCGAAAAAGCAGGTTGGCTTCACGTTCCACGTCGCAGTTCTTGTGGAGCCAAGCAAGTGGGACTTCGTTGCTCGTCAAGCGGCTCGATTGATTGAAGGTGCTCTGAGCAAGCGTTGGATCGGCGGCGTTCCTGGACAAATCATGTGTGTCCAGCCGGAGCCGCTCGAGCTTGCAATCAAGATCGCTGAGAAGTTGCAGATCGAAGACGTCAAATTCGTCCAGGCCTAGCCTTGATTTTTTCTTTCCCCAAAAGCCCTCGTCCTTCGGACTTGGGCTTTTTTCTTTTCTTTTCCCGCACGACCAACCCATCACGCAACGGATGTTCCTTGGGCAAAACGATCGCCTCAATCCAGAGGCACCAACCAGGAGATCATCATGTTCGATACCCACGAGTTCGTGTCCACGCTGAAAAGCGCAGGCGCTACCGAGCAGCAAGCTACAATCGTTTTGCGAGCAGTTTCGAAAGCGCTTGATACCGAAAGGGAGGGCCTCGTGACCAAAGACGCCTTGAACGATTTGAAGCTTTACATCGGCACTCAGTTTGCTGAGTTGAAGGCCGAGCATTCGCTTGAAATCAGAAACCTTAAATTCATGACTGCGACGACCTTGTCGATCGCGCTTGTTGCAGTTGGCAAGTATCTGTTTACCTAACTGCCAGACTGACCAGAGTAATTCCCCTCAAAAGCCCTCGTCCTTCGGACTTGGGCTTTTTTCTTTCTTTTCCCGTACGACCAACCCATCTCGCAACGGATGTTCCTTGGGCAAAACGATCGCCTCAATCCCGAGGCACCAACCAGGAGATCGTCATGTTCGATACCCATGAGTTCGTGTCCACGCTGAAAACCGCCGGCGCGACGGAACAGCAGGCTACAATCGTTTTGAAGGCTTTCTTGAAAGCGGTCGAAACCACCACGGAGGGATTCGTGAAGATAGACGCTTTGACTGATTTGAAGCTGGCTATGATCGAGATGAGGGCTGACATCACCAGCCAGCTTTCCGCGATGAGGGCTGAGACCAGCAGTCAGCTTTCCGAGATGAGGGCTGAGACCGGCAAGCGTTTTGCCGACGTAGACGCGAAGCTCGGAGACATGAACATGAAGCTCGGAGACTTGAAATCCGAAACTGCGGATATCAAGAGCGTCAAGCTAATCGCCGTCACGACGTTGTCCCTGACCGTGTCTATTTTGATCGCCGCCATTGCCGCCGTCGCCAAGCAGTTGCTCTGACGACCAGACGCTAGTTCTCCCCAAAAGCCCTCGTCCTTCGGACTTGGGCTTTTTTGTTTTCTGCTCAGCGGCAGGTCATGTTTCCGAATGAGTCCTTGCTGCAACGAGTGGTGTTGCCGTTGCTGTCGCGGTAGGTGCTGTTCCCGAAGGCGTCTGTGCTTCCGCGTGTGGTGTTGCCATTGTTATCGCGCCACGTGCTGTTTCCAAATGAGTCTGTGCTACCTCGGGTCGTATTTCCATTACTGTCACGTAGCGTGGTGTTCCCGAAAGAATCTGTACTGCCTCTCGTTGTGTTGCCATTGCTGTCACGCCATGTGCTGTTTCCGAAGGCGTCTGTACTGCCGCGTGATGTATTGCCGTTGGTGTCGCGGCATGAAGTGTTTCCGAACGAATCGGTCGAGCATCTTGTTTGAGCGACTGAACCCATTGAAAGGGTGGATAGCGTGAGAGCGAGCGAAAGCGTGAGCCGTGCGTAGTTGGCCATCATGATTTCCTTCGTGAAAGATTCCGTATAGAAATCTATGGGCATTCGGGCCGTGTTATCGGTTTGGTCAATCCGTAACGAAAGCTGCGCGATTTGCTTAGGTGGGGAAGCTCAAAGAGCAACGGAGCGTAATGGGTCCAACGCTCCAAACCCAGACCCCTTACGGATTAGCACTGCGGTCTTCAGGGGCGCTGTTACGTTGGCGTGGCGGCCGGGATTCCAAGCGATCGCCGCATCCAGGCTGACATGGGGCGGTCGGGGGCAAGCACCCGTTCAATCGTGGCCTGGGCTTTGTCGATCTGGTGGGTAGTCCGTGCGGCGTCGATGGCCAGACCGTGGGCTTCGATTACGTCCAGCCCGATGAGTTCATAGCCGTGGCCCATCGATATCCAGTGCAGTGCGGCCAGTGCGGCTTGCATGGCGAAGCTGGGCTGCTTGACCAAGTGGTCGCGCGCGGCACGGGTCAAGGTCTTGGGGTCGCAGGGTGAGGCCCAGGCCAGTGTGATTGCCCGGTCAAACTGTTTCAGGGTTTTCGCGGTGGCGAACCACTTGCCAGGCTCATCCGGCGTCGACGCGATCAGGTGTCCCAGCAGTTTGTCGGGTGCCAGTTCGGGGTACTTCTTGGCCAGCGCCCTGAAGGTCGACAGGTTGGAGTTGGCCCGGTTGGCCAACAGCGCGTACCGGTCGAAGGCTTCAGCTCTCCGACCCGCCTTCAGCAAAACGTCCTCGGCGAAGCGCGCGATGGTGTCGAGGCTGGTGGTGCTGCCCGCGCGGTCGCGCACGTAGTTGATGGCTTCGTCAACCTCGCCTCGTGCTGCAAGGACGCGCGCGCCCCAGACCAGGTAATGCCAGATCGGGCGAGGGTCCATGGCCAGCAGTTCCAGCAATTCGTCGTGGCGACCGGCTTTGAATAGGGCGCTATAGCAAAGGGTGGTGCCAGAAAAGAAGGCGTAGACACCGCTCTTGCGATCGCGCAGCACGTTGAGCTGGGTAGGCAGCAGTTGGTCTGCCAAACTTGAAGCGAGCGCGGGTGTGGCGCACAGTTCGCCCCAGTGCTCGCCCAAGGACTCGATGTAGGGTGGATCGTCCGCCTGTATGGCCTCGAAGAGGCGCTCGAGCCACTTTTTACGCATGGCGCAGTCCACTGGCGCGTCGCTGATGATGGGCACCAGTTCCAGCACTGCAGCGTAAGTGGCGCCGCTCAGAGCGCCGCTGGAGCTGTCGATCTGATTTATGGCCGGGGAGAGTTTCTCCAGGAACAGAACCGCGCCCTCGGCCGCCGTTGCGCGATCCTGTCGGGCAACCGCGCGGATTTCGGTGAGGGCTTCGTGGATTCGCTCGATCGCAAGCTTGGAGCCTTTCCAGCCGAACGCGGCTCGGCGCAAGTGATTGCGAAATACCCAGCGATACATCAGAGCGACCTTCTCGTCATAGGCGCACTGGGCCCTGTTGCCAGGCGTCGTGCAGGGCTGCTGCCGTCATGACCTGGCCGTCGGCGGCCAGTCTTTCCAGCAGCACCCCTGATGTGGGCGCTGAGCGCAGCGTGGCGCGAAGGGCGGCGAAGGCCGAGACGACGGGTGCCGGGTCCTGCTGGAATCGCTTCAGCAAAAAGGCGTCAGGGCGCTGAACTTCGATGCCCTGGCTGGCGAGTTTGCGGATGCCGAAGTCTCGGATGTTCTTGGTGACAAGGCTGACGACCGAAGTGCCGGGATAGAAGTCACCGGCCAGGATGGCTGCTGCGCAGGCAGCGACGTGAGTGTCTTTGGCCGAACGCATCGCCGAAGCCACGCTCGCGAACTGGGCCTGGACTACTCGCGTCGGAATCTGCGCCTGTGGCAATGCGGCCTGCATAAGTTGCTCGTGTCGCCGTGCCGATTCGGCATCCGGTTTTCGGCCGGTTCGCAGCAGAGCGCGGCTCGTTTCGTCAAGAATCAGCGAGCTCCAGTGCAGGCGGATTAGGCCCTGATAGTCGAGGTGGATCAACAGGCCGCGAGTGGTCGCCCCGAACAGGGTATCGGCGTCGGCGACGACTGGTATCACGGCACTCAGCCCGTGAAGATCTCGTTGTCGAGGTCGGCACCGAGTTGGCCCAGTGCTTTACGGCGTCGAATCTGCTCCCGGCGATGCCAGGCCAGAACGACTGACTTGAGGACACGTCGCTGGTTGCCCACCTGCTGGTGAAGCGCGATATCGCCGGCTTCGATGCGGGCCACAATGTACGGCCGGGAGACAGCGACCAGGTCAGCCGCCTCCTGCGTGGTCAATACCGAGTCCGTCTTCGATTCAGATCTCGCCGCAGTGTCCTTTCGGGTGCTACCGCTGATCACAGGGTGCTGGAAGAGCCGCGCGAAGTCGCCCTTGATCAGCCGAGTGGCCCGGGGTGTCAGCGAAACGTGGCGCCGCACGATCTCGACCAGAGGGTCGATGTCGACGCTCACCGACAGTGCAGGAGCGGTGTGAATCGGCGCGGTTTCGATGGGTTTGCGGGCAGTTTTCATGGTTGTAAGTTTATCAGCTTTACTCGAAATACTCGAATTTCGCGAAACCGCGCTCAAGGCTGGTGCTGGCAAGGGGAAGGTCGTCTTCGCAGCACGCCTTCGGATAACTGCTTCGCAACGGATGTTCCTTGGGCAAAACGATCGCCTCAATCCCGAGGCACCAACCAGGAGCTCATCATGTTCGATACCCATGAGTTCGTGTCCACGCTGAAAACCGCCGGCGCGACGGAAGAGCAGGCTACGATCGCATTGAAAGCTTTTTCGAAAGCGCTCGATACCGAGAAGGAGGGCCTGTGAGCAAGGACGCCATGACAGATCTGAAGCTCTTCATCGGCACCCAGTTTGCTGATATCAGGGCTGATATCAAGAACCTTCAGTTCATCGTCTTGGCGACTTGGTCAGTCCTGGTCGCTGCGATCGGGCTCACGGTCATGTACTTGTTGCCCTGACCGTTCAACGTTAGACCGCTAGCCGTACCTTCCCCCCAAAAGCCCTCGTCCCTCGGACCTGGGCTTTTTTCTTTTGTGAGCTTCC
>CAIVAS010000148.1 GCA_903903975.1 uncultured Burkholderiales bacterium
ACCAACTGGTCGCTCGGCCCGGCGATTTCGCTGCCGATCTTCGATGCCGGACGGCGTGCGGCGAATGTCGAGGCAACCCGGGCGGCGTATGTCGCCGCCGAATCCGAGTACCGCGCCCGGGTTCGTGGCGCGGTTCGCGAGGTCGAGGAGGCACTGGTCAGGCTGCAGAGCTCGGCCGCCCGCGAAATCGACGCCCGCACCGCCTCGCAGGGCTATCGCGATGCGCTGGAGGCGGCACAGGTGCGCTGGCGCAGCGGTCTGGGCAGCCTGCTCGACCTCGAGGAAGCGCGTCGCTTTTCGCTGGTTGCCGACTCGTCGCTGGCCAGTGTGCAGCGCGACCGCGTGGCTGCCTGGGTCGCGCTCTATCGCGCGCTCGGTGGCGGATGGACGACCTCACAAGGAATGGACGCACGATGACGCTCTCCCCGATCCGCACAGCATCGCGCATGCCGCTGGCGGCCACTGCCCCGGCACTGACGGCCGCAGTCACTGCGGTCAGCTCGGCGGTGCTCAGTTCAGTGCTCAGTCTGGCGCTCTTCGTCCCGACACCGGCCCAGGCTGCGCCCGCCGCCGCTGCGCCGGCCGCCAATCGTCCGGCATTGGTGGTCAACACCGTGCGCCCCTACAAGAGCGACATTGCCGACACGCTGTCGGCCAACGGCAGCATCCTTGCCTGGCAGGAGGCCTCGATCGGTGCCGAGGTCAATGGTCTGCGGATTGCCGAAGTGCGGGTCGATGTCGGCGCGTCGGTCAGGCGCGGACAGGTCCTCGCGGTCTTTGCCACCGACACCGTGCGGGCCGATCTGGCCAGTGCTGATGCGGCGCTGGCCGAAGCCCGTGCCGGGCTGGCCGAGTCCCAGGCCGCGGCGGCCGAGGCGCAGGCCAATGCCGATCGGGCCAAGGCGGTCGAGCCCAGCGGCGCGCTGAGTGCCCAGCAGATTGCCCAGTACCTCACCGCCGCCCAGACCGCGCGCGCCCGTGTGCAGTCTGCACAGGCCCGTGTGCAATCTGCACAGGCGCATGTCCAGTCGCAGCAGTTGCGCCTGAAGATGACCCAGGTGCTGGCCCCTGACGACGGCATCATTTCGGCGCGACTGGCGACGGTCGGCGCAGTGGTGCCCACCGGCCAGGAGCTCTTTCGCCTGGTCCGCAAGGGCCGCCTCGAATGGCGAGCGGAGGTCACCGCCACTGAACTCGCCCGAGTGCGGGCGAATCAGCCGGTGAAGGTGTTTCCTGCGGCCGGTGGCAGCATCAATGGCACGGTGCGCATGGTCGGACCGGTGGTCGATGCCCAGACCCGCAATGCGCTGGTCTATGTCGATCTGCCGGCGGGCAGCACCGCGCGTGCCGGTATGTTTGCCCGCGGTGACTTTCAGCTCGGCTCAAGCAGCGCGCTCACCGTGCCGCAGCAGGCGGTGGTCGTTCGCGACGGCTTTGCCTATGTCTTTCGGGTAGCCGGCGACCGGGTGTCGCAGCAGAAGGTGACGCTCGGGCGGCGAATCGGCGATCGCATCGAGGTGCGCGAGGGCCTGGCCGCCGATGCGGTGCTGGTGGCTGCCGGGGCCGGCTTTCTGAACGATGGTGATCTGGTCCAGGTGGTGCCGGCCACGGCTGCCGGCACAGCGCCTGCACCTGCTGCACCCGCTGCACCCGCTGCACCCGCTGCACCCGCTGCACCCGCTGCACCGACTGCCCCTGCTGCTCCTGTTTCAGGCGCCGGAAAATGAATTTTTCCGCGCTCTCGATCCGCAATCCGGTTCCGGCGGTACTGCTGTTCATTTTGCTCACGCTCGCCGGGCTGATCGGCTTCAAGTCGATGGCGGTGCAGGACTTCCC
This sequence comes from uncultured Burkholderiales bacterium, assembly GCA_903903975.1. Lineage (GTDB taxonomy): Bacteria > Pseudomonadota > Gammaproteobacteria > Burkholderiales > Burkholderiaceae_E > UBA4615. The sequence continues at coordinate 1,837 of CAIVAS010000148.1, forward strand.
TGACATCGAGTTGCCGATCGTCACGGTCGATGCGGTCCTGCCGGGTGCTGCGCCCGCCCAGCTTGAGACCGAGGTCGCCCGCAAGATCGAGAACTCGGTGGCCACGCTGCAGGGCGTGAAAAACGTCTATACCCGCATCCTCGATGGCGCGGTCTCGGTGACCGTCGAGTTCGTGCTCGAGAAAAACAGTGCCGAGGCGGTCAATGAAGTGCGCGATGCGGTCAGCCGCGTGCGCGCCGATCTGCCCGCCGATGTGCGCGACCCCACCGTCACCAAGGCCAGCACCGCCGGGCGTCCGGTGGTGACGTACACCGTCGCGAGCAGCAAGCTCGACGAAGAGGCGGTGTCCTGGTTTATCGACAACACCCTGTCAAAGCGCCTGCTGGCGGTGCCCGGCGTCGGGCTGGTCAAGCGACTCGGCGGCGTCACCCGCGAGGTGCGCATCGAGCTTGATGCGCAGCGCATGGCCGCCCTCAATGTCGCAGCGGTCGATGTCTCGCGCAGGCTCAAGCAGGTGCAGCAGGAGGCGCCGGGCGGCCGCGGCGATGTGGGTGGCGCCGAACAGGCGGTGCGCACGATCGCCACGGTGTCGAGTGCCGCCGATCTGGGTGCGCTCGAGCTGCCGCTGTCCGATGGCCGCAGGCTGCGGCTGTCGGATGTCGCGATCATCACCGACACGATTGCCGAGCGCCGGTCAATGGCGCTCTTCGACGGCAAGCCGGTGGTCGCGGTCGAAGTGATGCGAAACCGCGGTGCGAGCGAGCTCGACATCGGCAGTGGCGTGGCGGCAGTGATGGCCGAGATGCAGGCCGCGCATGCCAATCTGACGTTTGCGCGTGCGATCGACAATACCGAGCCGGTGAGCGAGAACTTCGACGGCTCGATGACGCTGCTCTATGAGGGCGCACTGCTTGCGGTGATCGTGGTCTGGGCCTTCCTGCGCGACTGGCGTGCAACGCTGGTGAGTGCCGCGGCGCTGCCGCTGTCGGTGATCCCGGCGTTTCTGGGCATGGCCCTCTTCGGTTTCACGCTCAATACCGTGACCCTGCTGTCGCTGGCACTGGTGGTGGGCATCCTGGTCGATGATGCGATCGTCGAGATCGAGAACATCGAGCGCCATCTGAAAATGGGCAAATCGCCCATGCAGGCCTCGCTCGAGGCGGCCGACGAAATCGGTCTGGCGGTGATCGCGACCACCTTCGCGCTGGTGGCGGTGTTTTTGCCGACCGCCTTCATGTCGGGCATTCCGGGCAAGTTCTTCAAGCAGTTCGGCTGGACCGCGGTGCTGGCGATCATGGCCTCGCTGGTGGTCGCCCGCCTGCTCACGCCGATGATGGCGGCCTATCTGCTCAAACCGAAAAAGGCGGGCGCCACGGCAACCGCGCCGGTTTCGGCGGCGACCGGTCATTTGGCCCCCGACGATCATGCGGTCCCGGTCCCGGTCCCGGTGATCGACGAATCGCAGGACGGCTGGATCATGCGGCACTACCTGTCGGCGGTGCGCTGGTGTCTGCGTCATCGCGGTATCACCGCGATCCTGTCGATCCTGTTTTTCATTGGTTCGATCGCACTCGTGCCGCTGCTGCCCAAGGGCTTCGTGCCGCCGGCCGATCGCGGCCAGACGCAGGTGAGCATCGAATTGCCGCCGGGCAGCACGCTGCAGCAGACGCTCGATGCAGCCGAACAGGTGCGCGGGCTGGTGGCGGCCTCGCCCGATGTGCGCCATGTACTCAGTTCAGTGGGTGGCGGCTCGTCGGGTGATGCCTTTGCGATTGGCGCGGCGCCCGAGGCCCGCAAGGCGGTGCTGACCGTGCTGTTGACCGGGCGCACCGAGCGCGACCGCAAGCAGCAGGCGGTCGAGACCGAGATCCGCGGGCGCCTTGCGCAGGTGCCGGGCGTGCGTCTGAGCGTGGGCTCGCAGGATACGGGCGTAAAGATGCAGCTGGTGCTCAGCAGCGAGGATCCGCAGGCGCTCGGCGCTGCCGCCCAGGCGCTCGAGCGCGATCTGCGCACCCTCAAGGGCATCGGCAATGTGAGTTCGAGTGCCAGCCTGGTGAGGCCCGAGATCATCGTGCGTCCCGACTTTGCCCGCGCGGCCGACCTCGGCGTGACCGCGGCAAGCATCGCCGAGACGGTGCGGGTGGCCACCGCCGGTGACTACGACGTTGGCCTGCCCAAGCTGAATCTGAGCGAGCGTCAGGTGCCGATCCGGGTCAAGCTGCCCGATGCGGCGCGCGCCGATCTCGCCGCCATCGGGCGCCTGACGGTGCCTGGGCGCAATGGTCCGGTGATGCTCGACAATGTCGCCGGCATCAGCATCGACAGCGGCCCGGCCCAGATCGACCGGCTCAATCGCAGTCGCAATGTCACCCTCGATGTCGAGCTCGCCGGCCGCGAGCTGGGTGCGGTCTATGACGAAGCGATGGCCCTGCCCACCCTGCGCAATCTGCCGGCGGGCGTGCGCCTGGCCCAGCAGGGTGATGCGCAGGAGATGCAGGCGCTCTTTGCGAGCTTCGGTCTGGCGATGGGTATCGGCGTGCTGTGCATCTACATGGTCCTGGTGCTGCTGTTTCGCGACTTCATGCAGCCGCTCACGATTCTGGCGGCTCTGCCGCTGTCGATCGGTGGTGCCTTCGTGTTGCTGTTGCTGACCGGCAAGAGTTTTTCGATGCCCTCGCTGATCGGGCTGCTGATGCTGATGGGCATCGT
>CAIVAS010000149.1 GCA_903903975.1 uncultured Burkholderiales bacterium
CGCAAGCAGTCGATCGACCAGCGTCTGCAACCGGTCGGCCTCCTTGATGATCACCTGGGTGTATTCACGCAGGCTGGAGCCGGAGACCTCGGTCTCGAGCAATTGCGCAGCACCCCGGATGCCGCCCAGAGGGTTCTTGATTTCGTGGGCCAGATTGCGCACCAGCTCGCGATTGACCCGAACCGACTCGAGCATGCGGGCCTCGCGATCCATGCGGATGCGCTGATCAATCTCGCGAAACTCGAGCAGCAAGGCACCGAGTTCGCTCTCGAGCACGACCGCCACGCAATGCACCGCGAGCGGCTCACGCCCGATGCGCTGCAGGGTGATGTCCTGGCGCTTCTGTCCGAAGGCGTTGTTGCAGGCCTCCTCGACCAGTCCGTCGATGATCCCGCCATTGCTGAACTGGCGCGCAAACGGCGCACCTTCGACCAGCCGCAGCGGCAACTCGAAGAGTTGCACCGCCGCCTGATTGAGAAACCGCAGGTTGCCGCGCTCATCGAGCAGCACCACGCCACAGGCCAGCAGATCGAGGCCGGCAAGACGCGACGATGGCTGAACCCGCCGCTCGACCCTTGGGGCAGAGGCACCAGCCGGTGAGGGGTTGTCAGTCGACATGAGGCTTGCGCAAACCGCGCGACCTGTGCGGGACGCGCGTTAGCTCAGTCGCGAACCGAGCCGAGTTCGCGGCGCAGCGACGCAATCGAGGCTTCGGTCCGGGCAATGTCGTCTTTGAGGCGCTGGACGCGATCGAGATAGCGCTGGTAGTTGCGCTCGCTGCCAAGACGCTCGGGCTCGCCGTTGTTGTACTCGGTTCTCAACTCGGCCAGTCGAGCCTCCTCTGTGCGCAACTCATCGCCAAGGATGGCACGTCGATCGGAATCGCGGCTCTTCTGGGCCGAGGCATCGACCCGAGGGAAGTTGCCTGCGGAGCCACTCGCCGCACCACTCGCGGCGCCACCATTGACCGCACCCTGGCGGGCGGGCTGCGCCGGCATTTTGGGCGCCGGTATAGTCGAAAGACTGGGCAGCTCAAGCGGCTTGCAGCGCGGGCCCGGAACATTCTGATAAAGCGGCACGCCGGAATCGGTATCGCAGCGATAGACCTGCGCGTCAGCCACCATCGGGCTCAGGCACAAGCTCAGAACCAGTACGGGCTGTTGCAGCCATGCGGATGAGCCAGCGACGATCAGTCTGGCGAACCCGCGTGTGAACCGTCGTGTGAACTGGGGCATGGAAGTCATCGGACGAGTTTAAAACAAAAAGGGGCGGTCGCCCGCCCCTTGCCGTGTTCCGTCTTTGCAGCGGATCAGAGCGAGTAGTACATATCGAACTCGACCGGATGGGTGGTCATCCGGAAACGGGTGACTTCTTCCATTTTGAGCGCGATGTAAGCGTCGAGCATGCTGTCGCTGAACACACCGCCACGGGTCAGGAACTCGCGATCCTTGTCCAGATAGTCGAGCGCCTGATCGAGCGACGAGCACACGGTCGGGATCTTCGCGTCTTCTTCAGGCGGCAGATCGTAGAGGTTCTTGTCGGCAGCCTCGCCCGGATGAATCTTGTTCTGCACACCATCCAGACCGGCCATCAGCATCGCCGAGAAGGCGAAGTAAGGATTGGCGGTGGGATCCGGGAAACGCACTTCGATACGACGGCCCTTGGGGTTGCTGACATAAGGAATACGGATCGAGGCCGAGCGGTTGCGGGCCGAATAGGCCAGCTTGACCGGCGCTTCAAAGCCAGGGACCAGACGCTTGTAGGAGTTGGTACCCGGGTTGGTGATCGCGTTGAGCGCGCGGGCGTGCTTGATGATGCCGCCGATGTAGTACAGCGCGAAATCGGACAGACCGGCGTACTTGTCGCCGGCAAAGAGGTTCTGGCCATCTTTCCAGACCGACTGGTGCACATGCATGCCCGAGCCGTTGTCGCCCACGATCGGCTTGGGCATGAAGGTCGCGGTTTTGCCGTAGCTGTGCGCGACATTCAGGACCACATACTTGAGGATCTGGGTCCAGTCGGCACGCTGAACCAGGGTGCTGAACTTGGTACCGATTTCATTCTGGCCAGCGCCAGCCACCTCGTGATGATGCACCTCGACTGGCACGCCCATCTGCTCGAGGATCAGGCACATCTCGGAGCGCATGTCCTGGAAGGAATCAACCGGCGGGACCGGGAAATAGCCGCCCTTGACTGCCGGGCGATGGGCCAGGTTGCCGCCTTCAAAGTGCAGGCCGGTCGACCAGCTGGCCTCTTCGGAGTTGACCTTGACACCGCAACCCGACATGTCGACGTTCCAGGTCACCGAGTCGAAAATGAAGAACTCGGGCTCGGGGCCGAAGAAGGCCGCATCACCGATGCCGGTCGATTTCAGGTAAGCCTCGGCACGCTTGGCCAGCGAGCGCGGATCGCGGTCATAGCCCTTGCCATCGGAAGGCTCGACGACGTCGCAGCTCAGGATCAGGGTCGGCTCTTCGCGGAAAGGATCGATGTTGGCGGTCGCCGGATCGGGCATCAGCAGCATGTCCGAGGCTTCGATGCCTTTCCAGCCGGCGATCGATGAGCCGTCAAAGGCATGACCGGAGATGAACTTGTCTTCGTCGAAATGCGAGATCGGAACCGAGACGTGCTGCTCCTTGCCGCGGGTATCGGTGAAACGGAAATCAACGAATTTGACTTCGTTGTCCGCAATTTTCTTCATGACGTCCTGGGCAGAAGCCATCGGTGAGCTCTCCTGATTGGTGATGGTGGTGATGAGATGAATGTTCGGGGAGGTGATTGAAACGTCAGCAGCTTCGGTGTCGTCGTCGACTTCATGGGACTGAAAGCGGCACACCGCGGCGCAGCCTAGCCTTTCGAAGCATGAAATATACCAATGTTCTGATCCCCGACCGAGCGCCTCAGCCGCGATTACCGCACACCCGGACGCGCTACCGCCAGAAGAAAGCGGCCACGGCGGGGCGTTTTGATCCGACTTGGTGCAAATTTCAAAAAATGCGCCAACCTGGTCAGGCGAGAAAAAGCTGCTGCAGATCGTTCAGAAAGCGCGTACCCAGTGGCGACGGGCGCAGAACCGACGGGTCGGGATCGAGCAGACCGCGTTCGAGGGCGCGGGCCAGCGGCGCCGCAATCGCCGCCAGTGACAGACCGGTTCGCTCGGCAAACTGTACGACGCTCACGCCTTCGGTCAGCCTCAGCGCATTGAGCATGAATTCAAAGGGCAGATCGGCGCTCGACAGACGCTGCCGGGTCTCAATCGCATCACCTGCCAGCGCAGCCTCGAGATAGCGAGTCGGATGGCGAAACCGCGCGGTGCGCTCGATCCGATCGTGAAAGGAGAGCTTGCCGTGGGCGCCGGCACCAATCCCCAGGTAGTCACCAAACTGCCAGTAGTTGAGGTTATGGCGCGAGCGGTGTCCGGCCCGGGCATAGGCCGAGACCTCGTAATGAACCAGCCCGGCCGACGAAGTAGCCGCCTCGATCTGCTCCTGCATGTCGGCGGCGAGATCATCGTCGGGCAGTCCGGCCGGCGGTCGGCTGGCAAAGAGCGTATTGGGCTCGATGGTGAGGTTGTAATAGGACAGGTGCGGCGGCTCAAAAGCCAGTGCCTGCGCCAGGTCTGCGGCAAGCCCGGCGGCGTCCTGACCGGGTAAGGCATACATCAGGTCGAGGTTGAAGGTCTCGAAAATGTCGGCCACCGCGCCGGCGGCCTCCAAAGCCTGGTGCCGGTCGTGGACACGGCCGAGTGCCTTGAGCTTGTGCTCGTCAAAACTCTGGATCCCCAGCGACAGGCGATTGACGCCGGCCGCACGAAAGCCCTTGAATCGCGCCAGCTCGAAGGTGCCAGGGTTGGCCTCGAGCGTAATTTCGGCATCTGGCGACAGGCGCAAGAGCGCGCGGATATCGGTCAGCAGCCGGTCGATCGACTCGGGCGAAAACAGGCTCGGCGTGCCGCCACCGATGAACACCGTCTGCACGATGCGACCCCAGACCAGGGGCACCGAGGCTTCGAGGTCGGCCCGCAGGGCATCGAGGTAGCGCGCCTCGGGCAACTCGTCGAATTCATGCGAGTTGAAATCGCAATAGGGGCATTTGCGCAGGCACCACGGCAGGTGTACGTAGAGCGACAGCGGCGGCAGCTGGGTGAGCGTCGTGAACGTGGTGCTGCGTCGCGACAGCGATGCCGCCGAGATCCGGGCCAGTTCGGTCATCGACCGGGGACCGCGCTGCCGGATGACACCGGGTCGGCGGCGCCTGGCAACAATCGGGCGTGATGAAGCCTGGCGATCAGATCGCGCATGGCCTGGCCGCGATGGCTCACGCGGTTCTTGAGTTCGGAAGACAGCTCGGCCGCGGTCAGGCGCAGATCAGGCAGCAAAAAGTGCGGGTCGTAGCCGAAACCCCCCTCGCCGCGCGGCTCGGCAATGATCTCGCCGAACCACAGGCCGTCCGCAATCAGCGGCTGCGGATCGGTGGCCGATCGCACCAGAACCAGCACGCAGTAGTAGTAGGCGCTGCGATCGGCATGTCGCGCCAGCTCGCTCACCAGCCGGGCATTGTTGGCGGCGTCAGAACGCTGAAGAGCGTCGTCGCCCGAGGCATAGCGGGCTGACCTGACGCCGGGTGCGCCACCGAGCGCCGGCGCGCACACCCCCGAGTCGTCGGCCATTGCCGGCAGGCCGGTGACCCGACTGGCATGGCGAGCCTTGGTGAGCGCATTCTCGATGAAGGTATCAAAAGGCTCCTCGGCATCGGACACGCCGAGTTCACCCTGCGCGACGAGCTCGATGCCGGTCGGTGCCAGCAGCGCCTGCATCTCGCGCAGCTTGCCCCGATTGCCCGAGGCCAGCACAACACGTGACAGGACCTCAGTGCTGCTCATTGGTGTTCATTGATGCGCATTGATGTCGACGTCCCCGGCTCAGGCAACCAGACCGATCGCCTGGCGCTGCGCCAGCGTCAGCTGGCCGATGCCGTGAGCGGCCAGATCGAGGAGCCGGTCGACCTGCGCACGGGAAAATGGCCGTCCCTCGGCCGTGCCCTGCACTTCGACGATGCCACCCGAACCGGTCATGACCACATTCATGTCGGTATCGCAGCTCGAGTCTTCGGCGTAATCGAGATCGAGCACTGCAGCGCCTCGCCACAGACCCACCGAGACCGCCGCCACCGAATCGGTCAGCGGCGACTCGGTGATGAGATCGCGGGCACGCAGCCATTCGACTGCGTCGTGCACCGCCACCCAGGCGCCGGTGATGGCGGCCGTGCGCGTGCCGCCGTCGGCCTGCAGCACATCGCAGTCGATCTGGACGGTTCGCTCGCCCAGTCGCTCGAGGTCGATGACCGCGCGAAGGCTGCGCCCGATCAGACGCTGGATTTCCTGGGTACGGCCCGACTGCTTGCCGCGTGCCGCCTCACGATCATTGCGGGTGTTGGTGGCCCGCGGCAGCATGCCGTATTAGGCGGTCACCCAGCCCTGGCCCTTGCCGCGCAGAAAAGGCGGCACTTTTTCTTCGACGCTTGCGGTGCACAGCACCCGCGTGTCGCCGAACTCGACCAGCACCGAGCCCTCGGCATGGCGGGTAAATCCGCGCGTCAGACGCACGGCACGCAGCGTGTCCTGAGCGCGGCCGCTCGGCCGGTCGGGTGTGATGGGCAAAGTCGTGGACTGTTCGGTCATGCAGTTCCCCCTTGAGGATCTTCGTTGGAGCGCAGGATCGCCTGGCGGATCTCGCTGATCTGGCGTTCGATGTCTTCTTCGCTCATTTCTGAACTCGACACCTCGTCGTCGTCGAACTGACCGATGGCGATCGTCGTGGTGACCGCGCCTTCGGGCAGGTTGATCGACGACAGCGTCGGCAGTTCGCCGTCGGCACCACTGCCCTCCCAACTCAGCGCGACCACGGTGGCGTTGTCGGCGGTGCGCCCATTGTGCGCCACCGCCCGCTCGACCAGCCCCGGCACGACCTCGGCTACTGGCCCGGCCGAAAAGGCGCCCGGAAAGGCGCTGTCGGGCAGGCCCGACCAGAAGCCATCGGTGCACAGCACCAGCAGATCGCCATTGGCCAGCCGCACCCGCGAGGTGGTCTCCAGACTCGGGTCCTGCGGTGAGCCCAGGCAATTGAGGACTTTGTTGCGCTCGGGATGAGTCTCGAGCTCATCGGGCGAAATCAGGCCGAGCGAAGCCATTGCCTGCACCTTCGAGTGATCGAGCGTGCGCGACATGATCCGGTCGCCGCGAAGCCAGTAAAGCCGCGAATCGCCGGCATGCGCCCACCAGGCAAAGCCGTCCTGCACGACACAGGCGATCACCGTGGTGCGGGGCGCCTCGGGCAGATTCTTGCGGGCCTGGTATTGCAGCAGTTCCCGGTGCGCCGCCAGCAGCGCGGCGCCCAGAAAACCTGCCGGGTCGGCCAATCGGGGCGTAGCCATCTTCTGAAAGAGTCCGGCACAGGCCTGCACCGTCAATTGGGCCGCAACCTCGCCACGGATATGGCCGCCCATACCGTCGGCCACCACCATCAGCAGGGACTCACGCGAATAGCAGTAACCCATCCGGTCCTGATTGATCGAGCGCCCGCCCTGATCGGTATCCTGAAAAATCGTGAAACGCATCGCGAGAGCCTTATTGAAAGCCTTATGGTCAGACCGTCAGGTCGGCGTCTTGTTCGTCGGCCACATGAGCGTGGATTCGGACCGGGTGGCGCGCCGGCGATTCGACAGCGAATCGAGCCATCGCGAAAAACCGGCTGGTCGCGAGGGCACCGGGACAGGTGGTGTCGAGGGCGGCTCGCGAAGCGCCTTTTGCAGGGCAAAGACGCTCTGGGGCCGTTCGAGCGGATTTTGCTTCAGACACCAGTGAACGATATCAACCAATTGCTGCGAATAGAGCTGGACCGCGTTCTGAAGCGCGGTATCGACCTTGTCGTGCAGGCCGCGCTGATCGGCCGGCTGCGGGGGCGATCCGATCATGCAGGCATACATGGTCGCGCCAAGCCCGTAGATATCGGTCCAGGGGCCGAGATTCTGATTGCGCCGATACAGCTCGGGCGCAGCAAAACCCGGCGTGTACATCGGAAAGAGCTTGGGCGCATCCTGGGTCAGGGTCTGGCGCGAGGCGCCGAAGTCGAGCAGCATCGGCGAGCCGTCCTGGCGCAGATAGACATTGGCCGGCTTCAGGTCGAGGTGCAGCAAGCGATTGGCATGCACCTCACGCAGCCCGTTCATGACCTGCGAAAAAATACGACGGATATGTCGTTCGGGCAGCACTTCACGGCCGGGCTTGCCGCGAAAGCGAATGATCAGCTCCTGCAGGCTGCGACCGCGCTCATAGGCCATCACCATGTAGACGGTGTCGTTGGCCCTGAAAAAATTCAGCACCCTGACGACATTGGGATGCAGGATGCGCGCCAGCGCCCTGCCCTCCTCGAAGAAGCACTTCAGCCCATTGTGATAAGTCGGCAG
>CAIVAS010000150.1 GCA_903903975.1 uncultured Burkholderiales bacterium
AGCGTATCGAGGTGTTCGGTCCGGTGAGCCTTGTCATCAACTACCAGGGTGAGACCGGCAAGGCACCTGCCGATCGAGCCCCCAATTGAGCGTTTGAGGCGCATGCAAAGCGACATGCCCTCCATCCTTGAAGCCCTGCAGGAGCGTCTCGGATACCGTTTTGCCTCCGAGCCCTTGCTCAGGCAGGCGATGACACATCGCAGCTTCGGGTCTGTGAACAACGAGCGGCTTGAGTTCCTGGGCGACAGTGTCCTCAATTGCTCGGTGGCGTCGCTGCTCTACCAGCGCTTTCCCAAGCTCGATGAGGGCGATCTCTCGCGCGTCAGGGCCAATTTGGTCAAGCAGCAGACGCTGTTCGAGATTGCCCAGCGCCTCGAGATCAGCGGTGGACTGCTGCTGGGGGAAGGTGAGCAAAAGAGCGGCGGATTCAAACGGCCCTCGATTCTGGCCGACACCCTTGAAGCCCTGTTTGGGGCAATCATGCTCGATGGCGGCTTCGAAGCCGCTCAGCAGGCAATTCATCGGCTCTACGATCCGGTCTTGCGCAATGTCGACCCGAACACCCTCGGCAAGGATGCCAAGACCCTGCTTCAGGAGTGGCTGCAAAGCCGCAAGATTCCGCTGCCGGTCTATCTGGTGGTCGCGACTCACGGTGCTGCCCACAATCAGCTTTTCGAAGTCGAGTGTTCGGTGCCGCGACTGTCGATACAGGTCCTGGGCAGCGGCGCCAGCCGCAGGGCTGCAGAGCAGGCCGCGGCCAAGCGGGCCCTCGAACAGACTCAGACCCTGCTGCCGGCAGCGCCGCGAAAGCCTCGTCGACCGACTGTGCGTGCGCTTGATCTGAGCGACTCGACGAACCCGCCGGTCAGTGAAATGGCCTCGCCGGCCTCCCAGATGGATGTGTCGCCGGCAGATGGCGGGCGCGCCGCATGAGCGACGAAACCACGATGGCGGATGACCTGCCCAACGCCAAGCTGCCGGAGCCTTCTGTTGATGACCCGTCTGTTGATAGCCCGTCTGACGATGACCCTTCCCGTGGTGGCCCTGAGGGCAGCAGTGTGCATCGCTGCGGATACGTGGCGATCGTGGGTCGTCCCAATGTCGGCAAATCGACGCTGGTCAATCGCTTGGTCGGCGAGAAGCTGAGCATCACTTCGTCCAAGGCCCAGACCACCCGGCACCGGATCGTTGGCGTGGTCAATCGGCCGGGTGCTCAGATCATGCTGTTGGATACACCGGGATTTCAGACCCGAAACAAGGGCGCGCTCAATCGGGTACTCAACCGCACCGCCTCGCAGGCAGCGCTCGAGGCCGATGTGGTGGTTCTGGTGGCCGACGCGCATGGCTGGACTGCCGGCGACGATCAGGCGCTCAGGCTGGTGCCCGCAGGCAAGCCGCTGGTGGTGGCACTCAATAAGGTCGACGCTGTCAAAGACCGCACGCGAGTGATGGCGCTGCTGGCGCAACTCGGCGCCAATCCGGCGATCGGGGCGATCGTGCCGATCAGCGCGCGAAACGGCCGGCAGGTTGATGCGCTGCTCGATGAGGCCGCGCGTCGATTGCCAGAGGGCGATGCACTGTTCGATGTCGATACCTATACCGATCGCAGCGAGCGCTTTTTTGCGGCTGAAGCGATCCGCGAAAAGATGTTCCGCCTGCTGGGCGACGAGGTGCCTTACCAGAGTACGGTCGTGATCGAGCAGTTCGAAGAGCTGCCTGGTTTGCGACGGATTTTTGCGGCGATCGTGCTCGAGCGCGAGGCGCAAAAACCGATCGTGCTCGGTGCCGGCGGCGAGCGCATCAAGCGGATCGGTAGCGAGGCGCGTCAGGATCTCGAACGCGCCTTCGATTGCAAGGTCTATCTGGAGGTCTGGGTCAAGATCAAGAGCGGCTGGTCCGACAATGAACTGCGGCTCAAGTCCTACGGTTATGAATGAGCCGGGCGCAGCCGAAACGGCTGCGAGCGATTCACCGGCAGCCAGTGCGCCAAAGCGTCTCAGTCCGACAGGACGCGCAGCCAATCGGGTGCTGCACGAACCGGCCTTCGTCCTGCATTCGATTGCCTGGCGCGAGACCAGCCTGATCGTCGAACTGCTGACCCGCAGCCATGGTCGGGTTGCCTGCGTCGCCAAGGGTGCCAAGCGCCCAAGCTCGGCGATGCGCGGTGCGCTGATGCCGTTTGCGCCGCTCAATGTCGGGTTTTCAGGGCGTCAGGAACTGCGCACCCTGACCTCGGCCGAGTGGCTGGGCGGGATGCCCGCGCCGCAAGGTAATGCGCTGCTGTGCGCCTTTTACCTCAATGAGCTGCTGGTGAGATTGCTGCCGCGAGACGACCCTCATCCGGCGCTCTTCGATGGCTATGCCCATGCGCTGGTATCTCTCGGTCTTGATGATTCGCCGGAGGCAAGCCTGCGACGTTTCGAATGGCTGCTGCTGCGCGAGACCGGCTATGCGCTCGATCTCGAGCACGATGCCGACGACCGTCCGGTGGATGCCGATCGGATGTACGCGATGGTTCCCGGGCGCGGATTCCTGGCGACGGATGCCTCGGACGCCGGCGCGGTCTCGGGCCACACCCTGATCGACATGGCGAGTGCACGGTACGATTCGACCCGCACGCTTGCCGAGGCTAAGCGCCTCACGCGAAACCTCCTGGCCCGTCAGCTCGATGGCCAGGTCCTGAAGACCCGGCAGATCCTGATGGACCTGCACAAACGCTAACGCATTCACCATGATCGAACTCGGCGTCAACATCGACCATGTGGCCACCGTCCGCCAGGCGCGCCGCACCTATGAACCCGATCCGGTATGGGCTGCGGTTGAAGCGCATCTTGGCGGCGCCGACGGCATCACGGTCCATCTTCGCGAAGACCGCCGGCATATCCAGGATCAGGACGTCCGCCGTCTTCGTGAGCTCACCCATATCAAGCTCAATCTCGAGATGGCGGCGACCGACGAGATGGTCGCGATTGCCTGCGAGCTCAAGCCCGAGATGGCGATGCTGGTGCCGGAAGGTCGTCACGAAGTCACCACAGAAGGCGGGCTCGACATCGTCAGCCAGCTCAAGCCACTGCGCGCAGCGGTGGCCCGTCTGGCTGACGCCGGGATCAGCACGAGCGTGTTCATCGATGCTGAGCTCGCCCAGATCGAGGCGGCTGCAGCCATTGGTGCCCGGGTCTGCGAAATCCACACCGGCCCTTACGCCCAGGCCTTTTTCGAAAAAGGCCGCGATGCTGAAAGCCCGGCAGTTAAGGCCGAGCTCGAGCGCATCGCCATCGCCGGACGAGCGATCCAGGCCGCCGGCATGCGCTTCAATGCCGGCCATGCCCTGAACTACGTCAATGTCCAGCCGGTGGCCGCGCTTGCCGGCGTGCGTGAGCTGCATATCGGCCATGCCATCGTGTCGCGGGCGATCTTCGTCGGCATGCGTGAAGCTGTCTGGGAGATGAAGCGATTGCTGCGTGAAGGGGCAGCGTCTGCTGCGGCGTTCCGCGGCTGAACCGCCTGCCTTGCCCGCCTGCAGCTTGCCCAACACCCTCATCCAACCCGTTACCGAATCAGCTGTCTAACCCGGAATGCCTACTCGATGATCTACGGCATCGGCACCGACATCGTCCTGATCTCGCGAATCCGCGACCTTCAGGCACGCTGGGGCGATCGCTTTGCCAGACGCGTGCTCGGCCCTGACGAACTTCGCGAATACCATCGCCGCCATTCGCGCGGCACGCCGGGGCCCGAGCGCGCAGCGCGCTACCTCGCCAAGCGATTCGCTGCGAAAGAAGCTTTTTCGAAGGCCATCGGCATGGGCCTGCGTGGACCCATGACGCTGCTGTCGCTGCAGGTGCTCAATGACCGGGCCGGCAAGCCGATCGCGATCCCCCGCAAGGCCCTGGAACCGTGGCTTAAAGAGCGGAATCTGGTGGCGCATGTCTCGATTTCCGATGAAATCGACAGCGCGTTGGCCTTTGTGGTGGTTGAGCAGCGACCGACTTCGACCAGCTGAGCACGACTGAGCGCAGCTGAGCCCGGCTCGCTTGATAGAATCGCGCGGTGGATCCCCTCACTTCCGAACCGGCCGATTCACCCTCGGAGTTCGACGCCAAAGCCTTCCTGGTGTCCTTGCCCGGGCTGCCGGGCGTCTATCGCATGCACGCCGCCGATGGCGCGCTGCTTTATGTCGGCAAGGCGCGCGATCTCAAGAAGCGCGTGTCGTCGTATTTCCAGAAGACCCAGCTCAGCCCGCGCATTGCCCACATGGTGGCCCGCATTGCGCGGATCGAGACCACGGTCACCGGCTCCGAAGCTGAGGCGCTGCTGCTCGAAAACAACCTCATCAAGACCCAGCAGCCGCGCTACAACATCCTGTTTCGTGATGACAAGTCCTATCCGATGCTCAAGTTCAGCGCGCATCGGTTCGCACGGATTTCCTACTATCGCGGCGTGACCGACCGGCGCAGCCAGTTCTTCGGCCCTTATCCGAGCGCCTGGGCGGTCAAGGAAAGCATTCAGGTCCTGCAGAAGGTGTTCAGGCTGCGAACCTGTGAAGACTCGGTTTTCTCGAACCGCTCGCGCGCCTGCCTGCTGCATCAGATCGGGCGCTGCAGTGCGCCCTGCGTGAAAGCCATCGATGAGGCCGCCTATCGCGCCGACGCCGATGCCGCGATGCGCTTCTTGAGAGGCGGGCACCAGGAAGTCCTGACCGACTTCGAATCGCGCATGCATGAGGCGGCTGCCGAGCTGCGATTCGAGGACGCGGCGGTGCTGCGCAATCGCATGACCGCGCTGGCCCGGATCCTGCATCAGCAATCGATGGAAACCGGTAGCGATGTCGATGTCGACATCATCGCGGTCGAAGTGGCTGGCGGACGGGTGTGCGTGAATCTGGCCATGGTGCGGGGCGGGCGGCATCTGGGTGATCGGGCCCATTTCCCGACCCATGTCGATGCGGTCACCGACCAGGTGCCGGGCGAGGTGCTCGATGCTTTCCTGTCGCAGCACTATGCCGATGGCGAGCTGCCGCCAGTGATTGTCTGCAGCACCGAGCCGGCCAACCCGGACGCCCTGGCCCTGCTGCAGGCCCGCGCAGGACACGCCATCAGCTGGGTGCGCCAGCCGAGCGGTCCCCGGCGGCGCTGGCTCGAACAGGCGCATCAAAATGCCGGTCTGGCGCTGGCGCGGGTTCTGGCCGAGGAGGGCTCCCAGCACAGCCGCACCCGGGCGTTGGCTGAGGTGCTCGGTCTGGACGATGACAATCTCGATGCCTTGCGCATCGAATGCTTCGATGTGAGCCACACCATGGGCGAAGCTACCCAGGCGTCGTGCGTGGTCTATCACCATCATGCGCAGCAGCGCAGCGAATACCGGCGATTCAATATCGAAGGTGTGGTCGGTGGCGACGATTACGCCGCGATGCGCCAGGTCCTCACCCGCCGCTACAGCAAGATTGCCGCCGGGCAGGCGCAGGCTGAGCAGAGCGGCGACGTTGCGCAGATCGATGCCGCGGCCATGCCGCAAGTGGTGCTGGTCGATGGCGGCAAGGGGCAGATCGAGGTGGCGCGCCAGGTCTTCGAGGAGCTGGGGCTCGATATCTCGATTCTGGTCGGCGTGGCCAAAGGGGAGGGCCGCAAGACCGGCCTGGAGACGCTGGTCTTTGCCGACGGCCGTCCTGAGCTGGTCCTCGGGCGCGATTCGTCGGCGCTGATGCTGGTTGCGCAGATTCGCGACGAGGCGCATCGCTTTGCGATTACCGGTATGCGCGCGCGCCGCGCCAAGACCCGCAATACCTCAAGTCTTGAGGAAATCAGCGGTATCGGACCGCGCAAGCGTCAGCGGCTGCTGGCGAGGTTTGGTGGTCTGCGTGGCATCATCGCGGCCAGCGTCGAGGATCTGGCCTCGGTAGAGGGTATTTCCCGATCGCTGGCTGAAGACATCTACAGGCAAATGCACTGATGCGCTGGAATCTGCCGATTGCACTGACCTGGATGCGAATGCTGGCCATTCCGCTGCTGGTGGCGATCTATCTGATGCCAGCCGATGACATGTCGATGCCGTTGCGCAACCTGTTGGCCACAGCCCTGTTCATCGCGGCAGCGGTCACCGACTGGTTCGATGGGTGGCTTGCCCGTCGCATGGATCAGACTTCGTCCTTCGGCGCTTTCCTGGATCCTGTGGCCGACAAGCTGCTGGTCTGTGCTGCGCTGGTGCTGCTGCTCGAGTTGCAGCGTGTGGGGGCGCTGGTTGCGGTGATCATCATCGGTCGTGAAATCGCGATTTCGGCGCTGCGAGAATGGATGGCGCAGACCGGGGCGAGGGCGAGTGTGGCGGTCAACTCGATCGGCAAGTTCAAGACGACCGCACAGATGGCGGCGATCCCGATGCTGCTCTATCACGACCCGCTGCTGGGGGTGATTCCGGTGCAGCGGATCGGCACCTGGCTCATCTATGTGGCGGCGGTGCTGACGCTGTGGTCGATGTTTTACTACCTGAAGCGGGCCTGGCCCTACCTGCGCGACGCGTCCTGAGCTCGGTCGGAAGGCTTGTCCAGCCAAACGGTTTTGACTTGAGCCTGAAACCTGCTAATATTCCGCTTCTGTCGGACACGGCAGTTTGCGGGAGTAGCTCAGTTGGTAGAGCGCAACCTTGCCAAGGTTGAGGTCGAGAGTTCGAGACTCTTCTCCCGCTCCAGTTTTGCAAGGGAAGCTTTTTCAGGCTTCCTTTTTCATTTCTGAGGCAGTCTTCAAACGTCTTCCCCCTCCAGCGAGGGCGCAGGCGCGGTCGGCGCGATGGCAGAGTGGTTATGCAGCGGCCTGCAAAGCCGTGTACGTCGGTTCGATTCCGGCTCGCGCCTCCAAGTACCCCAGAAGCATTCCCCCTAGATCTACCCTCGAGATTTGCGCTGAGTCGATGATGCTTGCGTCATCGGCATTTGGGCTGCTTCGCCGGTAAACGTCTGGGCGATTGTCGCTGCGGCGGGCTCACCGTGAAGCCCGTTTTTCGCCCGAGCTTTCAGATCCGATCAATGATCTGACAAGGCCCGAAAATTGCTGACCTAATTCCGCATTGCTCGGCGCTCGAATCAGTGGCTTGTTCGACCATGAAAAATAGCTTATCTGTTTTCCTGTTCGCAATGACTGTGACGGGATTATTGGGATCCTGTCACCGAGGAGATGAGTCATCCTCGTCTGCACCTCAGACGCCGAATATCCTGTTCATCGTGATGGATGATGTCGGTATCGACCAGATGCGCATCTTTGGTTATGGCGGTGCGACGCCACCCGATATGCCAAATATGGCGGCTATCGCGAACGGCGGGGTGCGTTTTCGCAATGCCTGGTCGATGCCCGAATGCTCTCCCGGCAGGGCATCGTTTTTTGTCGGTCGCTTTCCATTTCGGACCAATATTTATTCGGCGCTCGGCACGTATGACCTGGCCAATGCGCAGGTGTCGCCTTACGACATGACGACGCCCAAGCTGCTGAAGCAAGTCAATTACGAGAGCGCGATGTTCGGCAAATTCCACCTGGCCGGCCCGGATAATAATCAGGCCGAAAATGGCACGCCCCAGCAGCTGGGTTGGGACTATTTTTATGGCTGGATTCGAGGCGGGCCGGCTTCACTCGATACAAGCGGTGGTGGCGGCAATCCCGACCCGACTGGAAAGCCCTATTTGTGCGGCTTTGCACCGAGTGCCGCCGCGGGCGGCGCCGATATCGGCGCTTGCTATCAACCGGATAACACCTGCACCGTCATTGCAGGTTTAAATCCGGCAGGCGATGTGCCCGGCAAGCAATGCATGATGAGTGGTGGTGTATTGGTTCCCAATGCGTCCTGCCAGACCACAGCACCCGCCGGTTTAAATTTCACGAAAGCCAATGGTTATTATGTTTCCCCCTTGGTGATCAATTCCACCGAGGGCGGAGTGCAGGCGATTGCGAACACCGATCCACGCAATCGCGGATATCGAACAACGATTGAGACCGATGCCGCGATTGGGTGGATCAACAGCCGCAGTGCTGCTAAACCGTGGATGGCGACAGTCAGCTACAGCGCCGCCCATACGCCTTATCAGCAGCCCCCTGGGGCGCTGGTCAAAGGCGGCCCGAATGACGATTTGAACTGTACCGATTTGATCCAGCAGCGTGTCGTGTCGGACAAGATGACCGAGGCGATTGATACTGAATTCGGTCGTCTGCTGGTTAAAACTGGTCTGGCAAGCCTGAAAGCCGATGGCACAGTGCTCTATGACCCCAAGGCAAACAATACGATGATTGTGATTGTCGGCGATAACGGCACATTCGCCAATTCAGTCAAATATCCGTTTGATCTCACGCGAGCCAAATCAACCGCTTATCAGACAGGCGTTTGGGTGCCTTTGATTGTGTCCGGCCCGATGGTGGTTCAGCCAAACCGGGATATTGAACACATGGTCAATATGGTGGATGTCTTCCAGCTTTTTGGAGAAATTGCCGGAGTTGACGTCCCCAAGGCAGTGCCGCGCGTGATCGATTCAGCGCCCTTGCTGCCTTATCTGGTTAATGCCTCTCAATCGAGTATCCGAACGATTAATTTTACCGAGGGTGGATATAACGTTCAGGCTAATGGTCAGCGTAATAGCGCCTGTCTGGTTTCCACCTCGCTCGGCAATAACACGCTGTCAACAATCTGCACGCAGAGCGTTTTTGACAAGGGGCCGTGTGAAGACAACGCCGGCGTCTGGTGGGGCCCGGGTTATACCGACCCTTCTGTCATCGGCCCCCCAATGGGGCAAGCGTCCGGTGCCGGTTATCGCAGCTGCTGGCAGGTCAATCAGGCCCAGTACAAATCAGGGCTTCCTTTGACATCGATTGCCGCCGAGATCACGATGGCCGTACGCAATGACGGGTATAAGCTGGTCCGCAATCAGATTCAGACTTATTTCCCGTCAAGCGATACAGGCGGGCCTGTGACGACCGATGAATTTTATGTCGTCAATCAGGCGGTTCCTGTTCCGATCATTGATACAGCCGACTTGAATCTGATGCCGACAATGTCGTCGTGGTCGAGTACCGTGCTCCAGAATTACAACAGCCTGCTGGCCTCATTGAATGGGATTCTGGCGTCTCAGCCAGCATGCCCTGGCGATGCCAATATCGATGGTCAGGTGAATGCTCAGGACCTGAGTATCTGGCAGCAGCTGCTGAGTTGGGCGGCATCGAGTATTGCCGATTTCAATTTCGATGGCCTGACCAATAACTCGGATTCGCTGGTCATCACCCATAATTTGGGCAAGTGCGCTGCACCCACCGCGGTGTATTAGCAGGAACGCTTCCTGATTCCTGCTGCAGACATCGTTCAGCCCTGGTCCGCCTGCATCACTTGCGGCTCAGTCGGCGTTCCAAGTCATTTTCATACTTTTGAGTAGGATTACGATCGCCAGGTAGCGGCCTGCCCCGGTTTCGACATCTCCGGCGGCTCAAAGACCCGCGCCTGGCGACCCCGGTTTTTCCTGCCGGATGAGTTGTTGCAGCCTGACATTGCGCGATGTATCCCGCTCACCCTCCACGCCATGAGGAGCTTTTGCCATGACCTCCCGCCGCACCCTGCTTGCCGCCTCGCTCGCCCTTCCGGCCTTGTCCTTCAGCCTGACCGCGCGTGCACAGCCCGCCCGACCCACGAAGCTCATCGTCGGTTTTCCGGCCGGGGGCGGCAGCGATGTCGCCGCTCGCGGTCTGGTTTCGCGTGTCCAGTCGTCATGGCCTGCCGGACTGGTGGTCGAGAACAAGGCCGGTGCGGGCAGCCGGCTGGCGATCGAACAGGTGAAAAACAGCCCGCCCGACGGCACCACGATGCTGTTCACACCGGACTTTCCGATCACCATCTATCCCTACAGCTATCGCAAGCTCGCCTACGACCCGGTGAAGGACCTGACGCCAGTGGCAGTCTGCGCAAAGACGCCACTCGCCTTCGTGGTGGGCCCGATGGTCCCGGACAGCGTCAAGACGGTTGCCGACTTCGTCGCCTGGGCCAAGGCCAATCCGAAGCAGGCCGCGTTCTCGTCATCGGCCGCCGGTGCGACGCCCCACTTTGCTGGGATGATGTTTGCCCGTGCGGCCGGCATCGACCTGCTGCATGTTCCCTACAAGGGCGGCGCGCCTGCCATGCAGGACATGATGGGCGGCCAGATCGCGTCCGGCTTTCCTGGCGTGGGTGAGGCGCTGCCTATGCTCGGGCCACGGCTTCGGGTGCTGGCGACTACCGGCTCGCAACGCAGCCGCTTCCTGCCCGATGTGCCGACGATGGTCGAGTCGGGCTACAAGGACGTCGTGGCCGAGGTCTGGGTCGGGGTGTTCATGCCCCCGAATACGCCCGCGCCGATCGTGAACTATGCGGCTGGCGCAATCAACGAGTCGCTCAAGACGCAAGAGACCCGCGATATTTTCGCGAAGTTTGCAATGGAAACCATTCCTTCGTCGCCCGAACGCTTTGCCGCATTGATCGCTTCGGACCTTGCCGCCTGGGGACCGATCATCAAGGCCTCGGGCTTCAGCGCCGAGGATTGAGAGGCAGAGGCGCGAATCAGAGGCGCTACTGGCCCTCGGTCGGCGGATGTCGCAGCCCTGCGACGAAGACGATCGGACCAGGGCGGTAGCGCTCGCAGTGCGAAGTGTCTCGCACGATTTCGATAACGTCGCCCGCGCGGGCGACCATCGTCGAATCATCATAGACCACCGACATCTCACCTTGCAGAACCATCAGGCGCGTGTCGAAGTCGTGAGTATGCGGTGTGGTGTCGACACCGCTCTCGAGCGAGCGGCGCCGGACATCGAGGTAGCCGTCGCGCAAAAGGCCTGACTCGAAATGGTCTGTCTCGGTGGGCATGGATTCGTGGGTTTTCGCAGCTTGACGTCGCAGGTTAGCACGCGAATTTTCGGATCCGTGCTATCCAGCCTTTGTCCTTCGGGGGAGCGCTGAATGCCAACCGCGGCGAAGGATTCGTGTCGCAGGCTTGTGGTAGCGTCCGAGTTCCCTTCCACTCAGCTCGGTTTGCCATGACCTCTCATTCGATGATTCGCGCGCTCGTCCTTGCCTCGGCATTTTGTATGACCATCGGCTCGGCCATGAGCCAGACCAAGCCCCTCGATCCGAAGCTTGCCGCTGAAATCGACCAGAAAGCCAAGGCTGCCGACAAGAATGGCGATGGCAAACTGACCAAGGCGGAGCTCGAGGCCGGAATGCCCCGCATCGCCAAAGGTTTCGACATGATGGACGCCGACAAGAAGGGCTATGTCACGGTCGACCAGATCAAGACGTTCGTCGCTTCACGTCAGTAAGCGAGGTCTTTGCGCGGCAGGCTCGACCGATCCGGTCTGCCCCGCCACTCGAAAGCCCGCAGCAGTGCGGGCTTTCTGTCTTGCGGCAATCGTTTTCTGGCGACCGTATACTCGGCGGCTGCGGAGGTTCGGGTTAATCGACAGGCTGATGACCCACTGCACCGCTTCAGCACAACGACTCGGCCCTGGTGACGGAATCGGTAGACGTAGCGGACTTAAAATCCGCAGCCGCAAGGCGTGCGGGTTCAAGTCCCGCCCGGGGTACCAGCAGGAATTCAGTGATGTCTGACGCTTTGATGATCGATGCCGACCGTGACGCGCTGCTGGTCATCGACCTGCAGAACGATTTTTGCAGCGGCGGTGCGCTCGCGGTCAGTGGCGCCGAGGAGGTAGTGCCGATCATCGAGCGTCTGATGCCTCGCTTTGGCCGGGTGGTGCTCACGCAAGACTGGCATTGCCCGGACCATCATTCTTTCGCGAGCGCCCACCAGGCTCGCGCGCCTTTCGAGACGGTCACCTTGTACTACGGCGAACAGACTCTGTGGCCCGATCACTGCGTTCAAGGCACGCCCGGCGCAGCGTTCCATGCGGGGCTCACCACCGATCGCGCCGAACTTGTGATCCGCAAGGGGTTTCATCGGGGCGTCGATTCCTATTCGGCCTTTTACGAAAATGATCGGGCGACACCCACCGGCCTGGCCGGCTATCTGCGAGAGCGGGGAATCAGCCGGCTCTTTCTTTGCGGACTCGCCACCGATTTCTGCGTGTCCTATTCAGCGCTCGATGCGCGGCGACTCGGCTTCGAGGTGACGGTGCTGCTCGAGGCCTGCCGCGCGATCGACCTGGCCGGATCCTTGCAGGCGGCGCTGACTCAGATGCGTGAGGCCGGCGTGGTGCTGGCTGAGGGCTCGATCTGACCATGCTTGAGCCGCGCGAACACGCCGACGCCGGTCAAACCGACCATGCCGCCGCAGCCATCACCGCTGCGGCTGATTCGTCGCCGGTCGTACTGGCAGTGGTCATCCCAACCTTCAACGAGATTGATAACGTCGAGGAACTGCTGCGGCGACTCGAGCGGGTGCTGCAGGGCGTGGCCTTCGAAGTCATCTTTGTTGATGACGATTCGCCCGATGGCACGGCAGCCCGGCTGCAAGCCGTGTCGCGACGTTTTCCGCGGGTGCGCTGTCTGCGGCGCATCGGCCGACGCGGTCTGTCGAGCGCCTGCGTTGAGGGCATGCTGGCCAGCGGTGCGCCGTATCTGGCCGTCATGGACGCCGATCTGCAGCACGACGAAAGCCTGCTGCCGAGCATGCTGGGCGTGCTTCGCGATGAGCCGATCGATATCGTGGTGGGCTCGCGTTTTGTGGAGGGCGGCGCGGTCGGTGACTGGCAGTCCTCACGCCAGTCGATCAGTGCGGTGGCCACGCGCCTGAGCCAGCGCGTGCTGGGCCTGACACTGGCCGATCCGATGAGCGGCTTTTTCATGATCCGGCGCGAGGCCTTCGAGTCGGCGGTCTATCGGCTCTCCAGCATCGGCTTCAAGATCCTGGTCGATCTGCTCGCCTCATCGCCCACGCCGCTGAGGGTGCGCGAGTTGCCCTATGTGTTTCGCAACCGTGTGGCCGGCGAGAGCAAGCTCGACAACCGGGTCGCCTGGGACTATCTGATGCTGCTGGCCGACAAGACGATCGGCCGCTTCATATCGCCGCGATTCGTCTCGTTTGCCGCGATCGGCGCATCGGGCGTGCTGGTGCACCTTGCGGTGCTGCGGCTCGTGCTCGGCCTGGGCGGCGATTTCGTGTCGGCGCAGTCGAGCGCAGTGATGGTCGCGATGGTGGGCAACTTCCTGCTCAACAATGCGCTGACCTATCGCGATCAGCGGCTGCGCGGCTTTGCAATGCTTGTCGGGCTGATCAAGTTCATGGCGGCCTGCGGGCTGGGGGCAGTGGCCAATATCGGTGTCGCTTCCTATGTTCATGGCGACAGTGGCGGCTGGCTGGTGTCGGGCTTGGCCGGGATCATTATCGGCACCTTCTGGAACTATCTCGCCACCGCCTACCTGGTGTGGCTGCGGCCCAAGCGGGCCTGAAGTGAGACCTGAGATGGGTTGGCACGATCGCCTGAATGCTGCGCTGCCCGAGCGCGCCTCACGCTGGCTGCTGCTCGGCGCGCTGCTGGCCCACCTGGTGCTGGCAGCCGTGCTCAGCCTGTCGCCCGATGAGGCGCACTACGCGGTCTACGGCAGCCGCCCCGACTGGAGCTACTTCGATCATCCGCCGCTGGTGGGCTGGGTGCAGTGGCCGGGCGCGATGCTGGGCGGCAGCGATCTGCTCATGCGCATCGTGCCGATGGTTTGCTGGCTGCTCACCGCCTGGGGCGTGGTCCATCTGACCGGGTTGCTCTATGCGCCTACGCCGCTGGTGGCGGCGCTCGACAAGCAAGGCTCGGATGGCGGTCGATTGACCGGACAAGCCCAAGGGGCGGGAAGGGCCGGGGTGGCGTTGTTGCTGCTGGTGTTGAGCCCGGTACCGAATCTGCTGGGCATGGCACTGGTCCCCGACAGCCTGCTCACGCCGCTGACCTGCGCGGCGATGATCCTGACCTGGCGTCTGTGCGATGCCGTCGAATCACGCCGGCTCGGCCTGTGGCTGACGCTTGGTCTTTGTCTCGGGCTGGCGGGGCTCGCCAAATACACCGCGGTGCTGCTCGCGCTCGGCTGCGCGCTCGCGCTGGTGCGTGCGCACGGTCTGCGGGTGCTGCTGCGACCGGCGCTCTGGGGCGCGGCAGGGGTGGCTTTGCTGGCGGTTATCCCGGTGCTTGGCTGGAACGCGGCGCATGACTGGATCTCGTTTCGCTATCAGCTCGGCCATGCGGCCGGATCGAATCAATGGCGCGGCTATCGGGTCGCGGTCTATCTGTTGGTTCAGGTCGTCGGGTTCGGTGTGCTGATCCTGGCCGGCGTGCTGGCGGCGCGGCGCGATCCGGCCTCGACGCTGCGCCAGCCCTCGACACGCATCTCGCCACTGGGGTTTGTCGCCTGCTTCGGGCTGCCGCCGCTGCTGCTCTACACCGTCCTGTCGGGCCGCGGCACGACCTTGCCGCATTGGTCAACGCCGGCCTGGATCGCGCTGATTCCGGTGGCGGCAGCCGGCGTACTCAGACTCTGGCAAGGCCGTCGACTGCTGGTGAAGTCGCTGGTCGGTCTGCAGGGCGTGATCTGTGTGGCGATGGTCGTGCTGCTGCTGGCGGGCGGCATCGGTCGTGAAACCGAGCCGCAGGCAAGCAGCCTGCCGGGCCAGATGCGCGATCGTGCGCCGGTCAATCCGGTCGCTGACCTCTACGGCTGGGAGGCGGCGGCGCAGCGTGCGCAGGGGCTTGCGAAGAACAACCGCATCGACACGCTTGCGGTGATCAACTGGACACTGGCCAGCCGGATCGCCTGGTACGCCAGACCGTCGCCTGTGAAGGTCATCAATCGCCATCGTGACCAGTTCGACCTCTGGTTCGGCACCATGACGCCCGGCGAGTCGGTGCTGCTGATCGACTGGTCGCCGATGACCTTTGCCCCACCAGTGGGCCCGGACCGATTCGAGCAATGCGAGCTGCTTGAGCAGCTGCCGGCGAGGCATCTTGGCCGGCAGATCGCGCACTTCAATTTTCTGCATTGCCGCAACTGGCAGGGGGCGGCTGAGCCGCTGCCGGGGCGCTGAGGCCATCACGAGATGACTCGCCAAAACATTCATGTGGCGGATGCAGTGATCGATTCCGAGTCGATCCAGGCGCCTGAGCAGCGCTGGAGCGGCGCGCGCTGGCTGGCCTGGCTGGGCTGGCCGTTGCTGATTGCGCTGCTGATCTGGGCGATCTCGCCGGATCAGCAGGTGGCGCTTTTTACCGCGATCAACCTGCAGGCACAGGCCTTACCCGACTGGTTCTGGTCGATGCTGACGCTGTTTGGCGATACCGCGGTCTTGCTGGTCGGCTTGTCGCCGCTGCTGCTGTGGCGTCGGCAGGCGCTGGTGGCGGCCATCGCCGCGATTCCGGCCGGCGGCCTGATGTCGGTCAGCGCCAAGCGACTGGCCGATGCACCGCGGCCGGCCGCGGTGCTGGACATCGCCCAGTTCCATCTGATCGGCCCGACACTCAACCTGCACAGCTTTCCATCGGGTCACACCATCACCGCCTTTGCGGCCGCCGCGGCGGTGCTGGCGGTGATCCTGCCCGGCAGGCATCGCTTGCGCACCGGACTGTTGGCGGCAGCGATCATTGCCCTGGCCGCTGCGGTCGGGCTCTCGCGCATTGCGGTCGGCGCGCACTGGCCGCGCGATGTCCTGGCCGGGGCCGTGTTTGGCTGGCTCGCCGGGCTGAGCGGCGCGTGGCTGACACGACGGTTTCCGGTGCTCTGGCGATCGCAGCGTCTGACGACCGGTCTGGCGGTGGTGCTGTTTGCGATCGGGGTCTGGGTGCTGCTGAGACGAATTGACTATCCGCTGGGTGTGGCGGCGGTCTGGCTGGTGTCGTCGAGTTGCGCAGTCACGATGATCGCGCTGACACGCCAGAGGATTGCCCGCTTATCAGCCTGAGCCCAGGCGCTGCGCTTTACCTGACTTCATTTCGCGTCAATCAGCACGTCCCTGAGAACGTCACTGAGAACGTCAACTCGCACCTCACTTGGCACCCACCAGTTTGCTCAGGGCCGGCCAGACGTTGTCGAGCATCAGCGGCTGGGCCTGTTCGGTCGGATGGATGCGATCGGCCTGGAAAAGCTCGGCCCGATCACCGATGCCCGCCAGAAAGAAGGGTACGAGCGCAACCTTTTCGCTGTCGGCCACCCGCTTGAAGCTGGAGGCAAACTGTTCGCCGTAGGCCCGACCATAGTTGGGCGGCATCATCATGCCCAGCAGCAGCGTCTGCGCGCCGCCCTTTTTTGAAGCCTTGACCATGGCCCGAAGATTGTCCTCGGTGCTGGCCAGCGGCAGGCCACGCAAGGCATCGTTGCCACCCAGCTCGATCACGACGACCGCCGGCTGATGCCGTTCGAGCAGTTGCGCCAGCCGCGTCTGACCGCCTGCGGTGGTCTCGCCGCTGATGCTGGCGTTGATCACGTCATAGGGCAGGCGCTTTTCGACCAGACGCTTGCTCAGCAGGGCGACCCATCCCGAACCTCTGGCCAAGCCATATTCGGCCGACAGACTGTCGCCGAGCACCAGCAGCTTTTTAGGCATCGGGTCGGCAAGGGCCGGGCGGGATCGGGTGGCGACCATCGTGGCGCCGATCACCGATGCGATCAGACCGAGCAGTCGCCGCCGGGTTTTTTCGGACAATGACCCGGGGCCCGAAGGCTTGAAACCAGAGCGGGCTACACTTCGCGCCATGACTGCAATCACCGTACAAAACCTCAGCAAGAAAGTGCCGGACGCCGGCGGATGGTTGACGATACTCGACGATGTGAGTTTCAGCGTCGAGTCGGGCGATACCGTTGCCATCGTCGGCGCGTCCGGCTCTGGCAAGTCGACCCTGCTCGGATTGCTCGCGGGTCTCGATCTGCCCTCCTCGGGCAAGATCATCGCCTCCGACCAGGACCTTTTTGCGCTCGACGAAGACGCCCGTGCTGCATGGCGTGCCTCGCATGTCGGCTTCGTCTTTCAGGCCTTTCAGTTGCTGGCGCAGATGACCGCGCTTGAAAACGTGATGCTGCCGCTCGAACTCGCCGGGGCCGCGGACGCCGCAGCCCGAAGCCGTCATCTGCTCGATCGGGTTGGACTGGCTGATCGGATGGGTCATTATCCGCGAACGCTGTCGGGCGGCGAGCAGCAGCGGGTGGCGCTGGCCCGCGCTTTCGTGTCGAAACCGGCGCTGCTCTTTGCCGATGAACCTACCGGCAGCCTCGACCATGCCACCGGCGAGCGGATCATCGAGCTGCTCTTCGAACTCAACCGAGAATCGGGCGCGACCCTGATCCTGGTCACCCACGACCAGGCGCTGGCCGCGCGCTGCGGGCGCACCCTGAGGCTCAGGAGCGGCCGGCTGCAAGCCGATTGAGGCTGATCCGGATGGCCTGCACAAGCTGTGACGCCGGCAGCCCGATCGATGCCGACCATTCCGGCTGCGCAGCCAGCGAGTCGCCTGCCTGCCCATGCAGCCAGACAGCCAGTCGGGTGAGCTGGGCCGCAACGCCGTTATGGGAATCACCGCAGTGGTCGAGGTTCTGATCGGCGACCACCTTGCCAAGCTCGTTGCCAAGCTGACCGCCAACTTTGCTGACGTCCCAGGCCGCGATCTCTGCCGCGTCCGCCACACCTTGCGACAGGCTCGACGCCAGCAAGCCTGCGATCGCGCCGGCCAGCACATCGCCGGTACCGGCCACCGAGAGGATCGGCCCGCCGCTGCGGTTGATTGACCAGCCGCCATCCGGGCAGGCAACGATGCTGCCAGCGCCTTTGAGCACGACGATGCTGCCGGTGAGCGCGGCGAGCCTGAGCGCCGCACTGCGCCGATCCTGCTGGATATCAGGGGTCGAGACACCGAGCAGTCGTGCCGCCTCCAGCGGATGGGGGGTGAGCACGCTTGTGAGGCCGTCCGCTGCGCGCGCCTGCAGCCGACTCAGCATGGCCGGATCGGCAGCCACGATGTTCAAGCCATCAGCATCCAGGACCAGTGCGGCGCGGTGAGCCAAGGCCTGCGCGAGTTTGCGCTGCGCCTGCTCATCCGTGCCGAGCCCGCAGCCGGCAACAATGACCGTGGCGGCGCCCAATGCCTGCTGAGTATCCGAGTCATCGAGCCGCAGGCTGCGGGTCATCAGCTCGGGATGGCCGGCACGGTCGGTCAGAGCGTCCCCGGCGCCGAGAAAGATCCGCCCGGCGCCGGTTGCCTGCGCACCCAGCGCGGCGAGGAGGGCCGCACCGGCCATCTGCACCTGGCCGACAATCACCACGACGTCACCAAAACGCCCTTTGTGCGCATCACGGCTGCGACGCGGGGCGATCGCGATCACAGCGTCGCGATCGATCAGGTGTCCTCGATCAGCGCCCGGTGTTTCAGCCTGCTGCAGCGCAGGCAACGCGAGATCGGCGACCAGCACCCGACCCGCGAGCACGCAGCCTTGCCCGGTATGCAGACCGGGCTTGTCGGCGATCATGGTCACCGTGAGATCGGCTCGCACCGCAACCGACCCCGGTGGGCCGACGATGCTGCCCCGATCGGCATCCAGTCCGCTGGGCACGTCCACTGCCACGACACTCACCGGCGCCAGCGCGAGTTGCTGCGCGATCAGACTTGCCGCCGGCGACAGGGCTCGCGACAGGCCGATACCGAACAGACCGTCGATCACCAGTGGACGGTCGACAAGCAAGGCGGGCAGGGCAGTTGGGGCTGACATCGACAGTCCGCGGTCGCGCCACTGTTGCCAGATCCGGCGAGCATCGGCGGCAGCCGGCTCACCGTCAATCAAACCGATCGCCAACACCCGCCAGCCTCGATCGGCCAGCAGCAGTGCGGCCAGCAGGGCATCCCCGCCATTGTTGCCGGGGCCGCAAAGCGCCAGCACCGGCGTGCCTGCGGGCAGGCGGCGCAACAGCACTGCGCAGGCATCGGCCAGCGCCAAGGCTGCGCGAGCCATCAGCGTGCCGTCGGGAAGGGCGGCCAGATAGTGCGCCTCGACCCGATGTATTCCGGTGCTGAGCAGCAACTCATGGTCGTCATGGTCGGCAGTGCTGGTGGACTTGCGGTCGGTCATGGAAGTCTCTCCGTGGCATTCCTTGGTGGCACACCATCGTGGCCAGGCTCAGCGTCCATGCTGAGTGTCGAGGCTGAGTGTCGAGGCTGGTCTTCCCGGCACGATGGCGGCACTCACCGTGCCTTGTCCCCGGTCACGCGCCATTGTCGATTGCCCTCAGGTCAGCCGCTCGATGGTCAGCCCGTCGAGGTCGATCTCGGGGCGAAGGCCTGCAAGCAGATCGGCAACCACCTTGCCCGCGCCGCAGGCCATCGCCCAGCCGGTCGAGCCGTGCCCCATGTTGATGAACAAGCCGTCGACAGGCGTAGCGCCAAGCAGCGCCGGCCCATCAGGCGTCATCGGTCGCGCCCCGACCCAGCAGCTCGCACTCGCCCAGTCGGCGGCATCCGGAAACCAGTCGCGACCGACCTTGACCAGCGTGCGCAGGGCGGCATCGCGCGGCACCAGCCTCGGGCTGCCGATCTCGGCGGTCCCGGCCAGCCTGATTTGCCCGGGCAGGGGCGTGATCGCCACCTTGTAGGCTTCGTCGATCATTGCCTGGCGCGGGCCGAGCGCCGCGTCGGGCAAGTTCAGCGTCGTCGAATAGCCCTTGACCGGCCAGATCGGCAAACGAATGCCGTGCTCGGCCAGCAGGGGCAGGCTGTCCACCGCACCCGCCACGACGACGGCGTCGAAGCGCTGCGTCTGGTGCGGCGTCTGCTCCTGCGTCTGGCCTTGCATAAGGCGCTGCGGTTTGGTTGATCCATCACCCGCCGCCGTCCCGGCACGCGGTGAATCACCTGATGAATCGCTCGCTGAATTTCTCGATAGATTGTGCGCTGAATCGCCCGCCTGCCGTTCGATCTCGAGTGCTGTCACCCGGCCGCCCTCGACCCGAATCCTCCTGACGGTCTGCCCGAACGCAAAGCGCACGCCGGCCGCCATCGCAGCGTCGGCCAGGCCCTGCGCAAAAGCCGGGCAACTCGCCGATTCGTCTTGCGGCAGATGCAGACCGCCGGCAAGCGGTGTGTGGCCAGATAAGGCCGGCTCGATTTGACGGCAGGCCGCAGCATCGAGCAATCGATGCGGCACACCGGCTTCCTGCAGCATCGCGATGGCCGGTGCAGCCATTGCCAGATCGCGCTGGCTGCGCATCAGCTGCAGATAGCCCTGGCGCACGCCATCGTCAATGTGAAGCGTCGCTCTGAGCGCATGCAACTGATCGCGACTGTAAAACGCCAGCCGCTGCATGCGCGATTTGTTGAGGCGATAGCGTTCGAGGGTGCACTGCCCGAGCCAGGCCGCCAGCCAGCGGGCGAGTGCCGCACTGGCCACCGGCCGAAAGAGCACCGGCGCTTCGCCCGCAAACAGATAGGACAGCACTTTGCGGGGCATGCCGGGCGCGGCCCAGGGCGTCACATAGGCGGGTGCCACCACACCGGCATTGCCCCAGCTGGTTTCGCGCGCCACCGCATCGCGACGCTCGAAGACCGTGACCTCGAATCCGTGCTGATTCAGATACCAGGCGGTGCAGGTGCCGACGATGCCGGCACCGATCACCGCGACATGCCGTGTCATCGGCTCAGGTTTCCTTGCCCATCAGCCGATCGGGCAGCCAGGTGACGATCTCCGGGAAGACGGTGATCAGGCCGATGCAGACCAGCAGCATCACGAAAAACGGGATCGAGGCGCGGGCAATGGTGTTGCTGTCCTTGCCGGTCATGTTTTGCAGCACAAAGAGGTTGAATCCCACAGGCGGGGTTACCTCGGCAATTTCCACCAGCAGCACGATGAAGATGCCAAACCACACCAGGTCGAACCCCGCCTTCTGGATCATCGGCAGCACAACCGTGGCGGTGAGCACGATCATCGAGATGCCGTCCAGCGCCGTCCCG
>CAIVAS010000151.1 GCA_903903975.1 uncultured Burkholderiales bacterium
CATTCAGAAAACTGTGGCCGACTTTTACAAGCTCAAAACCTCCGATATGCATTCCAAGAAGCGATCGCGCAATATCGCCAGGCCGCGCCAGATGGCGATGGCGCTATCGCGCGATCTAACGCAGATGAGTCTGCCCGATATCGGCGAAGCGTTCGGCAACCGCGATCACACCACGGTGTTACACGCCTGCAACACGATCGCGAACTTGCGCGAGAAGGACCCCGGTATTGGTCGCGAATATCTGGTACTTGAGCAGGTTCTAAAGGGCTGAGCGATGATGTCTCATCAGCCCCATGACTCTGGATGCTTGTGGATAACTATGTGGATGACCGGTGTACAGCCTGTTGGATCCCTGTTGGCCCGGCTTGAATTTAGCTGGGACGATTTGGGGACAACTCGCTCACGGATGGTCATGTCAGCTGAAGCATCCACAACCCAGTACATCGTTGCGCACCAGCGCCCCCAGCTTGCTCACAGGAAAAACCGTCTAATAATCAACGACCTTCCCGGCTTATCAACAGAAATGGCCGTGCTTCATCAGTCATCATCAAGGATAACTATCCAATGACTTTAATAACTATCCCGCGCGAGATCCTGCTCAAGCCCCTGCAAGCGGTAAGCGGGATCATTGAACGTCGCCACACGCTGGCGATTTTGTCCAATGTTCTGATCGCACGAGAAGCCGCTTCGCTGCGGTTTCTGGCAACTGACGTCGAGATCGAAATCAGCGCAAGCATTACTGCGGAGCCGACCAGCGATGAGCGCACGGTGACGGTGGGTGCACGCAAACTGCTCGATATCCTGCGCGCTCTTCCGGATAAGGCCGAGATTTCTCTGGTTGCCCAGGAAAAGCGGCTGATCGTCAAGAGCGGCAAGAGCCGTTACACCTTGCAGACG
The DNA here is from genome assembly GCA_903903975.1 of uncultured Burkholderiales bacterium. Lineage (GTDB taxonomy): Bacteria > Pseudomonadota > Gammaproteobacteria > Burkholderiales > Burkholderiaceae_E > UBA4615. The sequence continues at coordinate 898 of CAIVAS010000151.1, forward strand.
CTGCCAACCGAAGATTTTCCGCGCATGGCGGCGCCAGAGTCCGGGTCAGTCTCACTGTCCATTCCACAGGCCTTGCTCAAATCGCTATTTCTGCAAGTGGCCTACGCGATGGCGCAGCAGGATATCCGCTATTACCTCAACGGCTTGTTGCTGATGGTCGACAACGGCGTGCTGCGAGTGGTGGCCACCGACGGGCACCGGCTGGCATTGGCCGAGCGTGAAGTGGCACCAAAAGACATCGGTAAGCAGGAAGTGATTCTGCCGCGTAAGACTGTTCTGGAACTGGCCCGCCTGCTGGACGATAGCGACGATCCGGTGGCGATTGAACTGACCGGGAATCAGGCTCGCTTCAGCTTTGGTAGCACGGTGCTGGTGTCCAAGCTGATCGATGGCAAGTTTCCTGATTACAACAGGGTGATTCCGAAGAATCATCCGAAAAATCTGGTGCTCAATCGCCTCTTGCTGCTGCATGCCTTGCAGCGTGCAGCCATTCTGACCAACGACAAGTTCCGTGGCGTGCGCTGGATCCTGGGTGAAAACACCTTGCGCATCAGCTCGAATAACACCGAGCAGGAAGAAGCGCAGGAAGAACTCGATATTGCCTATACGGGTGAAGCCCTGGATATCGGTTTCAACGTAAGTTATCTGCTCGATGTGCTCAACAACCTGGAAACCGACGAGGTCGAATGCGCGCTCGGCGATGGCAATTCCAGTGCGCTATTTACGCTGAAAGATCGTGCCGACTTCAAATACGTTGTGATGCCGATGCGCATCTGATCGATCGAATCCAGCCAGATATATTTTTCTCGCGGCGTCAAACGAGCAAGCTGAAGCGATTTCAAGGAACAGGTTCCCGTTCACTTGGGTCCACGGAGTTTGATGGGCAACACCCGCACGCGAGCCTTCGCGAGCGGTAGTCAATGCAAGAGGTAAGTCGTTGAGCGATTCAGTCAATCCGCCGGTTGACCCCGGTACCGAGTTAGCACGGCCCGATAACGGCAATTACGATTCAAGCAACATCAAGATGCTGAAAGGTCTGGATGCGGTGCGTAAGCGTCCGGGCATGTACATCGGCGACACCTCGGATGGCACGGGTCTGCACCACATGGTGTTCGAGGTCGTGGATAACGCGATTGACGAAGCGCTGGCAGGTCATTGCGACGAAATCGTGGTGACCATCCATCTCGATAACTCGATCAGCGTTACCGATAACGGTCGTGGCATCCCCACCGATATCCATCCGGATGATGAATTGGGTCGCTCCTCGGCCGAAATCGTCATGACCGAGTTGCATGCGGGCGGCAAATTCGATAACAACAGCTACAAGATCTCCGGTGGCCTGCACGGGGTCGGTGTGTCGGTGGTCAATGCCTTGTCGGATTGGCTGCGTCTGACCGTACGCCGCGAAGGGCAGAGTCATTTTATGGAATTCAGACGCGGTGTGGCCACCGAGCCGTTGAAGATCATTGCCACTACCGAACGCCGTGGTACCGAAGTACATTTTCTGGCAAGCACCGAGACCTTCAGTACGGTTGAATTTCATTACGACATTCTGGCCAAACGTCTGCGCGAGTTGTCGTTCCTGAATAACGGCGTGTCGATTACTCTGGTCGATCAACGCGCCAACAAGGAGGAAAACTTCTCCTATGCTGGCGGTGTGCGCGGCTTTGTTGAATATATCAATCGCGCCAAGACCGTATTGCATCCGCATATCTTCCATGCCGTTGGCAGCCGAGATGGCATGACCGTAGAGGTGTCGATGCAGTGGA
>CAIVAS010000152.1 GCA_903903975.1 uncultured Burkholderiales bacterium
AGGCACGCGGCGACAGCAGCGCCCGATAATCGCCGGGCGAAAGGCGCATGACCGGCCGAGCCATGACCTGCGCATCACGGCGGGAATCGGCAATCGCCCGCGACACCTCGTCGGCATTGAACGCGGGTCCGCTCCACGAGGCCTTGACCGCCTTTCGGTCGCCGCCGCCGGTGGCATCGCCTGGCAGATGGATCGACCAGTCGAAAGACACCCGCTCGCGCTGATACCACTGCCTCGATCCGCTTGAGCTGCAAAAGCCGCGCGCCAGGGGCCCGGCGGCACAGAACCCGACCAGGTCTGCCGGGCCGGCGGCATCAGCCACCGTCTGCACGAAGGCCGCGCGATCGAACACCACCCCGCCCTCATGCCGATCGCGATCGTCGCTTTGCACTGGATCGCGATTGACATCGAGCAGCGGATCGGAGGCACTGTCGGCCAGCACATGTCGCAGCGCTGCGAGCGACTCATGCACCGCACCCGCCAGGTCGCCCACGCCCGGTTCAAGACCCGGGAGGGTCAGCTGGTGGATGGCCTGGCGATCGCCCTGCACCAGCCGGATACGCGCCACCGCCCGCTCGACCCGACCCGCCTGGCGCAAGCGCGCGCCATTGATGCGCACGAACTCGGAGCGCTCGGCTTCGATCGTGGCACAGGCAAATTCGCCCGGCGCGCAGCCGGTCTCGATCGCCTGGGCAAGCTCGTCGAATCGTGCCCGCATGCTCATCCCTCGCCACCGAAGACGTCGATGCCGCGAAACAGGCAGGCCGGCGATGCATGGCCGACCCGGATCACCTGGCCTGGCTCGCCTTTGCCGCAAAAGGGCGTGCCCAGCACTTCGACGCTGGCCGGATCACCCACCGCAGCCAGGCTGCGCCAGAAGGTCGCAGACACTCCGCGATAACCCGGATTGCGAACGACGGTGGTGAGTTTGCCGCCCTCGATCAGCTGACCGAATTCGCAGCCGAACTGAAATTTGTTGCGGGCATCGTCGATCGACCACGACACATTGGTTCGCATCAGCACGCCATGGTCGACCGAGGCGATCATGTCGGCCAGCGATGTCTGGCCGGGCTCGATGTTGAGGTTGGCCATGCGATCGATCGGCGCGCGGTGCCAGCCCACGGCACGGGCGTTGGCCGTGCCTTCAAGCACCACGCCGCGAGCCTGGGCGCGGGCGCGCGACAGGCCGCCGCCGAGCGGGCGCTGCAGGATGCCGCCGCGAATCAGCCAGACCTTGCGTGCGGCCTCGCCATCGTCGTCACAGCGATAGGCGGCAAGCTCATGCTCGATGTCCGGATCAAAACTGACATCGAGCAGCGGCGAGCCGTATTGATAGCGCCCGAACATGTCGAGATCGACGAAACTGCCGCCGGCAAAGTTGCGCTCATCGCCCAGGATGCGGTCGAGTTCGAGGGGATGGCCGATCGACTCATGGATCTGCAGCATCATCTGGTCGGGCATCAGAAGCAGATCGCGGCGGCCTGAGGGGCAGTCGGGCGCGCCAAGTAATTCAAGCGCCTCGCGGGCGATTCGCGCGCCGCCGCCGACCAGGCCGCTGGCCCGTATCACCTCCAGGCCGCCCTGCTGGCAAAACCCGTTGTACTGCCCAGCCAGCGAGCGGGTCTGGGACCGGCCGCCATCGGCTGCGGTCACTTCGAGATTGGGCTCAACAAACTGACTCGACTGCCTGGCACGCAATTGCCCGTCGACATAAAGCCATTGCTCGCGCTGCGTCACCCCCAGTCGAGCCGACCACGACACGATGCGCGGGTCGGGATGCATCGCGTCCGACTCCTCGCGCAGCATCGCCAGCAGTACCGCGCGATCAGGCAAAGCATCGACGACCGGCGACCGGGCATCGGGCAGCGTGCGGGTATCGAGCAGCGCATGCAGGTCGACGCCCTCGAACACACCGCACTGCTCGGCAATGGATGCCCAATGGTCGGCTTCATCGGCCGCACGCTGCAGACCGGCAGCACTCAGATCGGCCGTGGCGCAATAGCCCATGCCCCGGCGACGCCAGGCAGTCACCATCGCACCACGGTCAGCCGAGGTCTCGATCGGATGGGCCATCGAGCGGCGAACCAGCAGCCACTCCGAGCGCTCATCAACCAGCCTGACCGTGAGTCGGCAAGCCGAAGCGGGCGGCACGGGGAACAGGGGCAACGCGAGCGAAGCAGGCAGGCCAGCCCGAGGGATCGACCGGGCGCCAGCCGCGGTGACGCTGCTCAATGCCGGGTGAACCAGGTCACCAGGGGCTCCCAGGTGGCCAGATCCTGCTCGACGCGCTTATGTGGCACATCGAAGACCGACAGGCCATGCGCTGCCAGATGAACGTAGTTTTGCGTATCACGCAGGTTGGCGACCATCGGCACCTCCAACTGGCTGATGAATCGGCCCAGCTGCTCGAAGGAACGGGTGCGCGGATCGACCCGCATACCGACAACCGCCACCGTGTCCTCAAAGCGCCGTGTGCTGCGAAACTCGGCCTTGAGCTGTTCGAGAAACTGGCCGGTGGCGAGAATGTCGAACATCGACGGCTGCAGCGGCACCAGGATGCTGTCGGCGACGCGCACCATCTCAGCCAGCCTGGACGCGCTGATCTGTGCCGGGGTATCGAGCACCACATGCGTGACGCCCTTCGGCCGCTTGGCGGCCGACCCCTCGATCTGCCAGCTCCTGATCGGCGCGGCGCTCTCGGGTCGCAGATCGAGCCAGGCCTTGGCAGATGCCTGTCGATCGATGTCGCCCAGCATGACCTCGGCGCCACCGGCAGCGAAATGACCGGCAATGTTGGTGGCCAGCGTGGTCTTGCCGACCCCGCCCTTCGGATTCACGACTGCGATCACCGGCATCTTGCGCACCATTCCTTCGAGGTTAAGTCCTCGATTTTAACCGTGAAGCCCAGTCAATCCGAAACCGCATCGTTCCAAAGCCGGGACTTCATGACACTTGCGCGATGACGCTTCAGCGCAAGGCGTCGATCACGATGGCCGCGGTCAGCAGTTCGGGCAGCACCACAGGCTTGGCACGGCCGGGGTGATAGACGAGGTAGAGCGGCACGCCGTTGCGACCATGACGGGCAAGCGCCGCCGCGATCGCCGGATCGCGCTGGGTCCAGTCGGCCCGCAAGGTCACGACCTTGCTGCGAACAAAGGCGTCGATCACCGGCTGACGCTCGAGCGCCAGTTGCTTGTTGGCCTGGCAGGTGACACACCAGGCAGCGGTGAAATCGACGAATACCGGATGACCCTGCGCGAGTGCATCGAGGACGCGCTGCTCGCTCCAGGCCTGCCAGGGCTTGTCGGGCAATGCCGCCGACAGGGCTGACGACAGGCCCGGCGAGCCGCTCGATGAATCGAGGGCCTGGGCCGGCAAAGCCCCTGCTTGCCTACCTTCGTCGCCCAGCGCCAACAGAAGCATCAGCGCACTTGCAAGGCTTGCCGCAGCGATACCGATGGCGGTCGGCATTCGGTTGGCTGCCGGCGTGGCATACCGGCCCCATGCCCAGGCCGCCAACCCGACAAGGACCGCCGCCAGCAGCAGCCGCAGCAGCGCATCGGCACCCGCCTGCTGTGCCAGCACCCAAGCCAGCCATGCCGCGCTGGCATACATCGGGAAGGCCAGCAGCTCGCGAAGCGTCTGCATCCATTTTCCGGGCCGGGGCAAGCGGGCGATCCATGCCGGGAACCAGCCCAGCAGCAGATAGGGGAGACCCATCCCGACTGCGATCGCCGTGAACACCGCCATCGCCTCCAGGGCAGGCTGCGACAGCGTGAATCCGAGCGCCGAGCCCATGAAGGGCGCCGTGCAGGGCGTGGCAACCAGCACCGCCAGACAGCCCGATCCGAACGCCCCGGCCAGCGAGCCCCCTTCCACATAGCGGGGCTCGTCTGGCGCTGAGTCGCCCGCGGCGGTGTCGATGCGCCTCGTCGTGGCGGCGCCGCCAAGACGGGTCAGCCCAAGCCCCATCTCGAACACTCCGGAAAAATTCAGACCGACCGCAACGAAGAGCAAGGCCATCGCGGCTACGAACGCCGGCGACTGCAACTGAAAACCCCATCCCACGGCACTGCCGGCTGCGCGCAGCGCGAGCATCAGCCCGCCGAGGCACCAGAACGACAGGACGATACCGGCAACGAAGGCGAGCGCCGCGGCTTTCATCTGCCGACGTGCCGCAGGCGAGCCGGCGCCGCTGCTGGCGAATCCCATCACCTTCAGGCCGATGACCGGGAAGACGCAGGGCATCAGATTCAGGATCAGCCCACCCAGCAGGCCGAGTCCAAGCGCCAGAACAAGCGAGGTGTCGGTTGTTGCAGGATCGGTCGCCGCCCCCGGCACAGCACCCGGCACAGCACCCGGCACCGTGTCGGCGACACCCATCGGCGACCCGCCCGAGAACGCGATCGGTGTCGAGGTTGACGATGACGCCGATAGCCCCCCCTCCGAAGCCCCCTGTGGCAGACCGGCAGCCGCCAGAAGGCCGCCCGGCTTGTGCGCGGCAGTCGCAGTGGCGCTGGTCCCCAACTGATCGGCGCGATCTGAAACCGATACCGGTGTGGCCGCCGGCGGCTCGCCCGACGCCGTCCGTGAGCGCAACTCGACAGGACGGCCATCGGCCCAGAGCAGTCCGTCCAGGGCCCCATCAGCCGTCGCACTGTCACTCGCGGTAACCAGATCGATGCGCCAGCCTCGCTCGGTTCGCATCAGCGCCTGTGGCGCGGGCGGCGAGATCAGACCGGTTGCATAGGGGAAATAGCTGGCACTCGAAATCGCCTGTATCCCCGGGGGCGTCTCGAAGACCAGCGACACCTTTCCCGGCCGCCTGTAGGCCTGCACCGCCAGCGCGCTGGCGGGATCCGGGGTTCGCTGTGCCATGTCCTCGAAGCGCCGGGCGTCGCGCGAGGGAGCCGCCTGAGGCCCGGACTTTGCGATCACCGGCAACTCCAGCGCCAGTCGGGCCTCACCCGGCACGCAGACCTCCTTGCACACCAGCCAGGCGACCCTGGCCTCAAAGCGCGCACTTGAACCGGCAAGCCCGTCTGGAAGGCTGGCGCTGAAGGGCAAGACCACTTCGCCCTCATAGCCGTAGTTGGCAAGCGGACCAATCCAGATCCGCTTCGGTGCCGGCCAGCGCAGCGCACCGAAGACCGAGCCGGCGGGCCCTTGGGGCTCGACCGTGGTGGGCAGGCCCGAGTCGCCGGAATTGCGCCAGTAGGTATGCCAGGCCGGATCGTGGCGTAGCCGCACGCCCAGCTCGATTTGCCCGCCCGGCTGCACGCCGACCCGATCGGCGATCAGTTCGGCCTCAAGCGTTCCGACTCGCAGCGCACCGGTGCGGGCTGGCGGCTCGATGCCGGATGTCGATGGCGTCTGGGCCAGTGCCGGTAGCACGCCGCACAACACCGTCGCCGCTAGCAGGAGGCAAGCAAGGCTTCGGCTGGCTCCCTCAGCGATCGAAGAAGCTCGGCTGTCGCGCGAATCAGCAATATTCAGGCTCATCGCGACGATGCTACCCGAAGCGCCGTGGTCAACGCCGTGGTCGATGCCGCCCGGCTTGACCCTCGCTGGTTGAATCCCTACCATCGGGAGATGGCTGATGCATTGCAGACTCTCGAAGAACACGTTGCCCGGATGCTTGAGGGCATGAAGC
>CAIVAS010000153.1 GCA_903903975.1 uncultured Burkholderiales bacterium
CGCTCGCGCTCAAGAAGTGAGCTGTCGGATGCCGATCAGCTTGACCGCTTCGATGAAGCGGCCCGCGATGGCCGGCGCATGGTTCGCATGACGCGCACGACGCCGATCTTTCTGCGTCTGCTGCTGGCCTTTCTGGCTGTCGGTGCCCTCATCGGCGGGCCGCTGATCTATTTTTCTTTCCAGTTCAACAAGGACTCGGCACGGCTGCGCACCCAGCAGAACATCGCGCAGCAGATCGCGATCATCGAGGCCAACTTCGATCAGGAGTTCGAGCTTGGCCTGCAGCGCTCGCTCAAGCAGATCACCGCGTCCGAGGCACTGGCGCTTTATCTGTCGTCATCCTTCGACGAGCGCACCGTCAATGCCAAGCTGCTCGAGACCAACTTCCTCAAGCTGCAGGCCGACTACTCCAATTATTCGGGCATCTATTACGCCGATGCCGAGGGCCGGCTGATTTCGATCGTCGAGGACAAAAAGCGGATCGCGCCGCCCGACCGGGTGGTGACCCTCGGGCAAGGCGCCGTGGGATGGCATCAGACGCCCACCGGCAGTCACTTCGAGCGGCTCTTCGCGCAGATCAAGACCAAGCCCTCGCTGCTGTCGGCCGGCAACATGGAATGGTTCATGCCGCCGCGGGCGATCACGGTCGAAGGCCCCTTCATGGATGAGCGGGGACGGCTGTCGATGCTCGCGGGGCTGTCGTCGCTCGATCTGGACAACGGCGCCTTCGGCGGTGCGGTTGTGGTCCGGGTCGATCTCGACGGATTCGTCAAGAAACTCAAATCGGTGACCCTCTTCGAGGCGCATCCGATCTGGCTGTTTTCGCGCAATGGCGACACCCTGCTGCGTCCCGAAGCCACCTCGCTTGAGCTCAGCGCCAAGGATTTTGACGACACGCCCTTCGCAGGCGATGTGATCTTTCGGGCCCGCAGCGCCGGACTGGTGGCCTTTCGTGACCTGTCGGTCATTCCGGGCGCGCCTTTCCTCAGGCTTGCCTACGGTGTGCCGGTCTCGCTGCTGCTCAAGGATTTCGAATCGGCGCTGTCGTTCTTTCTGATCGTGCTGCTGGTGTCGGCGATCGCGGTGTTTGCGATGGCCTATTTCGTTGCACGGCACTTTTCACGGCCGATCATCGAGCTGGCCAATGCCGCCTCGACACTCGCCTCCGGCCAGCAGGCCACGCGCGTGGCGGTGAAATCGTCCGGCGAATTGAGCCTGCTGGTCGACAGCTTCAACCGGATGGCCGAGAACCTGCAGCTGGCCAACCAGAATCGGGCCAATGCCTTCGCCGTGCTGAGGCAGACCGCTGCGCAGATGCAAAGCGAGACCAGCGCCGCGTCCGACGCGATCGTCAGCGCGGTCGACATGCCCACCAGCCCGGGCAGCGTCATCCAGCAACCCGGCCAGGAAGACGCCAATGACCTGAGCGCCATCTCCGGTCTGATCCGCCGGCTGATCGACGAGCGCGACGACAATCTGCGCAATTACCGTGCGGCGCGCGATGCCGCCGACCAGGCCAACCTCACCAAGGGCGAGTTCCTGGCGATGATCAGCCACGAAATTCGCACGCCAATGAATGGCATCCTGGGGACGGTGCAACTGCTCGAACACTCGCCGCTCGACGAGGCGCAAAGCCGCGACCTCACCACCATCCGCAACTGCGGCGACGCGCTGCTCGAGCTGATCGATCAGATTCTCGATTTTTCGAAGATCGAGGCCGGCAAACTCGAACTCGAATGGCGTGACTTCGACCTGCGCAACGAATTCAGCCAGATCGTTGCGCTTTACCGTCCGGTGATCGCCGACAAGGGACTGCACCTCGATCTGATCATGGCCGACGACCTGCCGATCATGGTCAGAGGCGACAGCA
>CAIVAS010000154.1 GCA_903903975.1 uncultured Burkholderiales bacterium
AGGGACTGCGCGCGAGCATCCAGCGCTCGGGCAAGCGCTGCGCCACGCACTTGCAAGGTGGCATCTTTTGCGGCCCTTTCCAGAGAGCGTCGGCCACGCTTCTTGGGGGCCGGGTCACCTTGCGCATCGCCGTCGGCGCCCTGCTCAGCCTTAGGAGCTGCCTTGCCGGGAGGCCTGCCCCGCTTTCGGGCTTGCGCAGCTTCAGGAGCGATCACAGCGTTGCGGGCCGGCGTCGAGGCCTCGAGCGTAGCCGAAGCAACCGAAGCTGCAGCCGCAGCTTTCGTTGCAGCCGAGGCCTTTTTAGCTTTTGGTTCATTCATGGTTTGGGCAAGGCCTTTCGTTGTGCTTGGTGCTTGATTTTAGCGCGCGATGTTACCTCATTGCCTCAAATTATACGGACAGAATTACCACGATGAAATTTGGAATTACACAGGGAGAATCCAGATGATTTCGATCGAGCAACGGCGGCGTGATCAGTTATATCAATACCGAGGCGGAATGCTGAACGCCGCCTGGGTGGCCGGTACGGCGCGGGGTATTACGCCTCGAGGCGGCTTCATTCAGCAATCCAATAATCTGAATCAGATGATTGGATTCGTTATGGAGCAGGGCGACTCGATGCCTGGGTCGATTCGCGAAGGCGACAACCTCAAAGTCATCGGGCGCATTCATTCCTCGCGTGAGGGTGCCGAGCCGATTGTGGTGCTGAAGGTGCTGGCGCTTGAGACCCCCTCGATCATGGATATGCCTCCTCGCGAGGCCTGGGAGCGGGCCTTGAGACAGGGCACGCCCAGCGACTCGGTTCGCCCCCAGCCAATAGCCAATTCAAGAGACCCTCTTGAATCGGACGACGATGCAAACTCGATGGGCAAGGTGCGTGTGGCAGATGTTGGCAACATGGTGGAGTTCGCGGGCTTTGTGGCCTCGGTGTTCCTCGAGCCCGCGGGTGTCCTCAAGCCCGATGGCAGCGTTACGAAAGGCTGCCTCGTGATGCTGATGCGCCAGACAAAAGACAAAGATGACCTGGTGCCAGTACGCTTTTACGGCGCCAAGGCCGAGCCGTTTGCGCGGCGCATCCAGATCGGTCAGCCATTGAAAATCGAAGCTCGGCTGCGTGTGCGGCTCAAGAACACTGGAGAACCGGCAGACGCAAACGGCATCCTGCCTGTTCACAAGTATCTGTACGTGCACGCCACCAACATTTGCGTTGCAAATCGACGCGACATCACCGAGGAGCCAGCCTGGGCCAAGGAGATGTTCCTGCAAGAGCAAAGTAAGCGCGCGCAGCGCAAACAAGCCGCACAAGATCGGGCCAATGCATCTGCGCAGGGGGCGACTTCCCAGGCATCAACGCCGGCATCGGCTGCCCCTGCTCCTGCAGGTCACACTACTGCGCCAGCCGATCTGGCTGATGCGATCGATATGTCCGGCATTGATTCGTCCATGCTGGCATCGATTGCATCGGGCGGCGCAGCCAGACGAGTTTGAGCGCTGAGAAGGAAAGCCGGCGGTGAATCAGCACCTGCTTCGCGCTGCGTTCACGGTCTTTGCCTTCTGGTGGTCAGTCCTCTTTGTCTGGTGGTTTCTGGACGTGGGCAGTCCACTGCTTGAGGCCTGGCACAAGAGTCTGTCCATGCTCGGGTTGTGCGCGATAGGCTTGGCCGCCGGCATGGGCTTGGCCTGGTACTGGGTGTGGACCGATAAGCAGCGCACCCGGGCGCTGCTGCAAGGCGAAACGATTCGTGGCCTGGGCTGCACGATCGGCGAATTGCCGATCATTGCCAAGGAGCCGGCGCGCGCAGATCAAATGCCCGACTGGAGCGCCATGCAAGTGGTCTCCCCGAATTTGCAAGACGATTGGCTTAAATTTTTCCCTGACTGGTTCGCAAAGTACAGCTCGTCGCACCCGGGGCACTGCGCGTTGATGCAGGCGCTTCTGTGCATCTACGAACAGCACAAGACGCTGCCAGCCACCCACATCAAGGGTGGGCACGGTGGGCGAAGTCTGCTCGAACACTCGCTTTGTGCGGGCTACTACATGAACCGCCTGGCGCGCTCCTGGAAGTACACCGGTCTGCGTGATCGCACAGGAAATCGGGTCTTACTGCCGTTGCGTGATGCGAACTACCGGTTCAATCCGAACGATCCGCTTGCGGCAATAATCGGCGTGGCCCACGACATCGGAAAGATCGAGGCATTTATTTACGAAAATGAGTCCAGCACTGAGGGCCGGGCCCGAATCGTTGGTATTCATCACGAGCACGATCTGACTGGCGCTCGGATGCTCGCAAGGATGCCCGAGGCCTGGCAGATTCCCGATGAGGACAGGCGAGCGATTTTTCTGGCGATCGCGCATTACCACCACCCGATGGAGTTGCCGCTGTCGCCCGATCGGCGCGGAGTCGACGACCGCACGATCGCGTTGATGGAGCTGCTGATCCGCACCGACTTTGTGACTGCGCGAATTGAGGCCGACGGCGTTGAGCCCACCGAGCAGGAATACGAAGAGCGTGGCGGAGCTGTTGGCGCAAGCGCCGCGGTCGATGTGACCTCGACGTCCTTGTGGTCTGAGTTCGTTGAACTGCTGAGTGAGGCGGGGCGGCTCAATTCAAGCGATAGGACCTACAACATCGGCACCTACTGCCTTGGCACCGGGTTTGCAAAGCCGATGCTGCTGCTCAAAGAAGACGCCTTGCGTTCGGCCCTCATGAGCCGGCTGGGCCTGCAAGATTCGGGGCCGCTTGGCGATGGTCGCCACCAGCTCACCGTTGACTTACTCAAGCTGCTAGATGAGCGCGGCGTCCTTTATTGCTCGCACGAAGGCGAGACCTTCTCGTACTTGAACGCAATCTGGGACGTCAATTTCCTCAAACGCGAAGCGGGCGACTCGCTGCCCAAAAAGCACAGCGGTTGGTCGGCCGTTATCGTGATCGATCCGAAAGAGTTTCCCAGCGTCGAAGAGATGCCGGTGTACTGGTGGTACGCGCAGATCAATCGCGGCACAATGGGGAAGGGGCGAGCGATCAACAAAGCGGCTGCTGGGTCGGCCTCCACACCGACGCCGGCATCGACCTCCGCATCGCCGCCTGGATCGAATTCCGCATCGAAGCCTGGATCACCAAAAAGCCCGGGGAGTGGAGACCCTGGGCGAAAAGCCGGGCGAAGAGGAAAATCCGTGAGTATGAGTGATCTGGACGAGAACGAGCTCAATGAGACGATCGGGCTACCGTTCAGG
>CAIVAS010000155.1 GCA_903903975.1 uncultured Burkholderiales bacterium
CTCCATTTTCATGAACCACATCGACGCGCCGAACCCTTTCCAATCCCATCGCTCTAAATAAACCTTGGGACGGTTTATTGTCAACATGAGTTTGAGCAACGAGCACATCCGCCGGCGTTTCACTAAAAATCAAATCGGCACAAATAGAACAAACCTCGACAGAAAGCCCGCCCTTCCAGTAGTTAGGGTGCAGCCAGATGCCAGTTTCGATATGTAACTCATCCACTGCGAAGGGAGAGTCGATCACATACGCTCGGAAGATTGCGACGAAGGCACCTGTGGTGATTTCGGCAGCGACCCAAACGCCCATCTGCCCTTTCCGCCGTTCATCAAGAATTTTTTCGATCCTATCCGACAACTGGGTAACGGTGCTTGGAGCATCCCATAGCAGGTAGTGGTTGAACGCTGGGTCAGTAGTTGCCATGAACATCGGATAGACATCGCACTCCAACATAGGGCGAAGAACAAGACGCTCACTGTAGTAATGCTTCTCGGATCCGTTTATTTCGTTCCAATCAAATTTATTTGTAATCATAGGTTCACTGTATGAGTTCAGAAAAAATTAAAGTTTGTGACGACTTAGTCGATCTGACTGTTCCCGCCAACCACGAGAAACTGCTAGCTTTAGATCATTCAATTGAACCCTCGGCAGTAACTAATGTCAACCGGTTTGACCCGGACTACTCGGAAATTTGCAGCCAGATTGGCGAGGCAATCGGTACCGTTGGTCCGAATTGGCTAGTGACGGGCTGTAATGCCATTTTTGCAAGGTACTTCGGACTCCGGCAAGACCAAATCATCGGTAGAACAGCCTTCGAACTCAATCCGAATTTCGATAAATCTATTTTCTACCCTGTCATCAAACAGGTTCTCGACACTGGCGCCTATTCATCGGGGCTTGGATATTCGGCATCGGTAAGCCGCTGGCTCTATATGAAGGTCTACCCTTTTAATGGAGGTGCTGTTGGCTTCATCTCCGACGCGACCGATCTCGATTCCAGCCACCACCAGATGGCAGCAGTCACTCGAAGGGATCCGCTGACTGGCCTCGAAAACCGCCTTGCGCTCGAAGCTCACCTGCCTCACACCATCAAATCCGGGGCGCCGTTCGATCTATTCATGATCGACATCTCCCGATTCAAGCAGATCAACGATTCCCTTGGCTATGGCTTTGGCGACCGGGCGCTGATGGAACTCGGCTCGCGATTCAAGGCAGTCGTGCCTGCCGGTGGCTCGGTTTTCAGGCTGGCAGGAGATGAGTTCGTCTTTCTTTGCCCGCAATCGACTGAAGCACCTGAATCCTTTGTCGCTCGACTGCTCGCTACCGTGCGCGAGCCGTTATCGATCGGCGGCAGCAGTTTCAACCTGGATGCAGCCATCGGCTGGGTCAATTTTCCGGAAGACGGCGCTCATATGGGCGAACTGCTGCGACGCGCCGACCTTTCATTGCTGAAAGCGAAGGGGAACGGATATCTGTCGAGCAGCTTCCGATATGAAGATCGGCTGGAAAAAGACATACGCCAGAAAGTCGCACTCGAATCCGACCTTCGCCGGGCGATCGAGGAAGGTTCGTTCTGGATTGCGTATCAGCCAAAGGTTTCCGCCAGAACTGGCAAGGTGGTCGGCGCCGAAGCGCTGATTCGCTGGAATCATCCGACACTGGGCCCGGTCAATCCTGGAGAATTTCTGCCGCTCGCTGAAGAGCGCGGCTTGATGAAAGCGCTTGATCGATGGGTCATCAGCGCCGTGATTGCCGATACAGCCAGCTTGCTTCGACACGGTTTCCAGATCCCGATTGCGGCCAACATCACCCCAAGCACACTTGCCGATCACAAGATCCTGGAAGACATCGACACCTGGCTAAGCGAGCATCACCTGCCAGCGCGAATGCTGGAGCTCGAGATCACTGAGCGGGACCTGATGATCGATATCGAGGGCAGCATCAGGATGCTGGATCGCTTGTCGGAGCGAGGTATCAGCGTCGCGATCGACGACTTCGGCACCGGATACTCATCATTTTCTTATCTGCTCGAACTTGAGGTCGAAACGATCAAGATCGACATCAGTTTCGTCAGTCGACTGAACGACCTCACACGCCCAAGCAACAAAGTCGTCAAAGGACTCATTTCCATCGCTCACTCGATGGGCATGACGGTGGTCGCCGAAGGTGTCGAGGAACCCCTTCAGAAATCATTGCTCAAACGCATGGGCTGCGACGTGATTCAGGGCTATCACGTGAGCCCTCCGCTGGCATTGCCGCTCTTTCGCGATTTTCTGTACGAAAACGCCCCGGAGAATCTGATCGAGCCGGATCCTTACAAGACCTGAGTTCGATGGCCTTGCAGACGGGCCGCTGGGCTCAGAGCGTCCAGCGCTTGAATATCGGCGCGACATTGGGACTGTCGGACTCGAGCCTGCCTCGCAAGCCGCCATCCGTTACCCAATGGCGCCCTGAATGGCCGAGCATGCTGTCGACTTTTGGGCTGCTCGCGTCGGGCATCGCCTCTCCCGATATCCGCACACCGCTGAGGCGTCCTGAACGATCAAAAATTGCCTCAGGCGACCCGGGTCGCCACGCAAAAAGGCACAGGCCCATCAGCTCGCCCTGAGACCCGGTCAATGCCTCCAATCTGACTTCGATTGGCACGACGGCATTGGAAGACATTTCAGAGGCCTGGCAAACGGATGCCACGTGATCAATCGTCAAAGGTCCCTTGTCGGCCTTCCGATTACCAATCCGGCCCTGAAAAATCGCAAGCAGCGTTCCCGGCCGTGCATCACCAATCGACATATCGCATTTGAGGATCGACGATCGATCAGATTCGCCTGATCCGGCATGACGCGTCAGCGTCACGACATCGATCATCCCGATCGAGTGCCATTGCAACAGATCACCGGGACGTCGAATCTGCAAGATCCCCGGTCCGTTCAAGACGACCGATTGCGGAACTGTTGGCTTATTGGCTGGCGGCTTCATTGTTCTGACCTGCGAGGACTCACAACGAGTACTCGATCCAAGGATGGTAACCCCAGCCCTTGCGGTGCATCGTGTGATTGTCCTCGCATTCCGAAAATCAGGCACAGGTGAGCTTGTGAACCTGCTGCGGTGGGACGCAGCACGCAACGGCTATCATTGACCGCTTGAGCCGCATATCGCGGCGCGCGAGATCGACCCATGTCCGACGCACCTGACACCTTGCCGCCTCTGGCACGCCTCTATTCACATCCTGCTGCTGCCGCAGTACTCAATGAGGCGTTGGCTCTGCTTGGCGATGGCATCACAGCAACCGCCATTGAATCGGCTGCGCTTGACGCGGCAATGCCTACCGGCGTTCTTGCGATCATCGATGCGGTCTCGCTTGAGGTGATTGACCACCAGCTTCATCAAGCAATGCATGCGCATGCGCACGAACACGAGCAGGCGCATGGCCATGGTGGTCACGAGCATGAGCATGAGCACGAGCATGCTCACGACCATCAACATGACCACGGGCGCGCGCATGACCAAGGGCACGCCCATGAGCACCACAGCAAACATGAGCATGGCCACAGTCATGACCATACCCACGATCACAGTCAATCACACGATCATGATCATGCACATGACCAGGCGGCCGCTCACGATCACGCGCATGCTCATGCTCACACTCAGCACGCCCATTCAGACAAGCCCGTCTCATCACAACTGACCGAGTCGGCCGTCTATGTCCTCGAGAAAATGGCGCATGGATATTCGCGGATGGGCAAGACGGCGGGCGCTGGCTTCTACGATTACAACGACACGCCGCCGCAGATCTGGTCAGGTCTGAAGACCTTCGAGCGACGCAATCGCGGCATTCCGGCACAGGACATCTCGGACCGGCTGACCCATGCCGCCTTGCTCGCGGCCCTCACCACCGATGTCTCAAGCGACAGTGCATTGATTGCCGCAAACTTTGGCCCGAAGATTGCCGCCAGTGCCGTGCAGGCGATTGACATGCTGCCTGCTGCAGACCGCCATCGCTTCATCGATCGTTGCCGCGAACTGGCCTCGCGCTATGGGCCGCGTTTTGAACCCTCGACCGCCGCGCTCACCAGACTCAACCGGACCCAGCCATGAACAACATCCGACACGACAAGCTTCTGCATGGCTGGCGCGACCCTGTCGCCACCCGGCCGGCCGCGACCATCCTGCTGCTGCGCGAAGCCGATGAAGGGCTTCAGGTACTGATGACCCGTCGATCGCCGACCGCAAGCTTTGCGCCCGGAGTCTATGTCTTTCCGGGTGGCGCGCTCGATGCGGCCGATGCTTCCGACTCGGCGCAATCGGTCATTCGCGCACGCGACGATCAGGACGCAACGCATCGGCAATTCGCCAGCGCCGCATTGCGCGAAGCTTTTGAAGAGCTCGGTGTGCTGCTCGCATGGCAAAAGGGCCACGACCTGCCCTGCCCGCCTCATCTGAGCACCACGCTTGATCGCTCGGTCAATGCCGACTTCTATCGCCAGCTTGCCGATGCGAACGCCGAGCTCGCGCTCGATCGCACCGGATGGCTCGCCCACTGGATCACCGATCGCGATCTGCCCAAGCGTTTTGATGTGCGTTTTTTTGTCGCCCCGATGCCGCACGGCCAGGAAGCGATTGCCGATGGCGCCGAGCAGTTCGACCCGGTCTGGGTAAGCCCGGCCTCGGCACTCAAGCGCCACGAGTCGGGCGGCTTCGACATGATCTTTCCGACGATCCGCACGCTTGGGATGCTCTCGCGCTTTGCGCGGGTCGATGATGTGATCGATGCCTGCCAGACCCAGTCAAAAGTCTTTTCATCCTGCCCGCGTGGCGCGCATCTCAAAGGCAAGGAGACCCGCTTCAGCGAAGACGAGATGGCGTACGGTGAACTCGAACTGGTCTCACCCGATGGCCGCATCGTGCATGCGCTCGACTGGCAACACCACGCCCCGGTGGCACTGCGCAGCAATCTGCAGCGCCTGACCGCACCCAACCCCGGCATGATGACCGGACCGGGCACCAACACTTATATCGTCGGCGAGCCGGGCGACTACATCGTCATCGATCCGGGCCCGGATCTGCCCGAGCATATCGATCGCATTGCCGCCGCTGTCGGCGACGGATTGCGCGCGATCATCTGCACCCACTCGCATCCCGATCATTCGCCGGGCGCACCGATGCTGCGCCGCGCGGTCGGTGGCAATCAACCGATCCTCGGGCTGTCGTCGGGCCCGCATGCGGCAGAAAATTCTATTTTCGTCGCCGACCGTGAACTCGCCGATGGTGAGCGCATCACTGTGGGTGACTCGACGCTTCGCGTGATTCATACCCCGGGTCATGCGGCAAACCATCTTTGTCTGGTGCTCGAAGAAGACCGGCTGCTGTTTTCCGGAGACCATGTGCTCAATGGTTCGACCACGGTCGTTGGCCCACCCGACGGCAACATGCTGGCGTATCTGAAATCGCTTCGGCAACTTTCTGAAGAGCCGGTCGACTTCATCCTGCCTGCGCACGGCTATGTCCTGGGTTCGGCCAAGGCAGCGATGGAAAAGCTCATCGCCCATCGACTGACCCGCGAAGCCAAGATCGCTGCGGCGCTCGACTCAGTGGGCGGCGGCACGCTCGATGATCTGGTGCCCACCGCCTATAACGACGTCAATCAGGCGCTCTTTCCGGTGGCCAAACGATCGCTGCTTGCGCACCTTGAAAAGCTGGTCGAAGAAGGACGGGCCCGCCAGGAAGGCGATCGCTGGATGCCGCTCTGACCTCCCGACAAGCAAAGCTCCTCGAGGGGCCGATTGCGCCGACGCTGATCCGTTTCGCGCTGCCGCTGCTGCTCACCAATTTCCTGCACTCGCTGTCGGGCACCTGGAACGCGATCTGGGTCAGCCATGTGCTGGGCGACTATGCCCTGACCGCCGTCGTCAACTCGAACATCTTCATGTACATGATGATGGGCGCGGTCATGGGCATCGGGCTTGCGGCAGGCGTGGCCATCGGGCAATCAATCGGCTCGGGTGATGCGCAAGCGGTGCGGCGCGTGGTCGGGACCTCGATCACCGCGGTCGCAGGCTTCGGGTTGATAGTGGCTGCGGCAGGCTGGATGCTGGCGCCGGTGCTGCTCGATCGCATGCATGTCCCGGAATCGGGGCGCGATGCCGCGATCACCTACCTGCGCCTCATCTGCCTGCAGATGCCGAGCATGTTCATCTATATCGTGATGATGATGACGCTGCGCGGCACGGGCGATGCCAAGACGCCGTTTCGCTTCACCCTGCTCTGGATCGGACTCGGACTGGCGCTCTCACCGACCCTGCTGACCGGCGCCTTCGGTCTGCCGAAGCTTGGCATCGCAGGTGTGGCGATTGGCGCGCTGCTGGCCAATTCGCTTGCGCTGCTTGCGCTAGTGGTGACGCTCTATCGGCGCGACGTACCGATTGCGCTTCGCGGTGCTGACCTGCGCCACTTCGTGCCTGACCTGCGGCTGCTGTGGCTGCTGATGAAGCGCGCTGCACCGATGGCGCTGGAGTCCTTCATCGTCCAGGGTTCGTACTTCGTGCTGCTGTCGATGGTCAATGAACACGGCGCCATGACCGCGGCGGCCTACAGTGGTGCGGCGCAGTTGTGGAGCTATGTGCAGATGCCAAGCCAGGCGGTGGCCTCCTCGATGGCGGCGATGGCCGCGATGAACATCGGTGCAGCGCGATGGCCTCGCGTGGAGGCGATCGCACTCAAAGGCTGTGCCCTGGGCGTCGCGGTGACCACCCTTGCCGCGCTGCTGATTTACGCGCTCGGCGACCGACCCCTGCTGCTCTTTTTGCCTCAAGGCGGCGAAACGCTGGAAAAAGCCCGCGGCATCAATGCCATCGTGGTCTGGGGCTGGGTCGCAGTCTCGATCACGTCGGGGCTGGCGGCCGTGGTGCGGGCCAATTCGGCCATGCTCGCGCCCACACTGATCTTTGCGATCACGATGTGGGTGTTTCGCGTGCCGTTTGCGATGGCGCTCGAGCCGATGCTGGGCGAGGCGGCGATCTGGTGGAGCTTCCCGGTCGGCACGATCAGCTCGGCACTGCTTGCCTGGGGCTACTTCCGATGGGGCGGGTGGCGTGACAACCCGCTGATGATGAGCCGCGTATCAACTAGCGCGTCATCGGCAGCGCCGCACCCATCAGCGCAAACAGCCCGCCGCAAACCTGATTGAAGCGTTTGCCCACGCGCTCGAGCCATGGCCGGATGCGATAAGCCAGCGACGCGAGCAGATATTCGACCCCCACCTCGATCGCCACGAAGATGCTGGCCATCACGATGAACTGGGTCAGCAGATCCCGATGCGGATCGATGAAATGCGGCAGGAAGGCGCCATAAAAGAGCAGCGCCTTGGGATTGGAAATCGCCGTCAGAAAACCCTGTCGAAACATTGACCCGCGAGACGGCGTGGGACCCGGCGTATCGGTCTGCAGGCGGATCGGCGGCGATCGCCACACCTGGACACCCAGCCAGATCAGATAGGCGCCGCCCGCGAATTTGAGCGCGGTCAGCGCGTTGACTGAGGCAGCCAGCAAAGCGCCGATGCCGAGCATCGACAGGGCTATCAGCAGCAGGAAACCGAGAGCGCCACCGGCGACGGTGTTCAGGGTACGACGATCGCCCCACAGGGCGCCGTGGGTCAGCACCAGCAGACTGTTCGGACCGGGCGTCAGAGACAACCCGGTCGCGGCGATCAGGAACAGCAGCAGTGTCTGAGAGGCCAACAGCTCAGAAACGGAAGGTCGCCCCGACCAACGGACCACTGAGCTCGAACTGCGTCAACGCCGAGTTCTCGTCATTGCGCATCGACAGATGACGGTAAGCGACGATCACGTCACCCCAACTGAAGCGATAGCTTGCGCCCAGCATCGCCTGCCAGGTGGTCTGCGACGCGCCGCCGCCAACGTCGACGTAGTAAGGGATGGACCATTGCTCACCGAGACGGTAGCTGCCTCTGACACCGACAATCCCGTCAGCGAAGTTGCGCGAGGTGCTCGCCGACCCCTGGCGCGCGAAGACGCGGTCGCGATTAGGCAGGGTGATTTGCGCCGACAGATTCCAGTCGACCGTGCTGTTGAGGTTGCCGAAACGCGCGCCTGCAAAGCCATCGAGCCGCATGCGATCGTTCCCGATCAGCTCGTAGCCCCCGGTCAGCGTCCAGAGCGTCGTCTTGAGCGTCGATGTCGTACTGGTGTTGACCGAATTCGAGACCGGAATATTCGGCAGCCCCAGGGGCTTGAAACTGTGGACCATGCTGCCCAGTCCGGTTGCCTTGACACCGATGTAATCAAAGGTCGCTGACCACGGGCCATGTCGAACCTCGCCATTGAGCATCAGCGCGAAGTTCAGCTTGCTCAGATAGTCATTCGGGCCGATCTCGGAATCGACAGAGCCATCGGGCGCCTGGCCGGAAGGCCCGCCCGAACCGCCGTTCGGCAGGCTCGACACCGGATAGTTGATCTTGGAGTTGATCGTCGGCAGCCAGATGTAGGGGGTCAGGGAAAACTGCGTGCCTGTCGGCGTGACCGTCTGCGCGCCGACCCCGGTGGCGGCACCTGCCGTCAGACAGATGGCCATCGCCCTCACCAGAACAGAAAACAAATTTTTCGTTTCCGATCTGCATCGACCCGAATCGGAAAACGAATATTTTTTTCCAGCGAGATTGAATTGAGTGGGGGCATGAAGGCGCATGTCGACCGTCTCCTGATTGGTAGTGGCCGACATGATAACTGAGCGATTCGCTTCAACAGCCCCGATGCGAATTACTTGATCTCAACCAGATCAGGCAGTCCCCACTGCTTCTTGAAGTAGGGCTCGGTCGGACCATAGAGCCGGAAGTAGGTGAACCAGCCCTTGCCCGGCACGGTCTGTACGAAATTGTCGCTGGCACCAGCCGGCTTTGTGGGCCCGAAATAAAGATCGACCGAGCCATCGGCGTTCTTCACCAGACCCTCCTTGCGCGACGAAATGTCGGCTGCACCTTGCGGCGTTTGCAGCGGCGCGCGAGTGAGGTTGTCGTAGAGCGTGAACGACCAGAACTGCTTGACCGGCGCATCCGGCGGCACCCGCAATTTATAGCGCTTGGCACCATCAAGCCAGGCACCTGCCTGGTCCTTGGCGGTTTCGAGATAGACCTGCCCGAAGCCCACCGTGCGCCCCTGCATGCCAAGCGTGTTGCCGATTGCTTCATAGAA
>CAIVAS010000156.1 GCA_903903975.1 uncultured Burkholderiales bacterium
CCTCGAGCAGCAGCAGGCCACGCGGCAGATCGGCGGCGACGACTCTCGGCACGCTCACGCCGCTGCGTGCAAAGACCTCGGCGGCATGAACGAAGGGCGCGCAGTCTTCCTGGGGCGGCGGCGCGTCCATGACGATCAGGCTGGCGCGCTGGTCGGCTGCGGCGTCGGGGCGGGTATCCACGCGGAAGTAGCGTCGAAAGCTCGCGTCGTCGGAGGCCGGGCGCAGACTGTCGATGCTCAGGCCGAGCTCTTCGGGCAGGCTTGAGAGCCATGAGCCAAGCAGGACGAGGCGAGCATCCGCAGGCGTCGGGGAAATCGGGGCGGCAGTCGTGTTCAGAGCGGTATCCGGCGGGGTTGTCCTGCGATTGCAGATCGTCTCCCTATAATACGAGATCGTCGTGCTGCGCCCAGGGCGCCCTCCTGAGTCGCCCCACATGCGTCGACCTCCGCCTGTCAAAGGTTTATCCGCCGCGATTGCCGCAGCGCTGGCCGGTCTCGCGACGGCCGGCTGGGCGCAGGTTCAGCAGGCTGTGCCGGCAAAGGACGCGCTCGAGCAGACCGGCGTGAGTCTGCGTCTGGAGACCGAACTGCGCGAATCGAATCTGCTTTCTCGCACCGCGCGCCCGGTGTTTGGGCGCGGTGCGGTCGTCACAGGACGCACCGATCGCGAAACAACGCTCGAGGGCGATGCCGAGATCCGGCGTGGCAGTACCGTGATCCGCGCCGACCGGCTCACCCGCTACGACGCCGAGGACGATGTGATTGCCATCGGCAATGTCCGCCTGAGTCGAGAAGGTCAGATCTTCACCGGCCCGCAGCTTCAGATCGGTCTCGATTCGCTCGAGGGCGTCTTCGACTCGCCCCGCTATCAGCTGCCGGCCACGGGTGGCAGCGGCAGCGCAAGCCGAATCGACTTCCTGAACCGCGACCAGCTGCTGATGGCGGATGCCACCTACAGCACCTGCAAACCGGACGACCCCGACTGGTACCTCAAGGCCGATGAGCTCCTGATCGACCGTGCCCAGGATGAAGGCATCGCCAAATCGGCCGTGCTCTATTTCAAGGATCTGCCGATCTTTGCGTCGTCGTCGATGGGTTTTCCGCTGGCCGACGAGCGGCGAAGCGGTTTTCTGGCGCCGATTTTCTCGCAGTCCTCGACCATGGGCACCGAGGTCATGGTGCCCTACTACTGGAATATCGCGCCCAATCGGGACATGATCCTGTCGACCAATTACAGCGTCCGGCGAGGTCTTCAGTTCACCGGCAATGCCCGCCTGATTGATGGCAACCCCGGTCAGCTGCCGATCGAGGTCGGCACGACGCAGTTCGAAGTGATGCCCTACGATCTGGTCGCCGACCGGTCGCGCTGGATGATCAACAGCAGCTATCAGAACAACAACTATCTCGGCTGGACCGGCGGCTATACCTTTCGCGCGGTGTCGGACGACAACTATTTCATTGATTACTCGAAAAGCATCCTTCAGAGCGCCGATCGCAGTCTGTTGCGCAATGCCTTTGTCGGACGGCAATTCGGTGACTGGACCGTGCGCGCCAGCGTCACCGAGTATCAGAACATTCTTGATGCCCGCGCCTCGCCGCCCTACAACCGCCTGCCGCAGCTGGTCATCGCCAACCAGCAGCGTGACGTCAAAGGCTTCGATATCGGCGTGCTCTCGGATACCAATGATTTCAAGAGCAGTCTGGCCAATTCGGCGCAGGGCTGGCGAACCAATTTCGCGCCGACCGTGTCCTATCCGCTGCTCGGGCCGGCCTGGTTCATTACGCCGCGCGCGACCGTGCGTGCCGCCGCCTATCGACTCGAGACCAATCCGTCCGGGCCCAATGACATCGGCATCGCGGTGCCGACGATGTCGATCGATTCCGGGCTGATCTTCGAGCGCAATGCCAGCTTCGGTGGCCGCAATGTGATCCAGACCCTCGAGCCGCGACTCTTTTACGTTTATACGCCGTACCACGACCAGGGCACGCTGCCCAACTTCGATACCGCTCAGGCCGACCTCAATCTGTCGACGCTTTTCAACGAGAACGTCTATGTGGGCGGTGACCGTGTCGCCGATGCCAATCAGCTCACCGCCGCAGCGCTCACCCGGATCATCAATCCCGACACCGGCATCGAGGGTCTGCGCCTGGGATTGGCCGAGCGTTTCTACTTCACGCCGCAGCGGGTGACCCTGCCGGGACAGGTGCTTCCCTACAATGCAACGCCGTCACGCTCCGACCTGCTGATGCTGGCCTCGGGCAACCTGGGCGGTGGCCACACCATCGACGCCGGTGTCCAGTTTTCGGTGGCGGATCATTCCATGCCGCGCATGGGCGCTTCCTGGCGCTGGTGGCCGTCCTATGACCGCATCATCAATCTGGCGGTGCGTTACAAGGAGCTGGACTACTCCCAGATCGATGCATCATGGCGCTGGCCGATCAGCGGCCGCTGGAACTCGGTCGGTCGTGCGAATTATTCGGTGCTTCGCGAGCAGTACGATTCGACGACCGGTACCAACGTGGCCGTGCAGCCGCAACTGCTGGAGGGCCTGCTGGGTTTCGAATATCAGGAAGACTGCTGGACCCTGCGTTTCGTGGTCCAGCGCTATCTGACCGCCACCTCGACCAGCACCAGTGCGATCTTTGCCCAGCTCGAGCTCGGTGGCCTGGGTCGCTTCGGTCTGGACCCGTTCGATATACTTCGGCGCAACATCCCCGGTTATCGACCACCCTCGCGTCGCGAATCTCCGCCTTCGCGGTTCTACGGATACGAATGAAGATTTCCTTGATCGTGCGGCTGCTGGCGTTCGTGCTTGCCTGCGCTTGCCTGTCTGTTGCAACGGCACAGTTGTCAGGCGTGCCGGCGACACCGGCGGACAATGTAACCGGCATGACAGTCAGGCCAACGCCTGCCCCTGCGGTTGGCGGCTCATTTGCCACCCCCCGACTGGCGTCGCCCAAGCCAGTGGCTGTGCCGAATTCGGCGGCCAATCGTCTGCCGGCCGAGCCGGTCCTGATCGATCGCATTGTCGCAATCGTCAACGCCGAGGCGATCACCGATCGCGAATTGCGCCTGAAGGTCGACGCGATCAGCCGAAGGCTCAAGACCCAGGGGGTCACCTTGCCACCGCAGCAGGAACTTCAGCGACAGGTGCTCGAGCGAATGGTCAGTGATGCCGCCCAGCAGCAGGCGGCCCGCGAATTGGGCATCAAGATCGACGAAGTCACCATCGACCGGGCCGTGGCCCGAATCGCCCAGGAGTCGCAGCTCTCGGCCGCGCAATTTCGCAGCCGGCTCGAGGCTGACGGCGTGCCCTTCCAGTCGTTCCGTCAGGATATTGCCGGCGAATTGACGATTGCCCGCTTCAAGGAGCGCGAAATCGACTCGCGCGTCCAGGTGTCCGAGTCTGAGGTCGACGTCTACATTGCGGAGCAAAAGACCGCTGCAGTCGAATTCAATATTGCCCAGATTCTCGTGGAAATCGGTGAGGATGCGCCGGCTGACAAGGTTGCGAAGGCCAGGCAGCAGGCCCAGGCCATCGTCAGAATGGGGCGCACCGGAACCGATTTTGCGCGCATCGTCAGCAGCCTGTCCTCCACCGGCGAGCCGGTGCAGGGCGGCCTCACCGGTATGCGGACCGTCGATCGACTGCCCGCCCTGTTCGTCGAGGCGGTGATGCCGCTCAAGCCGGGTGAGGTGGCCGACGAAGTGCGCAGCCCGGCCGGATTTCATATTCTCAGGCTGGTTGAGCGGCGAGGCGGCGGATGGTCCAATGCCAGCAGCGGCCCGGTCAAGCAGACCCGGGTCCGCCATATCCTGATCCGGGTCAATGAGCTCAACACCGAGACCGAGGTGATCCGACGCCTGACCGAAATCGCCGAACGGATGAGAGCCGGCACGGTCGACTTTGCCGATATGGCGCGACAGTATTCGGTCGATGGCAGCGCCGGGCAGGGCGGCGACCTCGGTTTGGTCTATCAGGGCGATACCGTGCAGGAGTTCGAGCGTGCGATGGATGCGCTGGAAATCGGCCAGATCAGCGACCCGGTGCAGTCGCCCTTCGGCTATCACCTGATCCAGGTCATCGAGCGCCGCACCGACGAGGCCTCCCCTGACCGTGTCCGCTCGGCGACCCGCAATCTGTTGCGCACCCGCAAGTCGAACGAGCGTTTCCAGGAATGGACCACTGAGGTTCGCGACCGCGCCTACGTCGAATACCGCCTCGACGAAAATTGAAGCATTCGCCGCGCAAGCGTTTTGGTCAGCACTTCCTGACTGATGCATCGATCCTCGCCGGTATCGGCGATGCGGTCGATCCCCGTGAAGATGAGCGTCTTGTCGAGATCGGCCCCGGACTCGGCGCACTGACAGTCGAGTTGCTCGGTCGGATCGGCCATCTCGATGCGGTCGAAATCGACCGTGATCTGGTCGCACGCCTGCGCAAGACCTGGCCGCCGGCAAGGCTGACGGTTCATGAGGGCGATGCGCTGGTATTTGATTTCGCGGCGCTGGCAGGCGACGGGCGCCTGCGGCTGGTCGGCAATCTTCCGTACAACATTTCGAGCCCGCTGCTCATCCGCTTGCTGTCGTATCGCGCGGTGATCGTCGATGCGCACTTCATGCTGCAGAAAGAAGTCGTCGACCGCATCGTCTCGATCCCCGGCATCGCTGATTTCGGGCGACTCAGCGTGATGATGCAGGCCTTCTTCATGGTGGAAAAGCTCTTCGATGTGCCGCCCGAGGCCTTCGATCCGCCGCCGCGGGTGATGTCGTCGGTGGTCCGACTGCGGCCGCGCGCGGTGCCGCTTGCGCGTGACATCGCGACCCTCGAGCGACTCATGGCGGCAGCGTTTGCGCAGCGCCGCAAGATGCTGCG
>CAIVAS010000157.1 GCA_903903975.1 uncultured Burkholderiales bacterium
CGTCCAACACCTCCTTCGCTTTTCACGCGTGAAATCGGCCAATCGCGCCGCCGTTCAGAACCGAAGGCCTGCAGTGAGCCTCGCGGCATTGAAAAGCTCAAAGTTCTGGTGTTTGTCCAAAGCAAGTTTTAGAAACCAGCGCTCGTATTCATAGCCCCAGGTAAAGCCCCATCCACGGACCATCCCATCAGGTCCGATGCCTTCTTTGTAGTTCAAGTCAAAGACGAGCTTGGCGTCTTTCAGTTCGTCGTCGCGCCAGACCAAGTGCCAGACTTTCTGGCCACTTCCGGTTCTGTTGTCAGCAACGACGGTGAGTGAGACATTGGATCCGTCGGGCCAGTTCATGCCCCCGCCAACCGTGACGGCGTCGTTCGGATCAAAGTTGAGGTTGTAATAGGGCTTCAGGTTCGTGCGGCCAAGCCCGACCGTTGCGAAAAAAGCGTCGCCAACGGTCGCTTGCACACTGCCACCGTAAAACCCCCCGGTGGCCGTCTGGCCAGAGACTTGAAGTGACACCCTCTCATTCATGGTGAATGTGTGGTCAAGACCGGTGCGGTCCTGGATCCCGAAGCTGCGGTCGTTGTAGCGACCGACCCAGACATGGGTGTTGTCGCCAAACCAGCGCAGATTCAGGTCGTTGGCGCTGACGCCGTCGCTGTAAATGTAGTGCCCAAGCGAAAGCTTGAAACGCCGGGACGGCGCCTCCGGATCAGCGCTGTCTGCCGCGGGAAGGTCCGTCTTTACTTCCGACTGGCCCGCGGCCATGGGTGAAATCAGACCAAAGACAGTGAAAACGAAGAACGCTCGAAGATGGGGTTTAAGCATTTAGGGGGAGGGGCGGTAAAAGGCTGGGTCAGGATGCGAAAAACGCCTTCGCCGCCTCATGCCGCTTGGCGCGCTCGGTGTTGATGTACATCGATGTGGTCGAAAGGCTTGCATGACCAAGCCAGTCCCGAACGATGGCCAGATCCATCGTCTCGGCTGCGTGGGTGCCAAAGGAGTGGCGCATCCAGTGCGCTGAGGCTCGGCGCAATCGGCCGGCAAACTCGGTGTCTGTGGCGCTCATTGCGACGTCCTCCAGGAACGCGGCAAGCAACTTGGCGACCGCGGAATCCGTGAGCGGAACCCCATCCTTGAATTTAGCTTCAGAGGGCAGACGAGCAATAAGTGGCGCGTCCTTTGGCCACTCGTGAGGGTCGGAGCCAAAGCCACGGCTCTCAAAGTACAGGCCAAGGATCTGCATGGCCTCGGCTGCCATCGGGACTCTGCGCAGCTTTGAGCCCTTGCCGAGCACCACCAGCTCCCAGCCCAATTCGCCTTGTCCGATCGGCACTAGCTCAAGGTGTCCGGCAAGTGTGGCCGCAAGTTCGGCTCGCCGCAGGGCCGTGGCATAGCCCACGATCAGGATGACCAGCATGCGAAGGCGCTTTTGCGGGTCGGGCAGGGTGCGCGCGTGCTCGAGAATCAGCTGCCACTGCTCGCGGGTAAACGCATGGTGGGCATCGATCTGGCGGCTGGCGACCAGGGGAGGGGCGAGCGCCGCAAAGGGGTTCGTTTCCAGGTAACGCTGGCCGACCAGGAACGTGAACATCGACTTAAGGATGGTGAAGGACTGCATCCTGGAGCGATCGGACAGGGGGCCAGCAAACGGGCGCCAAAGCGATGACCAGCGCGGGGCAGGGCGCTCGGACACCCAGCGGCTTGCGGGATGCGGATCCCTCAGAAAACGCATGAATTCAGCGCAGTCTTCGGCACGTGCCGAGGAGAGCGCTTTGCCACGAACCAGCACGCACCAGAGCAAAAACCGCTCGATTTCCTTGCGATAGCTGCGCTGGGTATGGGGATTGTCCCGGCGGGTGCCAAGCCAGGCGTGGATGGCTTCGTAGTCATTGCTAGCCGACAGCGCGCAGCGGCCAGGGTGGCGGTTATTACCGTCGCGGCCATCGAGCGAGGAGGGCGGGGAAAAGCTCTCCAGCGGCGCGACGCTTGCGGTCTGCAATGCGGGGGAGGGCAGGGCGGTCGGTTGAGTTGATTGAGCCAGATGCGCGCTGAGCGCGCGCGCAGGCACTACCGCCCTCGATGAGATCAGGATGCCGATCGAGTCCTCGTTTGAGCGCAGCCACTGGACGATCTGCTCGCCGATCATTGGACCGATGCGGGGGACTTTGAGCCACCAGCGTTGCCCGCGGGCGTTGACCCAGTGCGCCAGATCCCCCAGGGACGAAATCCCGCTACCCTCGATCTGCCGGGCCACGCGGGTCTCGAACCACAGGGATACCGGATCGCGCGCCTGCGGGGCGACCTGGGCCAGGCGTTCAAGCCAGACCAAGCCCTCGAGCTGGCGATCGATCAGCCGCTCGCGCCTGCGCTGCGCCTGCTCGACGCGGGGCTGGGCTTTGCCGAACTCGTCTTGCAGCAGCTTGAGAAGTTCGGTCTCGGAATAAAAGCCCTCTTCGAAGCGTGCCGCGTATTCCTCGAGAGTCGGAATCCCGGCTGGCAACTTCATCTGGCGCGGATCGCGACCGAGGAGGGCGGCCAGGCGCGCATCGCCTTTGCGGCGTGCCACCGCCTGCAGGCTCGAGCGGACCTCGAGCA
>CAIVAS010000158.1 GCA_903903975.1 uncultured Burkholderiales bacterium
CCGACTATCCGGTCGCTTGCCATTCGCTGACCGGGTATTCCGGTGGCGGCAAGAAGATGATCGCCGACTACGAATCGGCGCGTGAAAGCCGTGCGCTTGACGCCGCCCGCTTCTACAGCCTGGGCCTGTCGCACAAACACCTGCCCGAGATGCAGGCCTATACCGGTCTGGCCTGGCCGCCGGTGTTCGTGCCGATCGTCGACAACTTCTACAAGGGCATGGCGGTGGCCTTGCCGCTGCAACTGCGTTTGCTCGCACCTGGCACGACACGCGCGAGCATTCATCGCGCGCTGTCGGCTCACTACGAGGGCGAGCGTTTCGTGCGGGTCATGCCGCTGGACGCCGAATCGAATGCCGAGGGCGGCTTTTTCGATCCCATGGCCACCAATGACACCAATCGCAACGATCTCTTCGTCTTCGGCAACGACGATCGCGTGCTGGTGGTTTCGCGCCTGGACAATCTCGGCAAGGGCGCTTCCGGCGCCGCGGTGCAGTGCATGAACCTGATGCTGGGCTTCGAGGAGTCGACCGCGCTGCTTGCCTGAGGGGCCTCAGTCGCCGAGCACCGCGCGCCACAGACGCAGCACCGTGTCCCGCTGGTCGCGGATGGTGTCGGTGTCGACCCGGGCAAAGCGCGCATCGTTCAGGCGCAGCAAATGCTGCATGCGCCGGAAATCGCGATAGGCCTGGGCGCACCGTTCGGCATCATGCGCGTCGATCAGGCCGGCCTTCGCCGCGCGCTCGAGCAGCGCAATGTTGCCGACATTGTCGAGCAGTTCGGGATGCTGCGAGGCATGACCCAGCACCAGGGTCTGCACCAGGAATTCAATGTCGACCATGCCGCCGCGGTCGTGCTTGATATCGAACAGGCCGCTGACATTCGGATGCGCGTCCAGCATCTTGATCCTCATCGCCCGAACCGCCTGGTTCAGTGTCCTGAGATCGCGGGGCAGCGCCAGGATCTCGCGTCGCAGCGACTCGAAGCGCTCGCCGATGACCGCGTCGCCGGCCGCAAAACGGGCCCGGGTGAGCGCCTGATGTTCCCAGGTCCAGGCCGATTCGGTCTGGTAGATCCGAAAGCCATTCAGATTCGAGACCAGCAGGCCGGCGTTGCCGTTGGGCCGCAGGCGCAGGTCGATCTCGAAGAGCTGACCGGCAGCGGTGCGGGTCGACAGCCAGGCTGACAGCCGTTGCGCGAGCAGGGCGTAGGTCGGCTGCGCAGTGTCGTCGTCATCGTCGTACAGAAAGACCAGATCGAGGTCGGAGGCATAGCCCAGCTCCTTGCCGCCGAGCTTGCCGTAGGCAATGACCGCAAAGCGCGGTGTGTCGCGGTGACGGTGACGAAGCTGCTGCCAGGCCGATGACATGGCGAGCGTGAGCACCCGGTCGGCCAGCTCGCTCAGATGGTCGGACAGTCGCTCGACGCTCAGGCGGCCTGCCAGATCCTGGGCCAGAAGCCTGAACACCTGCGCATGATGGGCTTCGCGCAGCACATCCATCTGGCGCTCGATATCCGGCTGTCCACCGACCGGCGCGAGCGCGGCCAGCGCCGCCTGCGTATCGCGCTCCCAGCTCGGATAGTCCGGTGGTTCGAGCACCTGGCCGTCGAGCAGCTCGTCGAGGACGATCGGATGGCGCATCAGGTAATCGGCCGCCCAGCGTGTCTGGCCGATCATGCGCAGCAGCTGGCGATAGGCCTGCGGAAACTGCACCAGCAAGGCCAGATAAGCCGGACGCCCGGCAATCGTCTCGAGCAGGTCGGCGAGGCGCCCGAGCCAGGCCTCGTGGGTCGCGCCGGTCTCGGCCGATTCGCGCAGGGCCATCTCGAGCAGCTGGTCGATGCGCCGCTGCGTGTCGGGTCTGGCCAGGCGATAACGCCGACCTTCGCGCAGCGCCGCGATGCGTGCCTGACTTGCCTCATCGAGTGCCAGCGGCGTCGACGACACATCGACCGACGCCACCTCCGGGGTGCCGAGCAGGCTGTCGAAGACCGTGATCACATGCTGGCGCGCAGTGGCCAGCGCGAAGGCGAAGGCGTCGATCGGCATGTCGAGCATGGCAGCGATGCGGGTCTGCACCTGCCGGTCATCGGGCAACCGGTGGGTCTGGGCATCGTCCTGATACTGCAGGGCGTGCTCGATTCGGCGCAGCAACTGGTAAGCCTGCGTCAGTCCCTCGACCGCCTGAGGGTCGATCAGGCGGCGCTGCGCAAGTGCCTGCAGCGTGACCAGCGTGCGCCGATCGCGAAGCAGGGCGTCTCGACCGCCGCGGACCACCTGGAAAAGCTGCGCACAGAACTCGATCTCGCGGATGCCGCCGCGGCCGATCTTGACGTCGATGCCGCCGCCGTCGCGCGCGTCGCGGCGCATGCTGCGCCGGCTCGATTCGGTGCGGATCAGTTCGTGAAGGTCGCGCATCGCGTCGATCGCGGCGAAGTCGAGATAGCGGCGATAAACGAAGGGTTCGACGATGGCGCCCAGTTGCGCCTCGTCGGCGCGCCGCGCAGCGTCGCCGGCCAGTCCGGAGTCGGCGATGACCCGGGCCTTGACCCAGGCAAATCGTTCCCATTCACGGCCCTGGTCGTAGAAATAGTTCTCGAGCATCGGCAGCGTGACCACCAGCGGGCCGGCGTCGCCGTTGGGGCGCAATCGGGTATCGACCCGAAAGACAAAGCCGTCTTCGGTCACATCCGACAGCGTCCCGCAGAGCTTGCGGGCCACCCGATGAAAGAATTCGCCGCTGCTCAGGCGCCCGCCTTCGGTTTGCCCGCCATCGCGGTGCGCAAAAACCAGGTCGATGTCCGAGGACACATTCAGTTCATTGCCGCCGACCTTGCCCATGCCGATTACCAGCAGGTCCTGCGCCGCCCCTTCGTTGTCGAGCGGGCGACCATGCACGACAGCCAGCTCGGCGGCGGCGTGACGCAAGGCCACGTCGACTGCGCGAATCGCCCAGGCGCTGATTGCGCCGCAGACTTCCGGCAGCGACGCCTGCTGTGTCACGTCGCGTTCGATGATCGCCATGACCAGCAGCTGGCGCATCCTGCGCAGGGCCGGGCCCGGGTCGCTGGCCGCTCGCCCCTCGGGGCTGTCCGGTGAGCCTTTGGGTCTGGACAGCGATTCGACCCTTGCCCAACATCGATCGATCACCTGCGCATCGAGTGCGTCAGCGGTGAGTGCTGGCAGCAGCGCGGCGATTGCCGGCTGTCGGCGCTGCAGCGCATCGAGCGTCCGACCGAACCAGGCCGAATGCGAACACGCTGCGTAAGTATCTGTCATGGCAGGATTTTTTGCGGGATCCGCAGGCTTTGACCGGGCTGTCACTATGCTACCTTTCCACGGCTGCCGATATCGGCGCAGCCATTGCCCGCCGGTCGGACGCCGCCTCCAGACTTTGCTTTCATGACCACCTCACAGAGTTCGCCGATTGCCCGCCTGGGAGGCCTTCTGGCGACCGCGGCGATCACATTGGCGTGCCTGAGCGCGGTGGCCTATGCATCGGCGCGATATCTGCTGTGGCCCCGACTCGATGCCTGGCGCCCTCAGATTGCCGCCCTGCTTGAAAGTCGGATCGGTCAGCCGGTGTCGATCGGCGCCCTGCATCCCGACTGGCAAGGCTGGGCGCCGTCGCTGAGCATCGAAGATCTGCGTCTGACAAGTGCCGAAGGTGATCTGCACCTGTCGCTGGCCTCAGCGCATGCCAGCGTCGATTTGCGCTCGCTTTTTCGAGACGCGCCGAATTTTTCCCAGCTTCGCCTTGAGCGCCCGGTGGTCGGTGTCGAGCGGCTGCCCGGCAAACGGCTGATGGTGGCGGGCAGGGTGCTCGACGATTCGAATGTTCTCGTGCAGGCCGCGATCGGATGGCTGCTCAAGCAGGACGGACTGACGGTGCATGACCTGTCTGTGCGCTTTGTTGATCGGACCGGCGCGATGGCATCGCGACAGCTCGAGGGTGTCGACATCGATATCCGCAACCGTGGTCTGCATCATCAGGTGCTCGCATCGCTCGAGCGACCGGTTCACGGGCTCGAGGCTTTCAGGGCGGTTCTGGATTTCAAGCGACCCGACCATCAAGCAGCGGGTGACTGGGGCCGCTGGAAGGGCGATGCGTATCTGTCGCTGACCGGTCTGAAGCTTGCAGGCTTCGAGGCAATCGCCGTGGCGACAAACCAGCCAATGCCGAAGGCCCTTGCCACCGCGACCGGACTGGTTGATCAGCTCGCCTGGGTGGGCTTTGACAAAGGTGCCCTGATCGAGGCGAGTGCCAAGCTGCAAGCCAGTCCGCTAGCGATCGATTTTGAGCGTGGACGTCTGGAGCTGCAGACGCTGCAGGCGCAAGCACAGCTCGCGCCGCGCGCCGAAGGCGGTTATCGCATGCAGGTCACGAGCCTGTCGGCAAGCGACCGTCACGGCTTTTCGATGGCGACATCGGGTGATGCCGACATCACGCTGGATGCCCAGGGCCGCCTGCAGACTGCCCGGGCCATGCTTGCCCCGATCGATGCCGCCGGTGCGCTCGCGGCAGTTCGGCATCAGGCGCTGGCCGCGCCGCTCGCGCAGCGTCTGCGCCCCTGGCAGGCGGCGGGCACTGTGCGCGACCTCGACCTGCAATGGGGTCCTCGACCCGATGGGTCGGCAGGCCTTGAGGCGGGGGCAATCTTCGAGTCGCTGGCGCTTCGGCATCGACTGGCCGGCTCAAACGGCAAGTCCGGATCGGCCGACACGCAAGGCTTTTCGCGGCTTTCAGGCTCACTTCGCATTGCTCCCGACGGCGGCAAGGTGATACTGCAAAGTCGCGATGCCACCTTGTACGTGCCGCCAGCGATGGCGCTCGAGCCGATCGGTTTCAATCTGCTGGAGGGCGAGTTCGGATGGCGCCGAGTCGGCGAGGACGGCCGCGCAAGGCTGAGTATCTCGGTACCCGGAGTGCGGTTCTCGAATGCCGATGCGGCCGGTGAGCTTCGCGCCGACTGGCGCGAGCAGCCAGGCGGGCCGGGACGGTTGGCCTTGTCCGGCATGCTCGATCGCCTGGATGCCCGCAAAGTCGCCCGCTACCTGCCCAGGTCCTTGCCCGACAGCCTGCGCAGCTGGCTGCGCGAAGCCGTTCTTGCCGGCAGCGCCGAGCAGGTCGGATTCTCGCTCGAAGGCGATCTGCGCGACTTTCCGTTTCGCCAGCGTGAGCAGGGGCACTTTCGGATTGCCGGGCGAGTCAGCGATGCCACGCTGGCGTTTCTGCCCGAATGGCAGGCCGTCGACCAGATCAGCGCGAATCTGACGATCGATCGGGTGTCGGTCCTGATCGATGCGACATCCGCCCGCATCGGCAAGGTGCATCTGTCGGATGTCAGGGCCCGCGTGAGCGATTACAGCGCTCCGGTGCTGACGATCGACGGACGTGCGCTCGGCGCGGCGCATGACATGCTCGGTGTCGTCGAGGCCAGTCCGGTCGGCCTGGCCATGGCCGCCTCGACCCGCGGCCTCGAGATCGACGGCAATGCCGCGCTCAATATCGGACTGAACGTGCCGCTCGATGATGTCAGTCTGACCACGATCACCGGACATCTTGAACTGCCGGGCAACGATGTCCGTCTGGACCATACGCTGGTTGATCTGAAGGGGCTGCGCGGCAGCCTGAACTTTGACGAACGATCGCTCACGCAGGCCGACCTGCACGCCACTGCGCTCGGCGGTCCGATCCGGATTCAGGCCAAAAGTAGCGAGTCCGGACGCACCCTTGTCGAGGCCACCGGGAGTTTCGATGCGGCGGGCATCCGGCGCGTGGTCGACAATGCGCTGACCCGGCGGATCGCGGGCGGCACCGACTATCGCGCCGTGGTCGATATCGGGGCGCAGGGCTCGACCCTGCAGTTCGATTCCGATTTGGTCGGTCTGGTCAGCAGCCTGCCGGCGCCCTTTGCCAAGGAGGCAGCAGAGGCCTGGCCGCTGCGAGTCGTATCACGGCCGATCGATGTGCCGACGCAGGCAGCTCGCCCGTCGAAGGCCTCTTCCTTTGGCGACAGGATCGACCTCACGCTGGGCAATACCGCGGCCATGAGCGTCGAGCGTGAGCGTGACGCGGGGAGCGATCGGATGATGATCCGTCGAGGGGGGGTGGCGATCGGCGCTGAGCCGGTTCTTCGCGACACCGGTCTGTCGGTGCTGGTGCGCGGCAGCGATCTCGATCTCGATGTCTGGCGAAACCTGCTCTCCGACAGCGAAATCGATCGGATGAAAAAGAGCGGTGGTGATCGCCTGACCTCGGGCATGTCGATCGTGCCGGAGTTCGTATCGGTGGTGGTCGATGATCTTCGCATCGGTGGCCAGCGCCTGCACGACGTGGTCTTCGGGGCCTCGCGGCAGGCCGAGCGCTGGCAGGCCAATATTGCCGCGCGCGAAGTCGAGGGCCACCTCAACTGGATCGATGCGGTGGCCGGCCAGCGCACCGGGACGATCGAAGGACAACTCGACCGGCTGATCCTGCCGCTTTCGCGCGAATCCGATGTCGAATCGGCCCTGTCGGTGACCGCGTCAATGCTGCCGGGTCTCAAGCTGGACGTGAACAGGCTGGTGCTGGGCGAGGTCGAACTCGGTCGTGTCGGGCTCGATGCGACCAACCGCGGCACGGCAGCCAGGCCGGTCTGGGACATCGATCGACTCACCCTCGACAACAGTGATTCGCGAGTCAGCGGCCATGGCACCTGGGTCATGAATCCTGCTGCATCGCTTTCCCCTTCCTCCCCCTCGTCCCTGGGCGTCATCCCTGACGAAGCCTCACGCGGTACGACGCTCGACTTCTCGATCGACATTGTCGACGCCGGAAAGCTGCTCACGCGCGTTGGGATCAAGGACGCGATCAAGGGTGGCAGCGGCACCTTCGACGGCAAGGTGCAATGGCGAGGCTCGCCCTTCGACATCGATGTGCAGACACTGTCGGGTGAACTGCAGCTCAAGCTCGGTGAAGGCGCGTTTCTGCGGGTCGATCCGGGCGTGGCCAAGCTGATCGGCGTGCTCAGTCTGAGTGCCTTGCCCAAACGGTTGACCGGCGATTTCCGCGATGTCTTTGGCGCAGGGTTCGCCTTCGACACGATCAGAGGGAGCATTGCAATCGACAAGGGCATTGCCCGCACCGATGACCTGACCATGCACGGCACCCAGGCCAACGTGACCCTGCGCGGCGAGGCTGACCTGAGTCGGGAAACCCAGCGGCTGCGGGTCGAGGTGGTGCCTGAGTTCAACGCCGGACTGGCGTCGGTCGCGGTCGGGGCGATGATCAATCCGGTCATTGGCCTGGGCACGCTTGCCGCGCAGTATGTGCTGCGCGGCCCTCTGCAGCAGGCGCTGGCCGTCGATGTCGACATCAATGGCAGCTGGGCCGATCCCGAGGTCCGCGAAAGAAGCCGTCAGACTCCCGGCGACCCTGCCAGGGCGCCCTAGTCATCACTCGCCATTCGCAAACACCCACTATTGAGCCGGAGACTTCCATGACTGCCGCCGATACCTCCCACAGCCTTCCGATTGCCGCGATTCAGATGGTCTCGGCCGCCACGGTCGATGCCAACCTCGAGACCGCCGCCAGGCTGATCCGCCAGGCCGCCGAGGGCGGCGCGAGGCTGGTCGTGCTGCCCGAATTTTTCTGCCTTCTCGGTCGCAGGGACACCGACAAGGTCGATATCCGCGAGCCGGCCAACGACGGCCCGATCCAGCGCTTTCTGGCCGATGTGGCCCGCGAGGCAAGCGTCTGGCTGATCGGTGGCACGGTTCCGATCGCCTCGCGCGAGCCGCGCCGGATCCTGAACACCTGTCTGATGCATCGACCCGACGGCACGCTCGCCGCCCGCTACGACAAGATCCATCTCTTCGGCCTGCGTCGGGGCGAAGACCGCTTCGACGAGTCGGCCACGATCATGCCGGGCCGCACGCCGGTGGTCTGCGATCTGGTCGAGGCACAAGCCTCATGGCGCATCGGTCTGTCGGTCTGCTACGACCTGCGCTTTCCCGAGTATTACCGGGCGCTCGGCACGGTCGACCTGATCGTCGTGCCCTCGGCCTTCACTTACGTCACCGGCCAGGCGCACTGGGAAATTCTGCTGCGAGCGCGAGCGATCGAAAACCAGTGCTATGTGCTGGCGCCGGCGCAGGGCGGCCGACATGAGAACGGCAGGCGGACTTGGGGAGACACCATGCTGATCGACCCGTGGGGCGAGGTGCTTGCGCGGCTGCCCGAAGGCGAAGGCGTGGTAGCCGGCACCCTGTCGGCGGCCCGAATCGCCGAGGTGCGCGCACAGTTGCCGGCGCTTGCTCACCGTACGCTGTAATCCGGACCCTGTTCGCTCGCCAGACTCGGCCTGCGCAAACCCCTTGCAGGCCACCCGCCTGCGTTAGACTGGATCCCATGAATACCGTCGCCGACCCCGCCTTCAGCCGCCTCGCACAGGCCCGCAGCCTGCTGCTCGAGCCCTACGACCTCGATGAGTCCTGCCTGTCGCAGGCACTCGGCGAAGTTTTTCGCCATCGGGTCGACTATGCCGACCTCTACTTTCAATACACCCGCAGCGAGGGCTGGAGCCTCGATGAGGGCATCGTGAAGTCCGGCAGTTTCTCGATCGACCAGGGCGTCGGCGTGCGGGCGGTGTCGGGCGACAAGACCGCCTTTGCCTATTCCGACGCGATCGGCATCGATGCGCTGCTGTCGGCCGCGCGCGCCACGCGCACCATCGCCCGCTCCGGTGCCGGTCGGGTCAAGGTGGCTTCGCAGATGGCACCGGTGTCCGGTCGCAAGCTCTACGGCGCGGCCGATCCGATTACCTCGCTCGATGCTGCGGCCAAGGTCGATCTCCTGCATCGGGTCGAAAAGCTGGCCCGCGCCAAAGACCCTCGTGTCGTGCAGGTGATGGCGGGGCTTGCGGCCGAATGGGATGTGGTGCTGGTGGCCCGGTCCGATGGTGTCATCGCGGCCGATGTCCGCCCGCTGGTGCGCGTCTCGGTCACCGTGATCGCCGAGAGCGGCGGTCGTCGTGAGCAGGGCAGCAGTGGCGGTGGCGGGCGATTCGACTTTGCCTATTTCACCGATGCCATGCTTGAGCGCTATGTCGATCAGGCGGTGCATGCCGCCCTGACCAATCTCGAATCTCGGCCTGCGCCGGGCGGTGTCATGACCGTGGTGCTGGGCCCGGGCTGGCCGGGCGTCCTGTTGCATGAGGCCATCGGTCACGGGCTTGAAGGCGACTTCAACCGCAAGGGTTCATCGGCCTTTGCCGGGCAGCTCGGCGAGCGGGTGGCTGCGCCCGGTGTCACCGTGGTTGACGACGGCACGATCGCCGATCGGCGCGGCTCGCTCAATATCGATGACGAAGGCAATGTCTCGCAGCGCAATGTGCTGATCGAAGACGGCATCCTCAAAGCCTATCTCCAGGACAGCCTGAACGCACGTCTGATGAAGGTGCCGGTCACCGGCAACGGTCGTCGCGAGTCCTATGCCCATCTGCCGATGCCGCGCATGACCAACACCTACATGCTCGGTGGCGATCGCGACCCTCAGGAGATCATCGGCTCGATTGAGCGCGGCCTGTATGCGGTCAATTTCGGGGGTGGGCAGGTCGACATCACCAACGGCAAGTTCGTGTTCTCGGCGAGCGAAGCCTATTGGGTCGAAAACGGCAAGATCCAGTATCCGGTCAAGGGCGCGACCATCATCGGCAACGGCCCTGATGCACTCACCCGGGTCACCATGATCGGCAACGACATGAGTCTGGACAGCGGTGTGGGCGTCTGCGGCAAGGACGGCCAGAGTGTGCCGGTCGGCGTCGGCCAGCCCACCTTGCGCATCGAGGGGCTCACGGTTGGCGGCACTGCCTGAGCGCGTCGCTCATCGGGTGTCCGCCGCCTTCGCTGCTTGCGCCGGCCGCTCGCTGTGAAAGTCGATTTTCTCGTTATCGGTGCCGGCATTGCCGGCGCCTCCACCGCTTTTTTTCTCGCCCCGCACGGCCGCACGCTCGTCATCGAACGTGAGTCGCATCCGGGTTTTCACAGCACCGGCCGCTCGGCGGCGCTGTTTTCCGAGACCTATGGCACGCCGCAGGTCCGAGCCCTGTCGCGCGCCAGTCGTCCCTTTTTCGAAGCCTGGCAGCAAGGGTTTTCGCAGGTTCCGATCCTGTCGCCGCGCGGCGCCCTGATGGTTGGCACACCCGGCAGCGACGCCCTGATCGAGACCGAACTCGCTGCCATGCGACGCATCACGCCCGAGGTCAGCCGCCTCGAGGCGGCCGAGGTGCTGTCGCGGGTGCCGGTGCTGCGCGAATCGACCACCGGCGCTGCCATCCTCGAACCCGATGCCTGCGACATCGATGTGCATGCCTTGCATCAGGGGTTTTTGCGCGGACTGCGCACGCGCGGCGGCGAGGTCCTGTGCGATGCGCCGGTCGACGCGATCGAAAAAAGTGCAGGGGGATGGACGGTGCGCAGCGGCAATCGACGCTGGCAGGCCGCGGTGCTGGTCAATGCGGCCGGCGCCTGGGCCGATCGGGTGGCGATCATGGCGGGTGTGCGGCCAATCGGCCTGCAGCCCAAACGACGCACCGCCTTCACCTTCGCGCCGCCGCGGGGGCTCGAGACCCGTGACTGGCCGGCAGTCATCGCGCTCGATGAGAGCTGGTATGTCAAGCCCGACGCCGGCGTGCTGTTGGGCTCGCCCGCCAATGCCGATCCGGTCGAGCCGCATGATGTGCAGGCCGAAGAACTCGATGTCGCTACAGCCATCCACCGGATCGAGTCGGCCAGCAGCCTCACCATCCGTCGTCCGATCCGTATCTGGGCCGGCCTGCGATCCTTCGTTGCCGATGGCGATCTGGTAGGCGGCCCGGCGCCCGATGATCCGGCCTTCTGCTGGGTCGCGGCGCAGGGTGGCTATGGCATCCAGACCAGTGCGGCCATGGGCGAGGCCTGCGCGGCACTTGCGCGCGGCGCGCCGGTTCCAGAGCATCTGGCCCGCCACGGCATTCATGCGTCGATGCTCTCGGCGGCCCGGCTGAGTCCGGGCGCGAGACATCGCTCATCACCCCATTGAATCGCGAGGATCCGAATGAGAGTCTTCAGCGCCACGCTGGCCACCGAGACCAATACCTTCGCGCCGCTGCCGACCGGCATGGCCGCTTTTCGCGATCGCGGTTATTTCGCGGCGGGTGAGCATCCGGACGAGCCTCAGCTCTTTACCGGCCCGCTGTGGGCGGCTCGCCTGCGTGCTCAGGCGCTCGGTCTGATCCTCATCGAAGGCATGGTGGCCAGCGCCATGCCGGCCGGCATCACCACCCGTGCCGCGCACGAAGCCTTGCGCACCGAACTGCTCAGCGACCTGCGCGCCGCCATGCCGGTCGACATCGTCCTGCTCGGTCTGCACGGTGCGATGGTGGCCGATGGCTGTGACGACTGCGAGGGCGATCTGCTTGCGCGGGTGCGCGAGATCGTCGGGCCGGATGTCGTGATCGGTGCCGAACTCGATCCGCATACCCATCTCACCGATGCCATGGTGCGCCATGCCGACCTGCTGCTGGCGTTTCGCGAATATCCGCATACCGATGCGATCGAGCGCGGACTCGAACTGGTCGATCTGTGTGTCGCGACCGCTCGCCGCGAGATCCGCCCGGTTGCCGCAGTCTTCGACTGCGAAACCCTGCGCGTGATTCGCACGCCGGTCGAGCCGGCCCGCGGATTCGTCGATCGTTGCCGCGCGCTCGAAGGCCATGGCGGCATCGTCTCGATCTCGGCCATCCATGGATTTCCCTGGGGTGATGTCGCCGATCTCGGTACCAAACTGATCGTCTATGCCGATGGCGATGCCGCGATGGCCCGCAGCACGGCCGATCGGCTCGGCACCGAATTGCGCGCCCTGTGCGATGCCACGCGCACCCGCGGCTTGAGCCTCGATCAGGCAATCGATGAGGCGATCGCGTCGCCGGCATTTCCGGTGGTGATTGCCGATGGCGCCGACAACGCCGGAGGCGGTGCCCCGAGCGACGCCACCTTCATGCTTCGACGGCTGGTCGAGCGCGCAATCGATCGCGCCATCGTCGGCCCGCTCTGGGACCCGATCGCGGTCGCCCTGGCCTTCGACGCCGGCGAAGGCGCAATGCTGCCGCTTCGCATCGGCGGCAAGATCGGCCCGGTGTCGGGCGCGCCGCTCGATGCGGTGGTGAAGGTCGTGGCACTGCGTCGCGACGCCGCCATGACCGGCCTGTCGGGCACGCGTGAGCCGATGGGCGATGCGGCACTGGTGGCGATTGGTGGCGTCGAGATCGTGCTCAACAGTCGCCGCACCCAGGGCTTTTC
Source organism: uncultured Burkholderiales bacterium (assembly GCA_903903975.1). Lineage (GTDB taxonomy): Bacteria > Pseudomonadota > Gammaproteobacteria > Burkholderiales > Burkholderiaceae_E > UBA4615. The sequence continues at coordinate 12,321 of CAIVAS010000158.1, forward strand.
AACCGACATGTTCACGCAGTTTGGCGTCGATCTGGCGCAGCGTCGCGTCGTCGTGACCAAGTCGTCGCAGCACTTTTTCGAGTCGTTCTCGAAGGTGGCCGCCCGGGTGATCTATGCCGACGGCCCCGGTACGCTGACCAGCGATCTCACCACCTTGCCCTATGTGAAGGCGCGCAGATCGGTGGTCGAGTCGTTCTGAGCAGCCGCGCTGCGAACTTGCGGCAGATGACCGAAGCGGCTAGAGTCGGGCCATGAAGCGCTCCTGCCGATTTTATGCGTACTGGCTGCACGATGGCTTCCCGGCCTTTGGCGGGATCAGTCGGGAACGCGTTCAAGCTTAAGCAAGCGCCCCTGCGATCACAACCGCCAGCCTGAAAAGCCTGGCGGTTTTTGTTTTCTGTTTTGAGCTTTCCTCATCAACCCTTTTTTGTTGCCGCACCGAGGTTTTCATGACTGCCAAGCACGCCACCGATGACGTCAGGATTCGCGAAATGAAGGAGCTGTCACCGCCGGCGCATCTGCTGCGCGAATTTCCGCTGCGCGCAGTACCTGCCGAACTGATCTATGAGTCGCGCCAGGCGATTCATCGCATCCTGCACGGCATGGACGACCGGCTGTTGGTGATCGTCGGGCCGTGTTCGATCCACGATCCGGTGGCAGCACTCGAATATGCCCGCCTGCTGGTGACCGAGCGTGAGCGACTGAAGGACCGCCTCGAGATCGTGATGCGGGTCTATTTCGAAAAGCCCCGCACCACCGTCGGATGGAAGGGGCTGATCAATGATCCCGGGCTCGATGGCAGCTTCGATATCAATCGCGGCCTGCGCATCGCGCGCGAGATGCTGATCCAGATCAACGAACTCGGCCTGCCGGCCGGCAGCGAGTTCCTCGACATGATCACGCCTCAGTACATCGCCGATCTGATCGCATGGGGCGCGATCGGTGCCCGCACGACCGAGTCGCAGGTGCATCGTGAGCTGGCCTCGGGCATGTCATGCCCGATCGGCTTCAAGAATGGCACCGACGGCAATGTCCGGATCGCGCTCGATGCCATCAAGGCGGCCTCGCAGCCGCATCACTTTCTGTCGGTGACCAAGGCCGGGCATTCGGCGATCGTCTCGACCAATGGCAATGAGGACTGCCACATCATCCTGCGCGGTGGCGCGGCGCCCAACTACGACCATGCCAGTGTCGAGGCTGCCTGCCGCGAAGCCGGCAAGACCGCGCAGGCCTGCCGGCTGATGATCGATGCGAGCCATGGCAACAGCCAGAAAAAGCCCGAGAACCAGATCGCGGTGACGCGTGATGTCGTGGCCCAGATGAATGCCGGCGAAATGCGGATCTTCGGCATGATGATCGAAAGCCATCTGGTCGCCGGTCGCCAGGATCTGGTGGCCGGGCAAGCGCTCACCTATGGGCAGAGCATCACAGATGGTTGCATTGCCTGGGGCGAGACCGTGGGCCTGCTGCAAAGCCTGGCCGATGCGGTGACCGCCCGGCGGGTAGCGCTGGCCGACTGAACCCGGCCGTCTTGCCGCGCTCAGCCGGTCAAGGCTGATTGCGGTAGACCGTCCCGCAGCCTGTTGCGCTGCAGGCGAGCGACGATGGTCATCGGCGCCGGGCTCGTGCTATACAGAAACACTCTTTTCAAGGTGACACCATGGATGCTTCATCGGTCGACCCCTCTGCCAATGGCGCTGCCGCGTCGGGTGCGCCGCGCGTGCCGTCGCGTGAGACACCGCACGAGCGACTGAGCGCGCTGGGGCTTCGCCCGATCGGGCGCGCGAGCGAGTATGCCGACGAAGTCCATGCGCTGATGTCCAAGACGCCGCTGTTCTCGGGGCTTCTGATCGAAGAGACCCGGCGGCTTTGCGGTTTCATGTTCGTCTACGAAGCGCCGGTGGGTGTGACGCTCATCAGCGAAGGCGACCCCGGCGACTTCATGGTCCTGCTGATGGATGGCATGGTCGATGTCCTGCGGCGCAATCGCTATAACTTTCCCTCGCGCATCGCGGTGGCCCATGCCGGGCATGCGCTTGGCGAGATGTCGATGTTCGACGGCGAGCCGCGCTTTGCCTCCTGCGTCACCCTCGAGACCTGCCGTGTCGCGGTGCTCACCCGCGAGGCGCTGATGCTGGTGCTGCATGACCAGCCCAAGCTGGGCAACAAGATCCTGCTCAAGCTGGTTCAGTTGCTGTCGGATCGGCTGCGCCAGACCAGCGCAAAGCTGGTCTCCTATCTCGAGACCGCCCGCGAAGGCTGATCGCGATGATGTTTTCAACATGATGGCGCCTGACTTGCCCGGTGCCGTGGAAAGCGTCGACTCCCCCGACTGGCATCAGCAGGAAGTGATGCTGTTGCGTGAAGTTGCCAAGCTGCTCGGTCGCAGCGTCGAGCCCCATTTCGTGATCCGTCAGACGCTTCGGCTGCTGTCGGAGTGGGTGGGCCTGAACCGTGGCCGGGTGCTGCTTTGGGATCCGTCGGATGAGGCGCTCTCGATCCGGCATTACTACGGCCTGACCGCCGACGAGGCGGCGCGCGGGCGCTTTGCGCCGGGCGAGGGTGTCTGTGGCAGCGTGCTGCGAAGCGGCGTGGCGCGAGTCATTCAGGACATCGATGCCGAGCCGGAGTTTTTGTGCCGCTCGGTCGATCGGGGCCGGCTGCCTGCCGAGACGGTTTCGTTCATCGCGGTGCCGCTGCGCGAAGGCGAGCGGGTCTGCGGCGTGCTGGCCGCGCACCGATTGCGCAATCGCCGCCGCGCCCTGAACGATGATCTCGAGTTGCTCAAGACGATCGGTACCCTGCTGGGGCAGGTGATCCGGGTCAACGAGGAGTTGCAGCGTCGCACCGCACTGCTCGAGAGTGAAAATCGCGATCTGCGCCAGCGGCTCGGCACTCAGTTGCCCAATTTCGGCATTCTCGGCGATTCGGCGCTGCTGCAGGAAAGTCTGGCCAATGCCCGGCGGCTGGCCGCAGGCGATCTGACTGTGCTGCTGCTGGGCGACTCCGGCACCGGCAAGGAGCTCTTTGCCCGGGCGATCCATCATGCAAGCCCGCGTGCCGGCAAGCCCTTCGTGAAGGTCAATTGCGCGGCGGTGCCGGAAAGTCTGTTCGAGTCGGAGTTTTTCGGTCACGAGCGCGGTGCCTTCACCGGTGCGGTGTCTGCACAGCCTGGCCGATTCGAGCAGGCCGATGGCGGGACCCTGTTTCTGGATGAGGTCGGCGAATTGCCGCTGGCCATGCAGGCCAAGCTGCTGCGGGTACTGCAGGACCGCGTGGTGGTGAGGGTCGGCAGCCGACGCGAGCTTGAGCTCGATGTGCGGGTGGTCGCTGCCACCAACCGCGACCTCCCGACGCTGGTAGGGCAGGGCGGGTTCCGGCTCGATCTCTACTATCGGCTGTCGGTTCTGCCGCTGCGGCTGCCGACGCTTCGCGAGCGTCCCGACGACGTGCCGATCCTGGTGCGTCATATGGCCCATGAGGCCTGTCTGGCCTGGCGGCGCGAGGCGGTCCAGTTCAGCGAGCCGGCGATGCGGCTCATGAAAGCGCATCCCTGGCCGGGCAATGTCCGGCAGCTGCAAAGCGTCGTGATGCGCATCGTGCTGATGGCCCATGGTTCGCTGATCGACTCGGCCCTGGTCGCCGCGCAGCTGCGTGCCGAGCCTGATCTGTCGCTGCGCAGGGAGCCTGATCGCCCGCCTGATCGCTCGTCTGCTCGGCCGACGGACTCGCCCTCGATGGCCTTCGCGCCTGCTGAAGGGCGGCGCGCGTTTGCCGAGAGCCCAGCCGATTCAAGGGTCGAACTGGTTCGCCCCTATGAGCCGATCCTGCCCGCCGATGCCGAGCGTGTGCTCGATGCGCTCAGGCGTGCCGGTGGCAATCGCTCGCGCGCCGCACAATTGCTCGGGATGACCCGTCGCCAGTTCACCTATCGGCTGGAAAAGGCCCAGGCCGACGATCCGCCGACGTGAACGCATCGGTCCGGGTGTGTGAACAATCTGGACTGGACGTGCCCAATCTGTGAGGGGTATCCCGGCCAGATTGCCGGGATACCCGGATCAAAAGCCTGATCGGCACGGATCGAGTCGGTGCCGGCGATCCTTGCAGTCAGTGGCATGGTGCTTGCATGAGAGTGCGCAGACAGACTCTTTCCATGCCAGGACGCCCGCTATGACAATGCCTTCAACCACGACCGTCGAAACGACCTGGGTCAAGCCGATCGATGCCGTCGGTCTTGCCGCCTTTGCCGAAAAAGGTCGCAATAACCCCGGCGCAAAAGGGACGGTGCGCAGTCGCACGGTCTACGACGGCCAGTTCCGCTCGCTGACCTATGTCGGCCAGCATGAGCCGGTCGTGGTCGACGAGCCGCCGCATCTGTTCGGCCAGGACACCGCGCCGGCACCCTCCGAGATCCTGCTGTCGGGTCTGGGCGGATGCCTGTGCGTCGGCATTCATGCAGTCGCGACCCATCGCGGCGTCAAGATCAGCCGGATGGAGGTCGCGCTCGAAGGCGACATCGGCAATCCCTCGGCCTGGGGTGCCGGCGGCGCCCTCAAGGAGCCCCTGCAAATGGGCTTTCAGGCGGTTCGGGCGAAGATCACCCTCGAGGCCGATGCGCCGCGCGAGGTGCTGGCCGAGATCGTCAAGGCGGCCGACTTCGCCTCGCCGATGGCCAACTGCTTTCGCAATCCGATCCCGACCGATGTCACCCTTGTTTGAACGACGCAGATTGCCATGGGTGCCAACGACCTTGCAGTGAATCTGCCTGACACCAACGCCTTTGCAGCGACGGTTTCGCGCGCGCTCGATCCGCTGATCGGGCAGATCGATCGGGATGGGCTCTATCCTGGTGGGGCGCTGCGGGCGCTGGGCGAGCAGGGCGCGTATCGCCATCATCTCGCCTCGCAGCGGCCTGATGGCCAGTGCGACATCGTCGGTGCGGTCGATGCGATGACCGCGATCGGTCGCAGCTGCGGCTCGAGTGCCTTCATGGCCTGGTGTCAGGATGCCTGCGCCTGGTATGTCGAGCAGGGCCGCTCGGAAGCGCTGCGCCAGACCGTTCTGCCGGGCCTCGCCTCGGGCGCGATCCTGGGCGGCACCGGCATGTCCAATCCGATGAAGTACTTCGCCTCCATCGAGCGCATCGCCCTGCAGGGCAAGCGGGTGCCGGGTGGGTGGCGGGTCTCCGGGCATCTGCCCTGGGTTTCCAACCTCGGTCCGGGGCATGTGTTCGGTACCGCTTTCTCGCCGCTCGATGCCGCGGGTCAGCCGCCCGCCGGAGCAGGCCAGGAGGTGATGGCCCTGATGCACTGCGACTGGCCGGGACTGACCCTGAGCCCGGTGCCGCCTTTTCTCGCGATGGATGGCACCGGCACCTATGCGCTGCAGTTCGATGAGGTCTTCGTGCCCGACGATCATGTGCTGGCCGATCCGATCGGACCCTGGCTGCGCCGCATCCGCAACGGCTTCGTGCTGATGCAGGTTGGTATCGGCGCCGGCATCATCGAGGGCTGCCTCGGTCTGATGCGCGATGCCAATCTGCGCCTGGGTCATGTCAATGTCTTTCTCGAAGACGGCCCGGATGCGATCGAGGATGAGCTTGGCAGCCTGCGCGAACGGGTGACCCGCCTCGCGCCCGGCGTGCTCGATCCCTCGGACGGGCAGTTTGCGGACGTGCTGACCACGCGGCTGATGACTTCCGAGCTCACGCTGCGCGCGACCCAGTCGACCATGCTGCATACCGGCGCGATGGGCTATGCCCTGGCGTCGCCGGCGCAGCGCCGGCTGCGCGAGGGCTATTTTGTTGCGATCGTCACACCGGCCATCAAGCATCTGCGCAAGGAAATCGATCGGCTGATGAGCGCGGGGACGCGTTGACCGCCGGATCGTCGCCGCCAACCGGGGGCAGTGCACAGGCGCTGCGCCGCTGGCTGTGTGAAGCCTGCGGTCTGATCTACGACGAGGCGCTGGGCGACCCCGACAGCGGCATCGCGCCCGGCACGCGTTTCGAAGACATTCCTGATGACTGGCGCTGCCCGATATGCGGCGTCGGCAAGGACGATTTCCGGCCGATCGAGCCGACGCCCGCCGGCGCTGCGCGGTCAGCCGACGCGGTCAGGTCATCGAGTGCCGGCACGCTGGCCGCGCAGGCCCGCGAGGCGGTCGTGATCGTGGGGGCCGGTGCAGCCGGCTGGGGTGCTGCCCGAGCCCTGCGCGAGGCGGGCTTTCATGGCCCACTGTCAATGGTGACTGCCTGCGACGGGACGGTCTATGCAAAACCCGCACTGTCGGTGGCGCTCGGTCGCGGCATGAATATCGAAGAACTGAGCGATCAGACGGGTGCCGCGCTGGCAACCGAACTCGATGTGCGTTTGCTCAAGCACGCCTGGGCGATCGATCTCGACCGTGCGCATCGACGCCTGCTTACCACGCGCGGCAGTCTTCGCTACCGCCATCTGATTCTGGCGACCGGCGCGCGGGCCCGGCGTCCGGTCTTTCAGGGCCCGACCGCCTCGCGCGTCCTGGCGGTCAATGACCTGGCCGCTTATGCGACGCTGCGCGCAGCCTTTGATGCGGCATCGCTCGCCTGCGCTGGCTCAGGGCGAAAGCCCCGACTGCTGATCGTCGGTGCCGGTCTGGTTGGCTGCGAATTCGCCAATGATTTCGCCGGCGCCGGCGCGCAGGTGACCCTGCTTGAAGCGCTCGACTTGCCGCTGGGCGCGCGCCTCGACACCCCCACCGCCACCCGCCTGCGTGATGCGCTGACCGCCCGCGGCGTGATCTTCGAGGGCGGCGTCACGCTCGGTGCTTTCACCTTGCCCGATTCGGCCGGGAGTTTGGTCGGGAGTTCAGCCGGGCGCCCGGGCGCGATTCACGCTGATCCCGACCGTCGATTCGTTCTCAACTGGTCCAACGCTGCCGGCAAGACGCGCAGGGCCGAGTTCGATCTCGCGCTGGTCGCGACCGGTGTCGAGCCCGAGGTTCGCCTTGCCCAGCGGGCAGGGCTCACCGTGGCACGCGGCATCGCGGTGAACGCGCAAACGCTGGGCACGGCGGACGACGCCATCTTCGCGCTGGGCGACTGCGCCGAGGTGCAGGGCCATCTCGGTTGCACCATCGAGCCGATCGCGCGCCAGGCGCGAACGATTGCCGGGCAGATCGCCGGCACGCCTGTGCCCTACGACGCCCGCGACCCGGTCTGGGTGGTCAAGATTCCGGGTCTGCCGCTGACCATCCGGTCGGCCCGGTCGACGGCTGACCAGTCGTCAGCCCCAAGGGTCGCATCAGGCCCGAGCAGGGCCCGATGACGTCTGTTGCTGAGCGCTGAGGGTCAGTGCTGAGCGAGGCACGCACCGTGTGCCTCGCTCTTGCCGATCAGCCCTGATCAGTTTGACGGAAAGCCGCTGTCGATCGGCAGGCCCGGTTCGCGCGACCACTCGTTCCAGGAGCCGAAGTACATCCGCACATCCGAGAAGCCGGCTTCCTTGAGGGCGACATAGGTGTTCGATGCCCGCGCGCCCTTGAAGCAGTAGAGATAGACCGGGTCCTTGGGCGAGATGCCCGCGGTGCGGCAGTCGGCGCGAATCTCGTCGGGGCTCTTGAACATCGCGCCCTGGCCGGTCGGCTTCATGAACCGGTACCACTCGATCCACTTTGCACCCGGAATGCGGCCCTTGCGCGGCGCATAGTCCTTGCCATAGGGCGACGAGCTTTCGCCGATCCATTCATCGACATCGCGAACATCGAGCAGCACGATGTCGCTGTCGAGTGCTGCGAGCATCTCGTCTTTGGTGACCATCAGTGACGCGGTCCCTGCGGGCATCGGGAAGGTGGCGGGGGTCGGTGCGACGGTATCGGTATTCACCGGCATGCCGGCCGCGGTCCAGGCCGACATGCCGCCGTGCAGGATGCGGACCTTAGGATATTTGAGCCAGCTCAGAAGAAAGTAGCCGCGGCACGACTGACCGAAGCCGCTGTTCATCGAGTCTTCGTAGAACACTGCCGTGGGCGTCCCCGACAGGCCGACTGCGCCGAAGGCATCGGCAAAGGTCTGCTTCAGTTCGCCCAGGCCTTCGGCGGTCGAGGTCGCAAGGAAGGTGAAGATCTCGCGCATGTTCACCGCGCCGGGAAGATGCCCTGCGGCATAGGCGGCCGGATCGCGGGTGTCGATCAGCACGACCGGCTCGGATTTCATGAGCGCCTCGAGTTCGGCAGGCGAGATCAGTACGGGTTCAGTCATGGCATGGCTCCTGGGGGGGTGGGCGGGAACCAGACCTTTCGCAACAGGCATGCCAGCCCGGCAGGCTGGTGCAGCCGCCCTCGCCTGGCCCGAGGCGGGCTCACCCCGAGTGCGCGACGCCCATCGCCGGGCGTGTCATGCCCGGTCGCAGGGAGACCGTGCGCTGACTTGTCGTGTCGTGATGCGCTTTGGTGCGGTCCCTGACAAAGCGCTGATTGCCGTGAAGCGTTCGCAGTGTGAGCACTCTGTGCACAATGGCCTGCGGCAGCCTGAAACCGGCGGTTGGCATGGGCTCGGGGTCAGTGGCATGACCCTTGCATTGGAATACCGGGTCACTCTCCGGGATCCTCGCCATGTCCAACATTTATCAGCCCTACGATGCCTATCGCCGACTCGGTTCGGCCTGCAGTCTGTGCGGCCGTGCACATGAGGCCGATCTGCCCGATCCGCATGCCGGTGCGTCGTCTGGGGCGTCTCCCGCTGTCTCTGCCGACACCAGTGTTGGCATCAATGCCGAGCGCCTGTCCGATGACTTTGTCGAGGCGGCGCTGGTCAAGGCGCTCTTTCCGCAGGACGGCATTCGACGCCGCTTTCTGCAGGCGGTGGGTGTCAATACCGCGCGGGCCGCGATTGCCTCGGTGCTGCCGATCGGTGCGATGCAGGCCATCGCGCAGGAAAAACCGGGTTCGCTTGAAAAGCGCGATCTCAAGATCGGTTTCATCCCGATCACCTGTGCCACGCCGCTGATCATGGCCGACCCGCTGGGCTTTTATAAGCGCCAGGGCCTGAATGTCAGCCTGAACAAGACTGCAGGCTGGGCGCTGGTTCGCGACCGCATGATCAACAAGGAGTACGACGCCTCGCATTTCCTGTCGCCGATGCCGGTCGCGATTTCGATGGGCCTGGGCTCGGTGTCGGCGCCGATGCGGGTAGCGACCATCCAGAACATTAACGGTCAGGCGATCACGCTCAGCGTCAAGCACAAGGACAAGCGCGATCCCAGGCAGTGGAAGGGCTTCAAGTTCGCGATTCCCTTCGAATACTCGATGCACAACTTTCTCCTGCGCTACTACCTTGCCGAGGCCGGGCTCGACCCCGACAAGGATGTGCAGCTGCGCGTCACGCCGCCGGCCGAGATGGTCGCCAATCTGCGTGCCGGCAACATCGACGGCTTCCTCGGCCCGGACCCTTTCAATCAGCGGGCGGTGTTTGACGAGGTGGGCTTCATCCATCTGCTGTCGCGCGAGATCTGGGACGGACACCCCTGCTGCGCCTTCGGCATGTCCGAAGGTTTCATCCAGCAGAACCCCAACACCTTTGCGGCCCTTTACCGCTCGGTGCTCGAATCGGCCGCCATGGCGCGCGATCCCAAGAACCGCCCGCTGATCGCCAAGGTCATTTCCCCGGCGGCTTACCTCAACCAGCCCGAGACCATCGTCGAGCAGGTGCTGACCGGCCGCTTTGCCGATGGCCTGGGCGGTGTGCGCAACGAGCCGGCCCGCGCCGACTTCGATCCGGTGCCCTGGTATTCGATGGCGGTCTGGATGCTGACCCAGATGAAGCGCTGGGGCTATATCAAGGGCGATGTCGCCTACAAGGACATCGCGCAGCAGGTCTTCCTGCTCACCGATGCCCGCAAGTACATGAAGGAGCTCGACCAGAAGGCGCCCGACAACGGCTACAAGAAGTTCAAGGTGATGGGCAAGGAGTTCGACGCTGCGCAGCCCGACAAGTACATCGACAGCTTCGCGATCCGGCGCTCCTGAGCCACTGCCCGCCATGAGTCGATCGATGAGCCTCGGGCTGAGGTCGGGTCTGCTGTCGCTGCTGTTGCTGGCGCTGCTGCTCGGCATCTATCACCTTGCGACCGCGCCTGCGGGTGGCCCGGCTGCAAGCGGCGCGTCTGACGAATACGCCAAGCTGATGGGCAAGTCGGCCGGTGCCACCAAGTCCGATGGCATGCCGACGCTGGCGCAGATGGGCGAGGCCGCGATCAAGCACCTGTCGGCGCCGTTCTACGACAACGGCCCCAACGACAAAGGCATCGGTATCCAGATTGCCCACTCGCTCGGGCGCGTCGGACTGGGCTTTTTCCTGGCCGCGGTGGTGGCGATTCCACTGGGGTTTCTGATCGGCATGTCGCCGCTGCTGCACGGTGCGCTCAATCCCTTCATCCAGGTACTCAAGCCGATCTCGCCGCTGGCCTGGATGCCGATTGCGCTCTACACCATCAAGGATTCATCGGCCTCCGGCATCTTCGTGATCTTCATCTGCTCGATCTGGCCGATGCTCATCAACACCGCTTTCGGCGTGGCTTCGGTGCGGCGCGACTGGCTCAATGTCGCCCGCACCCTCGAGGTGGGTCCGGTTCGTCGCGCCTTCGAGGTGATCCTGCCGGCGGCCGCACCCACCATCCTCACCGGCATGCGCATCTCGATGGGCATCGCCTGGCTGGTGATCGTGGCCGCCGAGATGCTGGTGGGCGGCACCGGCATCGGCTACTTCGTCTGGAACGAATGGAACAATCTGTCGATCACCAATGTGATGTTTGCCATCCTGCTGATCGGTGTGGTCGGCATGCTGCTTGATCTGGTCTTTGCCCGATTGCAGCACCTCGTGACCTGGCGCGAATGAGCGGCGCCGAGCACATCCTGCAGGTGCAGGGACTGTCCAAACGCTACCCGTCGAGCGCAGGCTCGCCGGCCGTGCCGGTCTTCGAGAATGTCGACTTCGATATAGCGCGCGGCGAGTTCGTCTGCATCATCGGCCACTCGGGCTGCGGCAAGACCACCATCCTCAATGTGCTGGCCGGGCTCGAGTCGGCATCATCGGGTTTTGTCTTCATGGATGGCCGCGAAGTCAAGGGCCCCGGGCTCGAGCGCGGCGTCGTTTTCCAGGGGCATGCGCTCATGCCCTGGATGACCGTGATGGGCAATGTGGCCTTCGCGGTCCGGTCGCGCTGGCCCGACTGGAACAAGGCCAAGGTCGAAGCGCATTGCCGCCGTTTCATTGAGCTGGTCGGCCTTGCAGGTGCCGAGCACAAGAAGCCGGCCGAATTGTCGGGCGGCATGAAGCAGCGGGTCGGCATTGCGCGGGCCTTCTCGATCGAGCCGAAGATGCTGCTGCTCGATGAGCCATTCGGTGCGCTCGATGCGCTCACCCGCGGTGTCATCCAGGACGAACTGGTGCGCATCTGCGCAGCCACCAAGCAGTCGGTGTTCATGATCACCCACGATGTCGACGAGGCGATCCTGCTGGCCGACCGCATCCTGCTGATGAGCAACGGCCCGCACGCGCGCATTGCCGAGATCGTGCGCAACACCCTGCCGCGCGAGCGAACGCGCCTGACCATCCATCACGACCCGCAGTTCTACCGCATCCGCAATCATCTGGTCGATTTCCTGGTGCACCGGTCCAAGCTGATCCAGCAGGGCGGTGCCGATCCGTCATCGGAGACCGGCGCCGGTCCGATAGAGGTCTCGCCCGGTCTCTTGCCCGATGCTCAACCCCTTCCCGCC
>CAIVAS010000159.1 GCA_903903975.1 uncultured Burkholderiales bacterium
CATTCAGGCGAGTCCTCGCCGCTCGCCATTCCGTGCAGGCGGATCGTCGCCGTCGTGTCAGCGAGCGCGGCGCCGAGCGTGCCCTTCTTCCCGCCGGGCGCATCCGCCGCTGCGCGCGCCGCGGTCACCTTTGCGATCTGGTCGACCGACAGCATCGGGTCGAGCGCGATCTCGGCATTGTTGGTGGCTTTGCGGTAGGCCGGCACAAGCACATCGCGATGCGCCTCTTCCCAGCTGCCGGTAAAGGTCGCGAAGACCAGCCGGCGCGCCTGCGCCTTTGAAAGCCCCGGAAAAGCATGCATGGCGCCAAGCGTCAGCGCGGTGGTCATGATCTGGCGTCTGTCGAGCATAGGCGTCTTCCTGTCCTGGTTTTGCATTCACGTTGCGGCGTAGATTCGGGTCGCGTCGCGGCTCACGGGCTTCAGCCTGACGGCCGTACCCGGCGCGATCGCGCTTGCACCTGTGGCCCGCGCGCTTTCGATCTTGACGCTGCCTCCACCGGCGAGACGGACCTCGTGGATGATCGAGGCCCCAATCGGCAGCGCCATTTCGACAAGGCCGGGCAAGGCGTCCGGGTCGTCGGTGATGAGGAAATGCTCTGGGCGGATACAGACTCGCACGCGACCCCCGACCGATACGGGACCCATCAGCTTCCCGTCGATGCTGGACCCGTCATCGAGGACCACGCGGGCTGCCGCGCCACCATGGTCACCCCCGGGCTCGAGCTTGCCTGCCAGGACATTCGCCGAGCCGACGAAGGTGTTGACGAAAAAGGTCCGGGGGTCGTCATAGACGTCTGTCGCCGGCGCAAACTGCTCCAGTTTCCCCCGGCTCAGGACTGCGACCCGATCGGCCATCGACAGCGCCTCCTCCTGGTCATGCGTGACGATGATGGTCGTGGTGCCCGCCATGCGCTGGATGCGCTTGATCTCGATCTGCATGTCGAGGCGCAGATTCTTGTCGAGCGCGGCGAATGGCTCGTCGAGCAGAAGGATCGAGGGCCGCACGGCGAGCGCCCGCGCCAGCGCGACCCGTTGCTGCTGTCCCCCCGAGAGCTGGGCCGGATAGCGCTCGGCCATCTGACCGAGTTGAACGAGGTCCAGCATCTCGGCGACGCGGGACTTCTGTAAGGCCTTATCAGTCCCGCGCGCGGCCAGCCCGTAGGCGATGTTGTCTGCAACCGACATATGCGGAAACAGCGCGTAATTCTGGAACACGATCCCGATCGTGCGCCTGTGCGGCGGCAAATGATCGATCACCGCGTCCCCGACAATCACCCGTCCTTCGGTCTGCTGGACAAAGCCGGCAACGATCCGCAGCAAGGTTGTCTTGCCGCAACCAGACGGCCCCAGAAGCGCGACGAGTTCGCCCCCAGCGATTTCCAGATTGACGTTGTCGACTGCGATGGAGTCGCCAAAACGATGCGAAATGCCATCCAGAGTGAGGGCGTCGGCTGCCAAGGTGGACCATCTCCGGGGAATCAGGTCTTGGCGAACCACAGCAATCGACGTGCCAGTTTTGGAAATTCCAGGCAAATGCCCAGAACTATTCGGGCATCGCGGCGCGGAGTGCCCCCCCCCC
>CAIVAS010000160.1 GCA_903903975.1 uncultured Burkholderiales bacterium
GAGCCTTGTGGCACATGGGTCGAGGTGTTGTGCGGACATCCCGAGCAAAAGGTGGGTGTACGCACCGCAGTGGCATGAGGCAGTGCCAGCGCCTGCTCGCGCGCATCGATGATTGCCATTCGCGACTCGATCCGCTCGCGCAGATCGCCCGGCAACGCCCCGCCCAGCCTGGCCGCATATTGACCCGGGTTGAGCAGCCGCGCGCTGATCGCACGCGCGATCAAGGCTGGCGAAAGTTCGGCGAGCGCCGGCAACAGCCACTGTCCGCGAGGCATCGCCCATTCGCCACCGCGGCCGTCCTTTTCGTCGAACTTGCCGTAAACCCTCGGCCTGACATCATCGCGCCAGTTGTAGAGCTCTTCTTTCAGCGCGTACTCAAGTACCTGGCGCTTTTCTTCCACCACCAGAATTTCATCGAGTCCGGTCGCAAACTCGCGCACGGTCGCGGCCTCAAGCGGCCACACCACGCCGCACTTGAATACCCGGATGCCCAGGCGCTCGCAGGCCTCGCGATCGAGCCCGAGGTCCTCGAGCGCCTGCATGGTGTCGAGATAAGCCTTACCCGCGGTCAGGATGCCGAACCAGGCATGCCCCGAATCGATCACCGTGTGATTGAGCTTGTTGGCTCGCACATAGGCGAGCGCGGCGTACCACTTGAAGTTGAAGAGCCGTGCCTCCTGCGCAAGCGCCGAGTCGGGCCAACGGATGTTCAGGCCATGCGGATCATCATGGGGATAGTCGAACTCCTCAGGGATCACGATCCTGACCCGATCCGGATCGATCTCGACCGATGCCGAGGCTTCGACCACCTCGGTGACGGTTTTCATCGCAACCCACAGGCCTGACCAGCGCGACATCGCCCAGCCATGCAGGCCGAGATCGAGATACTCCTGCACGGTGGCCGGATAAAACACCGGCAGGCCGCAGGCCTTGAAGATGTGATCCGACTGATGCGGCAGGGTCGAACTCTTGGCGCCATGGTCATCGCCCGCCAGGGCGAGCACACCGCCATGACGCGAGGTGCCTGCGGCGTTCGCATGCTTGAAGACATCGCCGGTGCGATCAACGCCCGGGCCTTTGCCGTACCACATCGAAAAGACGCCCTGCACCCGCGCTTGGGTCGTAAGGTCGAGCTGTTGCGTGCCCCAGATCGAGGTCGCTGCCAGGTCTTCATTGAGCCCCGGCTGAAAAACAATCTGATGCTGCTTCAGGTGCGCGCTCGCCTTCCAGAGCGCCTGATCAAGCCCGCCAAGCGGCGAGCCGCGATAGCCCGAAACAAACCCGGCGGTGTTGAGCCCGGCAAGCCGATCGCGCTCGCGCTGCAACATCGGCAGGCGAACCAGGGCCTGCGTGCCCGACATGAAGGCACGGCCGCGTTCGAGGCGGTATTTGTCGTCAAGCGTGACCTCGCGCAGTGCGCGCTGCAAATCGGCCTGAACAGCGGGATCGAGTGGCGCATTCACTTTGCGGCTCCTTGCGAAAATCGAATCACATCAATCCGGCAACTCGATGGCACCACCCCGATGGCGCCATGCCGACAGCCTGCGACACCCTTCGGCATCGACGTGGCTGCAATGTACTCATCTGCAGTGTGCTCATCGCTTCTGACGACGCACATCTCCATTATGCGGCGGACTGATGTCGGAGGAGACCTTCGGGCGCCCTGCGGCGGGCAGCAGCACGGTTGCAATCGCCACCAGCACGAAGAGCAGCGCGACATAGTCCTGCCAGGACGGCACTTCGCCCAGCAGCCACATCCCCGAGAAAAGCCCGACCACCGGTATCAGCATCACCGACAGGCTGCTGGCCACTGGTGGCAGGAGCGTCGCGAGCCTGAACCACAATAATTGCGACACGCCGAATACCAGCACCGCGTTGTACAGAATCGCGCCCCATTCCATGAGATTGGGTGCCCTCACCCATTGGTCGTGCTCAATCGCCCATGCCACCAGACCGCAGACGACCAGCGACATCACCATCATCCAGAAGGTCAGGACCAGCACCGAGCCCGGCAACTTTCGTCGGCGCATCATCTGCGTGCCAATCGCCCACACAAAAGCCGCCGCGAGCATGCACAAAGTTCCGGTGGGGCGACCGGTCAGGCGAATGAGCTCTTCACCGAGCAGCAACGCGATGGCCGCACCGGCAGCCAGCACACCCACGCCCATGCGCAGGTCGAGGCGATCGCGATAGACCAGCCAGCCGATGAGTGCCGTCCAGACCGGCATGGTGTAGCCGAGTATGGCCGCGCGACCCGATGACAGCAGCTTCACGCCATAGATCGAGAGCACGTACCAGATGATCATATTGGTGAGGGTCAGCCCTACCAGCTCGGGCCAATGCTCTCGCCTGACCTTCAATGATTCGCCCTGCACACGCGCCATGACGAAGAGCATCCCAACACCGCCCACCATGCACAGCGTGCGAAAACTCAGCGGCGCAAAGTCACGCACACCAATTTTCATCACCGGCCAGTTGAATCCCCACAAGAGGGTGAGGACGACGAGCAACATCAGTTCTTTGCGAGCCAGGCCCATCGGTGCCTTATGCGATCGCGGGCGCAAGCCACACGTTTAGAATAGGGCGATGACCGCCTCCTTCACATTGTCGCTCAAGCAGGCCTGGCGCCGCGCCGATTCATTGCTGTGCGTGGGTCTGGACCCCGATCCTGCCAAATTGCCCGCGCACCTTCGCGGCAAAGCCGATGCCACCTTTCAGTTCTGCCGTGCCATCGTCGATGCCACCGCGGATCTGGTCTGTGCTTTCAAGCCCCAGATCGCCTACTTCGCCGCACAAAGCGCCGAAGACCAGCTTGAGTCGCTGATCGATCATATTCATGCACACCACCCCGGCATCCCGGTTGTGCTCGATGCCAAGCGTGGCGATATCGGCTCAACTGCCGAGCAATACGCCCGCGAGGCTTTCGAGCGATACAAGGCCGATGCGGTCACGGTCAATCCTTACATGGGCCTCGACTCGATCGAACCCTGGCTTGCGCATGAAGGGCGGGGCGTGTTTTTGCTCTGCCGCACCTCCAACCCGGGCGGTGCCGATCTGCAGTCACTCGAAGTCGATCAAGGGTCTGGCAGCGCTGAGCGGCTCTACGAGCGGGTCGCACGATTAGCCGCCGGCAGCTGGAACCGGGGCGGCGAACTGGGTCTGGTGGTGGGCGCCACCGTCCCGGCAGAGCTTGCCCGCGTGCGCGAGCTCGCGCCGCAGTTACCGCTCCTGGTGCCGGGCATCGGCGCGCAGGGCGGCGATGTCGCCGCGACCGTTCAGGCCGGCTCAAACGCTGACGGTACCGGCATGCTGATCAACTCGTCACGCGCCATTCTGTATGCCGGCAAGGGAGAAGATTTTGCGGCAGCATCACGGCAGGCAGCGCTCGAGACGCGTGATGCGATCAACCTGTTTCGCCGACCCCAGCCTTGAAGCGACGTGCGAAATCGGTTAGCATTCGGCCCCTTGGCGAATTAGCTCAGCCGGTTAGAGCGACGGAATCATAATCCGCAGGTCCCCAGTTCGAATCTGGGATTCGCTACCAAGGAAACTCAAGGCTTGCGGGCAGCTTCCCAGGCCTCTTCGTCACCCGGCTCGGGCAACACGCGACCTCCTTCGAGGATCCACGAGGCTGGTGTCGACGACGTTCGCATCGAAATCTGGCCAGGATCGACCTGAGCAATTCCTGCCACGGCTGCGATACACCGGGCCACGATTGCATCAGCCAGCGCCCTGTCGCGTCCGGCGCGGATGCCCGCATGCAATTCGTAACTCGCCCGGCCGGCCTGAGCGGCGCGATGATGAAACTGCACGTGCACAAAGGTGCGCGGCGCGCCGGTCAGATCACAGTGAATATCGGTGAAGGCCCGCGCAAGGGCCGATCGCTGCGCATCATTCAATGCGTCCTGCGGACTGGTGCAGCGGTAAAGCGGCATGAATCGACTCCCGAAATAAGTCTGACGTCAACCTAGGAGGCAGGGCGACTGTCAGCCGCGACGACCATCACGTCGTGATACGGAGCCCCGGTTTCATCGCTGAACATTCTGCACACCGCCTCCATCACTTCAACCCGTACCGATTGCTCGGTTGCGGGCGGCACACTGCCCAACACCATTGAGGCCTCTGAAGGCCGGCCGCCGGTAAACCACAGTCCGGGTTTGACCTCGGTGAACTCAACGCGCAAGTCTTTGGAGCCCAGCCCGAACCGCTCGGTGTAAATGCGTTCAAGACCAAGGCACACCCGCTCACGCGCAGCCGAGTCGATAGAACCGTTGACGAGACATTTGAAGGCGATCATCGGGAGGCAGTATGCCGCCCGGGCCCGACACCCACAAGCCAGACACCCGCCCCTCGCCGTCGAGAGCCTGAGCATGGGCGACTGTTGCGACCATCCATATCAACTGTTCAATACCAGCACGACACCAACAATCAGCAAGGCCATTCCCAGCCATTCTTTTGCACTGCTGTTCTGGCTGAGAAAGCGCCGCGAAATGATCTGCGCAAAGACAATCTCGACCAGCGCGAGCGTGCGCACCCGCGCCGCGCTCTCGACCGCAAACGCCAGAAACCAGAACTGCGATGCACCGGCACCGAACGCCCCGGCCAGCAGCGACGGGCGCCAGGCCCGCAGGATCGACGCGAGCAGGGGCCGGTCGCGCCACAGCATGTAGCCGACCAGCACCGCGGTCTGGATGCATAAGCCCAGTGCCAGGATGAAACTCGCACCCACCACGAAAGAGGTGTTCTCGAGGCTGCGGATCGCGCCGCGAAATCCGATCGAGGCCATGCCGAATCCGGCACCTGAAAACACCCCGAGCAGGACCGTCCGCGGCGCCCATTGCGCACCTTTGGCCGGCCAGGACATCACCAGCACACCTGCGGTCGCCGCCGCAATCGCGATGGTGAGCGCGATACCAAGTGAATCACCAAGAAAGACCAGACCGAAGCAGGCCACCCAGACTGGCTCGAACTTGGTGAGCGCGGTGGCCACGACGAAGGACTTCTCGCGCATGGCGGCCAAAAAAAGAAAGGTACCCATGATCTGCGACAAGCCGCCACCAACGACCCACATCCAGGTGGCTTCGTTCGGATGCGGCAGCGCCGCACCGGTCACCGTGAGCACAATCACGCAGAACAGCACGCCGAAGGGCAGGCCATAAAGAAAACGCACCTGCGTCGCACCGAGCGTGCCGAGGGTCTCGGTCAAGCCGCGTTGCATCACATTGCGACCGGTCTGCACCAGGGCAGCCACCAGCGTGAAGACCACCCAGAACCACGGCTCGATTACCATCAATATTGACCCTTACTTAGCCACCGAGTCAGCCACCGACTCGGACATCGGCCGACGCAGACATCGCGTTCAGATATACCGCCGTCTGAGCAGGTCAGCGGCCGACTCATCCAGCAGATCGGCGCGGCGGACTTCCTCGAAACGGGCGAGCAGATCCTCCGGCCTGAGTCGCCGCTTTTCGGCGCCCTGGAGGTCCTGGATGATGCGCCCCCGGTGCATCATGATCAGCCGGTCGCCCAGACTCACCGCCTGGGCCATCGAATGCGTCACCATCATCGTCGTGAGGCGGTCACGGGTCACCACCCGATCGGTGATGCGAATCACCTGATCAGCACTCTTGGGGTCAAGCGCTGCGGTGTGCTCATCAAGCAGCAGCAAACGTGGCTTGACCAGCGTCGACATCAGGAGGGTCAGCGCCTGTCTTTGTCCGCCCGACAAGCTGCCGATCAGATTATCCAGACGATCTTCCAAGCCCATGCCGAGCGTCGCAACCGCGTCGCGCAGTTGGCCAAGCTGCGCGCGATCGAGCGCCCGACCCATGCCGCGGAACTGGCCGCGGCGCGAGGCGAGCGCGAGGTTCTCGGCGATCGACAGATTGGGCGCGGTGCCGCTGAAGGGGTTCTGAAACACACGGCCGATGAACTGCGCTCGACGATGCTCAGGCCATGCGGTCACGTTCTGGCCATCGATCGTGATCGAACCCTGATCAACAATGAACCCGCCCGCCACCGCATTGAGCAGCGTCGATTTTCCCGAGCCGTTGGTGCCGAGCACGATGACAAACGAGCCGTCTTCAACGGTCAGCGACACGCCCTGCAGCGAGCGCACTTCATTGCTCGTACCGGCATTGAAGGTCTTGCGGATATCGCGGATCTCAAGCATTTTGCGCCCCGGCATCGCGACGCTTGCGCCATTGCGAGTAGAGCATCGGCGACACGAGCGCCACCAGCACGAAGGCGGCTGTGACCAGCTTCAGATCATTGGGATTGAGCCCGATACGCAGCGCCACTGCCACCAGAAGCCGATAGAGCAGCCCCCCGAGAATCGTTGCCACCAGCAGATGACCGAGCTTGCGCGAACCCACCAGCGCCTCGCCGAGGATCACGCTGGCCAGGCCGGTCACCAGGGTGCCGATCCCCATGCCGATATCGGCAAAGCCCTGGTATTGCGCAAGCAGCGCACCCGACAGGCCGCACATGGCGTTAGACAGGGCCAGACCCGCTGTCTGCATCGCTGCGTCGCTCGAGCCGAGTGCACGGATCATCTGGCTGTTGTCGCCGGTCGCGCGCATCGCCAGTCCCATCTGCGTATTGAAAAACGCAAAAAGCAGCAGCGTCGCAAGCACCACGATCAGGACGGTCGCCGCCAGAATCGACAGGTCCTGAACGGTCGCCGGGCGGCCCAGAAGACTCACCGTCTCGGCGCCACCCGACAGCGACATTCCGATTTTCGTCGCCACGCTCCCGAAGGTGTCGGCCGACCCCAGCGGCAGGTTGCTGGTACCCATGACATGCAGATTGATCGAATACAGCGCGGTCATCACCAGAATCCCGGCGAGCAGGTCATTGACCTTGAAACGCGTGTGGATCAGGCCGGTCAGCGCCCCCGCCGCACCACCGACCACCACTGCCGCGAGCGTCGCCATCAGCGGCCCGCTGCCGGCAACGACCAGCACGGTCGCCACCGCTGCGCCAAGTGTGAAACTGCCCTCGCAGCTCATGTCCGGAAATTTGAAGATCCGAAAGCTGATGTACACGCCGAGCGCAAGCAGCGAGACGATGATGCCGATCGTGAGCGACCCCAGCAGCAGGCTCATGGCACAAGACCCTGGACGAGCGGCGCCACCCAGCAGGCGCCTCGAATGAAGGCACTCTCGTCAATGCGATCGGGCACACGGTCGTCACACAGCAGGTGCATCACGCCCTGGGCCGACTGCCCGTCAAAAAACGGTCGGACAATCCGCTGCAGTTCGATCGCATCGCGCGGCAAGGGCCGGTAACGGAAGGGCGACCCGTGCAGATGACCAATCGGGCTGTGAGCCGGGCCATCCATCGGGCCAAGCAGCCGCAAAAAGGGCAACAGGGCCTGCGGGCAATGCTGCGGCGACCCGACCACGCCGACCACGATCGCGGTCGATCCGGCATCGAGACGCTCGCAGGAAAATGACAACCAATCACGCATGGC
>CAIVAS010000161.1 GCA_903903975.1 uncultured Burkholderiales bacterium
AGCGCGACGACAATCTGCGCAATTACCGTGCGGCGCGCGATGCCGCCGATCAGGCCAACCGTACCAAGGGCGAGTTCCTGGCGATGATCAGCCACGAAATTCGCACGCCAATGAATGGCATCCTGGGCACGGTGCAACTGCTCGAACACTCAGCACTCGACGAGGAACAGAGTCGCGACCTCACCACCATCCGCAACTGCGGCGATGCGCTGCTCGAGCTGATCGATCAGATTCTCGATTTCTCGAAGATCGAGGCCGGCAAACTCGAACTCGAATGGCGTGACTTCGACCTGCGAAACGAATTCAGCCAGATCGTTGCGCTTTACCGGCCGGTGATCGCCGACAAGGGACTGCACCTCGATCTGATCATGGCCGACGACCTGCCGATCATGGTCAGAGGCGACAGCACCCGGCTGCGACAGATTCTGTCCAACCTGATTTCCAATGCGATCAAGTTCACGCACCAGGGCCATATCCGGGTTGAAGCCCGTTCGCAGGCGGTGGCAGACGGCGGGTTCATGATCAGCGGCGTTGTGAGCGACAGCGGTATCGGCATCCCGACCGACCGGCTCGATCGCCTCTTCAAGGCCTTCTCGCAGGTCGATATCTCGACCACCCGACAATTCGGCGGCACCGGTCTGGGTCTGGCCATCTGCTCGAAACTGTGTGAGGCGATGGGCGGGCAGATCTCGGTCGACAGCGTCTGGGGGGTGGGCTCAAGCTTTCGCTTCGAGATCTTCATGGCCGCCTCGCAGGTGGTCGCCAGACCCGCACCAGCGGTGGATCTCGACTCGTCGACCACGCTGCCGTCCTTGCGCATCCTGGTCGCTGAGGACAACCTGGTGAATCAGAAGATTGCGTTTGCCTTCCTGCAAAAGCTCGGCCTGCAGGCCGATCTGGCGGAGAACGGGCAGGAAGCCATCGAGCGGGCCCGCACGACACATTACGACGCCATCCTGATGGACATGCAGATGCCGATCCTGGACGGCATCGAATCGACGCAGGCCATCCGCCAGCTCGATCTGGCGCATCAGCCCTGGATCATCGCGATGACCGCCAACGCCTTCGACTCCGACCGCGAGCGCTGCATCGACGCCGGCATGAACGACTTCATCAGCAAGCCCTTCCGCATCGAAGCTCTGCGCGACAAACTGATGCACATCGCGCGGGTCGTGGCCTGAGGCGCTGAGCCGGGCGGTGCGCCCTGGCCCGGCAAAGCGCCCTCAGCCCTTTCGACGTCAGCTCGCTGCCACGGCCACGCCCTGACCGTCTTCCTGCTCGCCCGGTGCATCAGTCTGCGACTCGTCGCGCGCCTGCATCGCCCACATGCCGGCATAGCGTCCGCCCAGAGCGAGCAGATCGTCATGACGGCCCCGCTCGACGATGCGACCGGCCTCGAGCACGATGATCTGGTCGGCATCGACGATGGTCGACAGCCGATGCGCAATCACCAGCGTCGTGCGGTGCGCAGCGACCGCGCGCAGGGCGTCCTGGATCGCCGCTTCGTTGCGCGAATCAAGCGCCGAGGTGGCCTCATCGAGCAGCAGCACCGGCGGATTCTTGAGCAGCATGCGGGCAATCGCCACGCGCTGCTTTTCGCCGCCCGACAGCTTCAGGCCGCGCTCGCCCACCGGCGTGTTCCAGCCCTGCGGCAGCGAGGCGATGAAAGCACTCAACTGCGCCGCATCGGCGGCAGCGTCGATATCGGTTGCGGCAGCCTCAGGCTCGCCATAAGCCACGTTGTAGCGAAGACTGTCGTTAAAGAGCACGGTGTCCTGCGGCACGATGCCGATCGAGCGGCGCAGGCTCGACTGTGTGACCGAACGCAGGTCGTGACCATCGATCGTGATCGCGCCGCTGGTCACATCATAAAAACGAAAGAGCAGTCGGCCGATGGTGGACTTGCCGGCGCCGCTTGAACCGACCACCGCGGTGGTGGTGCCAGCGGGCACCACAAAACTCAGCTCGTGCAGGATCTGCCGGTTCGGCTCGTAGGCGAAGGCCACCTTGTCGAAGCGGATTTCGGGTGCACCAGTCAGCGTCAGGGGCTGCGCACCCGGCGAGTCATCGACCTCGCGGTTGGCATCGAGCAGGCTGAACAGGCGCTCCATGTCGGCCAGGCTCTGCTTGATCTCGCGATAGAGCACGCCCAGAAAATTCAGCGGCATGTAGAGCTGGATCATGAAGGCGTTGACCAGCACCAGATCGCCGATCGACATGCGGCCCTCGACCACGCCGGTGGTCGCACGCCAGACCATCAGCGTGACCGCCACCGAGATGATCATGGCCTGCCCGACATTGAGCACCGACAGCGAGGTCTGGCTGCGCACCGCCGCGCGCTCCCAGCGCTGCATGCTCTCGTCGTAGCGGCGCGCCTCGAACTCCTCATTGCCGAAGTACTTGACCGTCTCATAGTTGAGCAGCGAGTCGATCGCGCGCACATTGGCCTTGGAGTCGAGCTCGTTCATCGAACGCCGGAACTCTGTGCGCCATTCGGTGATCGCAATCGTGTAGATGATGTAGAGGGTGAGCGCGATCCCGGCGATGCCGGCAAACCAGACGTCGTAGTGCAGCACCAGATAGCCGATCACCAGCGTGATCTCGACCAGCGTCGGCAGGATGCTGTAGAGGGTGTAGGAGACCAGGCTGGCAATGCCGCGCGTGCCGCGCTCGATATCGCGGGTCAGCCCGCCGGTCTGACGGTCGAGGTGAAATCGCAGCGACAGCCCGTGCAGATGCCGGAAGACCTTGAGCGCCACATTGCGCACCGCGCGCTGCGTGACGCGCGCAAAGACGAACTCGCGCAGTTCGGTAAAGAAGGTCGAGGCCAGGCGCAGCAGGCCATAGGCGGCCAGAAGGCCCAAAGGCACCGCCAGCAGGACGCCCGCCTGCCCGCCGGCGGGCACCAGCAGGTCGACGATCTGCTTGAGCACGACCGGCACACCGACCACCGCAACCTTGGCTGCCACCAGACAGGTGATCGCCACCAGCACGCGCCAGCGAAATTCCCAGAGATAGGGAAAGAGACTGCTCAGGGTCTCGAAGTCGGAGCGCTCGCGCGGGCGCGGTGTGGCCGGCGGCAGCGAGGATGAGGCAGAAGACGGCCGCATCTATTTCTTCATCGAGGCAACGAAGGCAGCGAGCGCCACGTCGTGCTCGGGCGTGTGATGCGCGATCGCCTGAAAGGCGGCCGACATCTCGAGCAGCGAATCGAGCCGCATATGCTGGCCTTCGCGCATCAGGCGTTTGGCCATGCGCAGCGCCGGTGCCGGATTGGCGGCGATGCGTGCGGCCAGCGCACGGGCTTCGCCCATCAGCCGATCGGGCGCGACCACCTTCGAGACCAGGCCGCAGGCCAGTGCGTCGGCGGCATCGATCGCATCGCCGGTGAAGGTCATCTCGGCCGCCTTCGACATGCCAACCACCCTCGGCAACAGCCAGGCACCGCCATCACCGGGGATGAGGCCGAGCTTGACGAAGCTCTCGGCAAAGCGCGCGCGATCGGAGGCAAGGCGGATGTCGCACATGCAGGCCAGGTCGCAACCCGCACCAATCGCCGGGCCATTGACCGCGGCAATGGTGGGAATGTCGAGCTGATAGAGCGCGAGCGGTATCTGCTGGATGCCGTGGCGATAGCCATCGCGAATCTGCTCGGGTGAACCGGCGGCGATGCCGGTCTTGTCCTGCATGTCCTTCACATTGCCGCCGGCGCAAAACGCGCTGCCAGCGCCGGTGATGATCAGGCAACGGACCTCGGTGTCGCGGCCGATGCGCAGGCAGGCCTGCGCCACCTCGTCCCATTGGGCCTGGTTCGACAGCGCATTGCGCCGGTCGGGATCATTGAGGGTGAGGGTCACGACGGCGCCGTCGCGGGTTTCCTGCAGGAATTGGGGCATGTCGGGCGGGGCTCGGGGGTGTCAGTCGGGTGGGGCAATCGGGTAAGCGTCGATGGTACCCTCGCCCTGCCTTCCTGCCTGCCCGAGGACATCCCGACCATGCCGAAATTCGAATCGATTCTGCCCCCATCAATCCGCACCTCGGTGATCGCATGTGTGCTCACGCTCGCGCTCGCGCCGATGCAGGCTGGCGCGCAGGTGGTGACGATCACCGACCCCTGGGTGCGCGGCACCGTGGCCGAGCAGAAAGTCACCGGCGCCTTCATGACACTGACCGCACCCGGCGAGAGCCGGCTGGTTGAAGTGCGCTCGCCGGTCGCCGGCACGGTCGAGATCCATGAAATGAAGATGGACGGCAATGTCATGCGCATGCGGCCGATCCGCGCGCTGATGCTGCCGCCCGGCAAGCCGGTCGAGCTGCGCCCCGGTGGCTATCACGTGATGCTGATGGACCTGAAAAAGCCGCTGAACGCCGGCGATACCGTGCCGCTCATATTGACGGTGGAAGGGCCCGACTGGAAGCGTCACACCGTGAATGTGGACGTGCCGGTGCGTGCGCTGAATGCCACCACAGGCACCCCTGCACAGCCGGCGGCAGAACATAAGCACTGATGTGAACTAGTTCACCGCAGCGATGGCTGCATCCAAGCATATTGAGTGGGCACCGACCGTTCGTCGGTTTATCAACTCCGCTCAGGAACAAGGATGTCCGCCATGCTGCGATCGAAAAAACTTTCTTTCCGACTGGTCCCGGCGAGCGCGATGCTCGCGATCGCGGCGGTCTGCTGGTCGCCGGTGGCGAGTGCGGGTGCCCTCACGGACTATCTGAAGTACACCATCGGCGTAGACACGACGACCAACATCACCAGTGATGACCGCGCAAACAACCTTTGGAAACCGACCACGACCGGCGTGGCCTACGAGGTCGTTGACAACTCGAGTGGCAACCTCAGAACCGGTGCCGGCTACGGCGGTCAGCCCTATGACCTGGAAGCACTCTATGTACAAAAAAGCGGCAGCAGCCTGATCATCACCGGGGTGGCCGGCGCGAACCCCCTGATGTACGCCTGCCCCAACGGAACCAGCTGCCCTGCCATCAGTCCGACCTTCGGCATGGGCGACTTCTTCCTCGGCTCGCTTTCGGGCAGCACCTATTCGCCCAAGATCGGGGTGGAAACCACCGGTCAGAACTTCACCATGAACAGCAGCGGCAACACTGCCGGCTACACCACGCCGCTGACGGCCGGCAAGCTGGTGAATCTGGGTGGCAGCGTGACCACCACTGGTCCGACCACCGGCACGACCTCCAGCCCCCAGGGATGGGAGACCGGGTTGGCGAACTGGAACAACGTCCCTGCCCCGTCGCAGATCGCCACCTCGGGCTACACCCCCAACACCAGCACCTCGGCCGCAATGGCCTACGAGTTGCTCGCGGGCAACCACTACATCTATCAGGCCACGATCACCAACTTCGCCCTACTCGGCCTTGGCAACGACATTACGGTGCACTGGGGTGAGATCTGCGGCAACGACTGGCTTCGCACCACCGCCAATGTGCCGCTGCCTTCGAGCCTGGCGCTCTTCCTGCTGGGTGGCGCGGGTCTGGCCGCCGGCACGCGTCGTCGTCGGGTCTGACGCGACGCTTTACGGCTCGCCCGACGACAGGCTTGCCCGAAAAATCCGCCTGATTCAGGCGGGTTTTTTGTCTTGATCGAGCGCGCTGTGCAGGGTCTGCGCCCAGCGGGCATAAGCCAGCGGGCCCGGATGAAATCCGTCGCTGGCCACCGCGCCTTCCGGCATCAGCGGCATCGCGATGTGCCGCCGCCAGTTCGCCGAGCCATCGCGAGAGAAATGCGCAGCGAGGGCGCGATCGAGGGCGCGTGCATGAAGCCCCATCACCGTTCGCAGGGGCTGGGGCAAGGCCGGAAAGCGATGCATCGGCGGCAGCCCCGACCAGATGATCTGCCGCACTGCGTGGCGCTCGCGAAGGCGCGCGCACACGCGATCGACGTCAGCGAGCCATCGAGACACACCGCGCAGCGCGGTGACATCGTTGACCCCGAGCGCCACCATCGCGATGTCGAAACCTTCGGGCTCATCGGGCATGTCCTCGTCGAGCAGTGCGAGCGCCTCGCCAGTGGCTATGCCGGTGCGCGCCACGACGCGCCAGTGCAGCGGCACGGCGAGCGTCGCGGCCAGGCAGGCGCGCAACTGGCCGCTCAGCGCTTCGCTCTGATGCGAGGCGCCCACCCCAGCGGCTGAGGAGTCGCCAAGAATCAGCAGCCTTAGTGGCTGTATAGGCTCGCCGGGTTCATGGGGTTTATCGATCTTGTTGGCGTTATCAAGACCGGTGCGCGGGCCATCTGCCTCGGGCAATTTGGGGGTGTCGCGCCGCACCCTGCGGCCCTGCCAGATCAGCACCGGGGCGAGCGGCAGAGCCAGCACGCGGCCGATGCTCATGCCGCGCTCACATCGAGTCCATCAGCCGACACATGCCCCGCTCACGCCGCCCCCTTGGGCCAGAGGATCATCTGCGTGCAGCGAAAGAGCGCAATCGTCTTGCCGGTCTCGACATGGCTGACGGTCGCATCCCAGACCTGCGTGGTGCGCCCGAGATGCGCGCTGCGCACTTCGGCAAGGATTCGGCCCTCGCGTGCGGTGCCGAGATGGTTGGACTTGAGCTCGACCGTGGTAAAGCCCGAGGCGCCCTCGGGCAGGTGCGCGACGCAGGCATAGCCCGCGCCGGTATCGGCCAGCGTCACCACCGTGCCGGCATGCAGAAACCCGTTGCCGGCAAAGTGCCGGGCTTCGATCGCAAGCTCAGCCCGCAGCACGCCTTGCCCGACCTGCAAAATCTTGACGCCCAGCAACCCCGGCAGGCAGCCCTCACTCAGCGTGTTGAAAAACGCCAGATCGCGATCGATGCGATAAACGCTCATCTTTCGCCTCTCACATCCGCTCGAAGATGCCGGCCGCACCCATGCCGGTGCCCACGCACATGGTCACCATGCCGTACTTGAGCTGATGACGTCGCAATGCATGCACGACGGTGGCTGCGCGGATCGCGCCGGTGGCTCCCAGCGGATGGCCGAGCGCAATCGCGCCGCCCATCGGATTGACGCGGGCGGCGTCGAGCCCGAGGTCGCGAATCACCGCCAGCGACTGCGCAGCGAAGGCTTCGTTGAGCTCGATCCAGCCGATGTCGTCCTG
>CAIVAS010000162.1 GCA_903903975.1 uncultured Burkholderiales bacterium
GCACTCGGTGCCGCACCCGACTCGCTTCAGTATGTCGACGGTGCTTTCCAGACCGGCT
Source organism: uncultured Burkholderiales bacterium (assembly GCA_903903975.1). GTDB lineage: Bacteria > Pseudomonadota > Gammaproteobacteria > Burkholderiales > Burkholderiaceae_E > UBA4615. The sequence goes on from CAIVAS010000162.1 coordinate 59, forward strand.
CAGCGACCGCCGAATCGACCCAGCGCATCAGCCTGCTCGAACTCGCCGGTCGCCTGGCCCGCAGCGCCGACGGCGCGCATCCGCTCGACTGCGAAGGCGAGGCGGTGTCGGGTGCGACCTTCCCCAACGGCTGCCATGTGGCCGAAGTCGAAATCGATCCGCAAACCGGCGTGACCGAGGTCATCGCCTACAACGCGGTCGACGATCTCGGTACGGTAATTTCGCCGCAACTGGTGCAGGGCCAGGTCCACGGCGGCGTTCTGCAGGGCGCCGGCCAGGTCTTCGGCGAGCAGATCATCTATGACGAAGACACCGGGCAGTTGCTCACCGGCAGCTTCATGGACTATCCGATGCCGCGGGTGGGCTGGGTGCCGAACATCCGCAACGACTACAACCCGGTGCCGACCACGCTCAATGCGCTGGGCGCCAAGGGCGTGGGCGAATCCGGCTGCTCGGGCTCGCTGCCGGCGCTGGTCAATGCAATGAGCGCCGCACTGCGCAGCCGCGGCGTGCCGCCGATGAATATGCCCTTTACACCCGCCCGGGTCTGGGAGGCGCTCAGCGAACGAGCTGGTTGATCTCGATGATCGGCAGCAGCACCGCCAGCACGATCATCAGCACGATCGCGCCCATCACCAGGATCAGCAAAGGTTCGAGCAGGCTGGTCAGCGCAAGCGTGCGACGCTCGACTTCCCCCGACAGGGTCTTGGCGGTGCGCTCAAGCATGTCGGGCAACTCGCCGGTGGCCTCGCCGCTAGCGATCATGTGGATCATGACCGGCGGAAAATAGCCGCCGGCGGCCAGCGCGCGCGACAGCGGCGCGCCCTCGCGAACCCGCGATACCGCATCGACCACATTGGCCCGCATCGCCTCATTGGTGAGTGTCTGGGCGCCGGCATCGAGCGCGCGGATCAGCGGCACACCGCTGGCGGTCAGGATCGCCAGGGTCGAAGCGAAGCGCGCGGTATTCACCCCCCGGATCAGGCGTCCAAAAAGCGGCAGATCGAGCAGCCGCTTGTGCCAGGCAAGCCGCAGGCTCGGTGTCTTGAGCAGCGACTTCGCGCCGACCGCCGCACCGGCCAGCAGCAAGGCCACCAGCCAGCCCCAATGCCGCACGAAAGCCGACAGTTCGATGAGGATGACGGTCAATAGCGGCAACTTCTGCTTGGTTTGCGTAAAGACGCCGACCACTTGCGGCACCACGTAAGTCAGCAGGGCAATGATCACGCCGGCGGCCACCACCGTGACGATCACCGGATAGGTAAAAGCCATCGTGACCCGCTGGGCGAGCGCGGTGCGCGACTCGACATAGTCGGCCAGCCGCGACATCACCAGCCCGAGGTCGCCCGACTGCTCGCCTGCGGCCACCAGCGCGCGATACACATCCGGAAAGTCGCGCGGATACTTGCCCATCGACGCCGCAAGCGTCTGGCCGGCAACCACTTCGCTTCGCACTGCCGCAAAGCGGTCGCGCACCACCGGCCGCTCGGCCTGCTCGACGATCGCGGCGAGCGCGCGCTCGAGCGGCAATCGCGCCGACAGCAGACTGGCCAGCTGGCGGGTCGCCATCGCCAGATCGGCATCCTTCAGGCGGCCGCCGATCACCATCGACCCGGTGCCGCCGGCCGCCCGGTCCTCGACCGTGGCCACCGAAATCGGGGTCAGACCCCGTTCGCGAAGCACGCCCCGCGCCTGACGGGGACTGTCGGCATCGACGATGCCGCGTTCGATGCGCCCGGCTGCCGACGCGGCCTCGAAGCGATAGGCCGGCATCAGTCGCGCGTCACGCGCACCACCTCATCAAAGGAGGTCGTGCCGTCGTGCACCCAGCGGAAACCGTCGTCGCGCATGGTCTGCATGCCGCTCTTTTGCGCACTCGCGCGAATTTCGCCCTCGCTGGCATTGCGATGGATCATGGCGCGAATGTCTTCATCGACCTGCAGCAGCTCGTAGATGCCGGTGCGCCCTGAAAAACCGGTGCGATTGCAGGCAACACAGCCCACCGCCCGCCAGCCCTTGGCCACCGGATCGGGTTGACGGCACTGGGTGCACAGCCGGCGCACCAGCCGCTGCGCGCCAACGCCCAGCAGACTCGAGGACAGCAGGAAGGGTTCGACCCCCATATCGATGAGGCGGGTGACCGCCGACACCGCATCGTTGGTGTGCAGGGTGGCCAGCACCAGGTGGCCGGTGAGCGAGGCCTGCACCGCGATCTGCGCGGTCTCGAGGTCACGGATCTCGCCGATCATGATGACGTCCGGGTCCTGACGCAGGATCGAGCGCAGGGCCTTGGCAAAGGTCATGTCGATCCGGGCATTGACCTGGGTCTGACCGATGCCTTCCAGGTCGTATTCGATCGGATCTTCGACCGTCATCACATTGACGGTGGTCGCATCGATGCGATTGAGCGCCGAGTAGAGCGTCGTGGTCTTGCCCGAGCCGGTCGGCCCGGTCACCAGCACGATGCCGTGCGGCTGATGGACCAGCCGATCGAAGTTGACCAGGGTCGCATCGGCCATGCCGAGCTTGGCCAGGTCGAGCCGACCGGCTTCTTTCTCGAGCAGACGCAGCACCGCGCGCTCGCCATGCCCGGTGGGCAGGGTCGAGACCCGGACGTCGACCGCGCGCCCGCCGATGCGCAGCGTGATGCGGCCATCCTGCGGCAGACGCTTTTCGGCGATATCGAGGCTCGCCATGATCTTGATCCGCGAGACCAGGGCGGCATGCAGTTCGCGCTTGGGCCGCACCACATCGCGCAGCGCGCCGTCGACCCGAAAGCGCACCATCGAATAGGACTCGAAGGGCTCGATATGGATGTCGGAGGCGCCGTCACGCGCCGCCTGGGTGAGCAGCGCATTGATCATCCGGATGATCGGCGCATCGTCCTCGGTCTCGAGCAGATCTTCGATCTTGGGGATGTCCTGCAGGAGTCGCGACAGATCGAGGTCGCTTTCGACCTCATCGACCACCGAGGCGGCAGAGCCTTCCTGCTGCGAATAGGCCCGCGCGATGGCCGCCGACAGCTCAGGGCCATCCTTGCGAACCGGCACCACCCGCAGGGGAAGCGTACGGGCGAGTTCGGCCAGCGCATGCGAGGGGGTGGCGTCTCCGACCCAGACCTCGATCGAGTCACCCGACACGCCCGAGACCAGCATCTGATTCTGGCGGGCAAAACCGTAAGGGACGTAACGGGCTGGCGAGACCTGACTCATGGGAGCGGCCTTATCAAGTCAAATACAAACGACAGCGCGGGCGTCAAGGGCCGCAGCTTCACTGAGAAGGACTGCCGGAGGCCGGCGCACTCAGGTTGCGCTGGATGATGACCTCATTGGGCGCGGTTTGCATCACCCGCCCGTCGGTCCCGGCATCAGGCAGACCCGACGGCCCGGATGGCGCAAGCTGCATCCCGGGCGGAACACCGGGTGGCGCAACGGTTTGTGCCGGCGCCAGGCCAGGCGCTGCCGAGGTCGCAGCAGGCTGACCTGGTGCAGGTGGCATCACCGCCTTCCAGCGATCGACCATCGTATCGTTGAATGCCGGCGAGACGCCCGGGGGGGCTGTGCCTGGCGTACCGGGGCGCGGAGGCATCGACGAGAGCACCGGCGGACGCAGCTGCGACTCCGGCATGATTTCGCTCGGCGTGACCCGCGCATCGCCCTGCAGCATGCGGATGTAGTCGTATCGATCGGCGGTCAGGCTGTAGGAGCTGTCGGCGGTGCGCAGCACAACCGGGCGCAAAAACACCAGCAGATTGGTCTTGACCCGCTTGCGGGTGTCATAGCGAAACAGGTTGCCGATGATCGGCAGGCGCCCCAGCCCCGGGACCATGCTGACACTGCCCTCGACCCGCTCTTCAATCAGGCCGCCCAGCACCACCAGCTGGCCGTCGTCGACCAGGACATTCGACTCGATGGCCCGCTTGTTGGTGATCAGACCCGCGGCAAGCGTGGCGTCCTGCACGCTCGAGACTTCCTGGAAGATCTGCATGCGAACCGTCCCGCCCTCGGCCACCTGCGGACGTACGCGCAGCGTGGTACCGACGTCCTTGCGCTCGATGGTCTGGAAGGGATTGATCGCCCCGGCACCGCCGGTGGAGGTAAACGAGCCGGTAATGAAGGGCACGTTCTGGCCGATGATGATCCGGGCCTCTTCGTTGTCAAGCGTGACCAGGTTGGGCGTCGCCAGAATATTGGCGCCGGCTTCGGTCTCGAGCGCC
>CAIVAS010000163.1 GCA_903903975.1 uncultured Burkholderiales bacterium
GATCGTTTGACCAGGGAGCTCGGCAGGTATTCCTTGAGCGCGACCGATTGACCTTCGTTGTCGTCGGCGAGATAGACGATCGAAAAACCGCCGCTGGCGATCTTCCTTACAATGCGGTAACCGCCGACCTCGAGCCCTTCGGGCAGCGGCGCGTTCGTCTGAGTCGCCATAGGGGCCCATTGTAATGAACTCGAAGCTCAGCGGCGTGCACAGCATGACCGGCTATGGGACCGCCTCGGCCGACCATCCATCAGGCGGCCTAAGTCTCGAACTAAGGTCGGTCAATTCACGCTATCTCGATCTGGCCTTTCGCCTGCCCGACGATCTGCGTGCGCTGGAACCCATGCTGCGCGAATCGCTCACCACCCGCGGGCTGCGCGGCAAGATCGACTGCCGGGCCGCGATTCAGTCGCGCACCGCCGCGCGCCCGACGGTGCTGATTCGGCCTGGCTCACTCGAAGCCCTGCATGCTGCGCAGACCGAGGTGCGGCGCCACTTTGCCGACGCAGCGCCCCTGACGGTCGCCGACTGCCTGCGATTTCCGGGCGTCATCGACGATGCCCAACCCGATGCGGCGCAATGGGTGGCGGCCTTTCGCCCACTGATCGAGACCGCGATCGACGAGCTGCTCGCCAGTCGGGCCCGTGAAGGCGCGCGCCTGGCCGGCCTCATCCGTCAGCGCGCCGAGGCGATGTCGGCCATCGTGGCGCAGGTACAGACACGGGCGCCGGCGCTGGTCGCGCAGTTCGGCGAGCGTCTGTCGGAGCGGCTGCGCGACGCAGCCGCAACCGGGCTCGCCGGGTCGGCCGTGCCGCTCGACGAGGCCCTGGCCCGCATCCGCCAGGAGGTCTCGCTGCATGGCATGCGGGTGGATGTCGCCGAGGAGCTCAACCGGCTGGAGATCCATATCGCCGAGATGATCCGTGTCATTGACCAGGGTGGGCAGGTCGGCAAGCGGCTCGACTTTCTGATGCAGGAGCTCAACCGCGAGGCCAATACACTGGGTTCAAAGGCCACCGGGATCGAGGTGACGCAGGCCTCGGTCGAATTGAAGCTGCTGATCGACCAGATTCGCGAACAGGTGCAGAACCTGGAGTGAGGTGTCACCCGGTCTCGTCGTGCCCCCGAGCGGCCGAGGTAGCCCGCGCGGTGCGGCGCTGAAGCCCGAACGACGAGCCCAAACCCAAGCAGAGCTTACCGATCTGTCACTTCCCGCTTGACCTTCTGGGGGTCTACGCAGAAAATGACCGAAAGGTAACTTTAAGGCCCTGTCATGCCTCTCGCGATAAATGAATTACCGGTCGGTCGCTTTTCTGGGTTGGAGACCCCGATCCGCTCCTCGGTGGCGCTGGGCGCCGTCATCCGCGAACAGCGCAAGCGGCTTGTCCTGAAGCAACTCGACTTGGCGGGCCTTGGCAACACCGGCAACCGCTTCATCATCGACCTCGAGAAAGGCAAGCCCACATTGCAATTGCAAAAGGTGCTGGACCTCATGGACTTGCTGGGCCTGGAGGTCGTGGTTCGCACCAAGGCCTCACGGTCGGCAACGTCGCTGTGAGAGCGAGGTGATGCAAGCACGGCCCGACCGCCTCAACGTCTACTTTGGCCGCGACCTCGTCGGCGCAGTGCACGATAGCGAACCGCTGGCCTTCGAGTACGCGCCCGGCTGGCTGGGAGGCAGCCAGCCTATGACGCTGGCCGCCATCCGGTTGCAACCCGGTCGGCAGACAACACCAGCGGTGCAAGCCTTCTTCGAAAATCTGCTGCCCGAGGGTGAACTGCGGGAGTACCTGGCCGCGCAGCGCAAGGCGTCCACGCTGTTTTCATTGCTGCTGGAAGTGGCCGGCGACACCGCTGGCGCCTTCGTGCTGGTCGCGCCCGGACAGGCACCGGGGCCTGCCGACTACGAGGCCACGACCTGGAAAGCCATTGCCGCCATCCTGGCCAGGCGGGCGGCCTCTGCGATCGACATCCACGAGCCGAGCGCGCGTATCTCGCTGGCCGGCGCACAGGACAAGACCAGCATCGCCCTGTTCGGCGACGGCATACCGCGGCTGCCCAAACACACCTCGCCGTCGACCCACATCCTCAAGCCCAACATCCGGCGCCTGGCAAAGGTGTGGCACTCGGCCGCGAACGAGGCCATCGCGATGCGCGCCGCCGCGCTCGCCGGCCTGCCGGCTGCCGAGGTCTTTTACGAGCCGCACACCGAAGCCTGCGTTGTGCGCCGCTTCGACCGGCAGCTGCGTCCGGACGGCACGCTCACGCGCCTTGTGCAATACGACCTGTGCCAGCTGGCAGGGACCCTTTCCGATCGCAAGTATGAGAAGGAAGGCGGTCCGGGTCTGGCCGCATGCGCCGAGCTGATCCGGCGCTACAGCACGCAGCCCGCCGTCGACCTGCGACATCTGGTGCGCTGGGTGTTCTTCAACCTCTACCTCGGCAACAACGACAGCCACGCCAAGAACCTGTCGATCTACAGCGTGCCCGGCCAGGGCGTGACGCTGACGCCGTTCTACGACCTGATGTGCACGCGGCTCTACCCGACGCTGTCGGCCGAGTTTGCCATGGCGATCGGCGGCGAGGTCAGGCCCGGTGAGATGCGCGCAGAGCACCTGGCGCTGATGGCCAGGCAGCTGGGAATGCAGCCACGCTATCTTGCTCAACAGGCGCAGGACATGGCCGATCGCGTTCCGAGCGCAATCGGCCAGGCCGCGCGCGAGATCGCGCCGGCGCTCAAGCCATCGGCACTCACCCTCGCCGAGCGGCTGGAACGCTTCGTTTCGTCGACCACCAGAAAGCTGGCATCACGCCTGTCAGCCTGAAGACCGGAGAGCCTCTGCGCGGCCGAACTCAGGACTTTTTTGCGCTCGCCCAGCAGGTCTGACCGCACCCTTGCGCGTAAACTGTGGCGCTCGATCGATCAAGCTTGAATCACCAATTCCTGTGTACCCCTACCTGTCCATGCCAGCGATATTCGATCCGCAAACCCCGATCCGCAGACCCTGATCCGCAATCCCCGATCCGCAATCCCGTTACCCATGCGGTTTTCCAGCCGAATGACCGACACCGTTCCAGCCATCCAAGCGTCCCAGCCGACCGATTGCGGCAGCCTTCTTATCGTTGTCGCGCCCTCGGGTGCCGGCAAAACCTCGCTGGTGAGACATTTGCTGGCCGAGCGCGACGGCGTGCGGCTGTCAGTGTCATTCACCACCCGCGCCCCTCGCCCGGGCGAGCAAAACGGCGTGGACTATCACTTCGTTTCAGAGCCGGAATTCACCACGCGACGCGATGCCGGCGAGTTTCTGGAATGGGCGCTGGTCCATGGCAACTACTACGGCACCTCGAAGGCCTGGATTGCCGGGCAGATGGCCGCAGGCGTGGACATCGTGCTCGAGATCGACTGGCAAGGCGCCGCGCAGATCCGCAGGCTCTTTCCGCAGGCGATCTCGATCTTCATTGCGCCGCCGTCGCTTGAGACGCTGCGCCAGCGGCTGACGACGCGCGGCCAGGATTCGGCCGAGGTGATCGAGCGCCGGATGACCGCGGCACACACCGAACTCGAGCATGCCGCCGAATGCCAATATGTTATTATCAATCAAGACTTTGCTGAAGCTTGCCGGGTTCTGTCGGGGCTTCTCGATGCAGCACGGGCAAGGTTCGGCCAGCAGCGCCAGCGATATCTTCAACTCTTTGACGCGCTGGGAATCAGCAAGACCCAGGCTTCCTGACGCGGCGATTGATTCATCTTCGCGTCATCTGATTTCACCGCAATTTGCCAGCGATTTGTCGCCGATCTGTCATTTTTCACTCGCTGATTTTCACCCGCTGATTTTTACTCTCTCACTCTCCTCTGGCAGGACTCCCACATGGCCCGCATCACCGTCGAAGATTGCCTCAAGCAGATCCCCAACCGCTTCGAGCTCACGCTGACCGCGACCTACCGCGCACGCATGCTCGCGCAGGGTCATGCCCCCAAGATCGACAGCAAAGACAAACCGACGGTCACGGCGCTACGCGAAATCGCGGCCGGCAAGGTCGGGCGCGAAATGCTGCGCCGCGTACCCACCTGAGTTGTCCCGCGGCAGGCTGACCGATGGAACACGACGACTCGGTCACCACGCCAAAACGGCGCGCAGCGCCAGCGCGCGCGCCTGGCAACAACCCCCGCGGTCCACGCCGCCCGGTGCTGCTGCCGCCTGAAGCCGACCTCTTCGTCGCCCCGGTCGACGAACGCCGTATCGTCTCGCTGGCCGCACTCACCCAAGCCGCCGCGAGCTATCTCACCGAAGCCGATATCAAACGGGTCCGCGAGGCCTATCGCTTTTCCGACAGTTCGCACCTTGGGCAGTTCCGTACCAGCGGCGAGCCCTATATCTCGCATCCGATCGCGGTCGCCGAAATCTGCGCCGGCTGGCGACTCGACGCCGAGTCCCTGATGGCCGCGCTGCTGCACGATGTCATGGAAGACTCGGGCGTTGGCAAGCAGCAGATGGTCGAGCGGTTCGGGCCGAATGTGGCCGAACTGGTCGACGGGCTGTCCAAGCTCGACAAGGTCGAATTCGCCAGTCGTGAACAGGCCCAGGCCGAAAGCTTTCGCAAGATGCTACTGGCGATGGCGCGCGATGTGCGGGTCATTCTCATCAAGCTCGCCGATCGGCTGCACAACATGCGCACGCTGGGCGCGGTCGAGCGCAGCAAGCAGCGTCGCATCGCCGCCGAGACCCTCGATATTTATGCCCCAATTGCCAACCGGCTGGGGCTGAACGATCTCTACCGCGAATTGCTCGACCTGTCCTTTCGCGCACAAAACCCCTTTCGGCATCGCACCCTCACACGCGCCCTGACGGCCGCCCGCGGCGTACGCCGAGAAGGGCTTGGGCGCGTGCTCGATTCGGTCGACAAGTCGCTGCTCAAGATGGGCGTCAAGGCCGAGATGGTGTCGCGCGAAAAGGCGCTGTGGTCCATCTACAGCAAGATGCGCGAGAAAAATCTTTCTTTTTCTCAGGTCATGGATGTCTTCGGCATCCGGCTGCTGGTCGATGACCTGCCCTCCTGCTATCTGGCGCTCGGCGCACTGCATCAGACCTTCAAGCCGATTCCGGGTCGCTTCAAGGACTACATCGCGATCCCCAAGGTCAACGGCTATCAGTCGCTGCACACCACTGTTGTGGGCCCCTATGGCACGCCGGTCGAATTCCAGGTGCGCACCCGCGAAATGAACCAGCTGGCCGAGTCGGGCGTTGCCGCCCACTGGCTCTACAAGGCCGATGAAGAAAGCTTCACCGACCTGCAAAAGCGCACGCATCAATGGCTCAAGTCCTTGCTCGATATCCAGCACAAGACCGGCGATTCGATCGAGTTCATCGAGCATGTGAAGGTCGATCTCTTCCCTGATGCGGTCTATGTCTTCACGCCCAAGGGCCATATCCGCGCATTGCCGCGGGGTGCAACCACCATCGACTTCGCCTACAGCGTGCACACCGACGTCGGCAACCAGTGCGTGGCCGCAAAGGTCAATGGTCAGCCTGTGCCGCTTCGCACCGAACTGCAAAACGGCGATGTGATCGAAATCGTCACCGATGCCGATTCGCGCCCCAACCCGGCCTGGCTGGGCTTTGTGAGCACCGGCAAATCGCGCTCCGAAATCCGCCATTTCCTGCGCACAATGAAGTACGGCGAGTCGGCCGATCTCGGCAAGCGCTTGCTTGAGCAGTCGCTTGCGGCATTGCGAATCGATGCCGGTTCGCTCGACAGCGCGCTGCTCGAAAAAAATGCCCGTGATGCCGGCGCCAAGTCGCTCGACGAACTCTATGCCGATGTCGGGCTGGGTCGAAGGCTGGCACCGGTGGTGGCGCGCAGCATCGCCCTCGAAATGAGCGCGCGACCCGCCGCCGCCGCATTCACGCCGCGTCCCTTGCCGATCACCATCCACGGCACCGAAGGCACGGCGATCCAGTGCTCACCCTGCTGCCTGCCCCTGCCCGGCGATTCGGTGCTGGGTCATCTGCGAGGCGGCCATGGTCTGGTGATTCATCGCACCGAGTGCGATTCGGCCCGACGTCAGCGCCAGAAAGACGCCGAGCGATGGATTGATGTCGATTGGGGCGACGAGGTGCGGGGCCTGTTTCGCACCATCATCGAAGTGCAGATCCGCGAAGATCGCGGTGCCCTGGCTCGGGTCGCTGCCGAGATTGCCGCCTCCGAGGCCAATATCGTCACCGTCTCGATGGACGACGAACCCGATCGGGTCGCCACGATGCGCTTTACGCTGCAAGTGCACGACCGCCAGCACCTGGCGAGGGTCTTCCGGCAACTTCGAAAACACACGGATGCGAGCCGGATCACCCGGCTGATGACGGTGGCGCGCGCGGGCTGAGTTGGCCGGGCCGATGAGGCCGATCGCGGGCTCAGGCTGATGAGCGCCGATGCGCGCCGATGCAGTCATTCGCGCACCGCGGCACGCTCAAGCCGTTTCCGATGCACCCTCCGCATGCGCCATCGCGTCGGTTACTCAGTAGGTCACCGTCAGGATCTCGATCTCGAGCCGACCGACCGGTGTGATCAGCGACACCAGATCGCCTTCATGCGCCTTGATCAGCGCCTTGGCCACCGGCGACACCCAGCTGATCAGCCCATTGAGCGGATCGACCTCATCGACACCGACAATGCGCACCTTTCTCTCGACGCCATCCGATTGCCGATAGGTCACGGTCGCGCCGAAAAATATCTGGTCATTGCCGCGCTGTCGGGTTGAGTCGACCACCTCTGCCCGGTCGAGGCGTCGGGTCAGAAAACGGATGCGCCGGTCGATCTCGCGAAGCCGTTTCTTGCCGTAGAGATAGTCGCCATTTTCGGACCTGTCGCCATTGGAGGCCGCCCACGAGACGATACGAACCACCTCGGGCCGATCGGTATCGAGCAGCTGCAGCAGTTCGGCCTTCATCCGGGCGTGGCCTTCGGGGGTGATGTAGTTGGGTGGCGCCGGGCCCGAGGGTTCGGCGCCTGCCGACGGGTCGAGATCGTCATCGTCCTCATCGGTGTCTTCCTTGACGAAGGCCTTGTTCATCGTTCAGTACTCATCGCTCAGTTCTCATCGCAAATTCCTGAAGTGATTGACGGACTGTCGGGCGACACTGACCACCCGACAGCTTGTGATCGAATACCGCGGC
>CAIVAS010000164.1 GCA_903903975.1 uncultured Burkholderiales bacterium
ATCCGCAATCATCTGGTCGATTTCCTGGTGCACCGGTCCAAGCTGATCCAGCAGGGCGGTGCCGATCCGTCATCGGAGACCGGCGCCGGTCCGATAGAGGTCTCGCCCGGTCTCTTGCCCGATGCTCAACCCCTTCCCGCCAATGCCTAGTCTGGAGATCCGATCGAAATGGACCGCAACGATGTCACCCGCAAAATTGTCGAAACCAAGGTCAGCAAGCGCATCAAATGGGCCGATGTGGCGGCCCGGGTCGGTCACAGCAAGGAGTGGGTGACCGCCGCCTGCCTCGGGCAGATGACTCTCGACGAGAAGCAGGCCACGGTGATCGGCGACATCTTCGGGCTGACCGAAGACGAGATGGCCTGGCTGCAGGTCGTGCCCTACAAAGGCTCGCTGCCGACCGCGGTGCCCACCGATCCGCTGATCTATCGCTGGTACGAGATCGTCAGTGTCTATGGCACGACGATCAAGGAGCTGATTCATGAAGAATTCGGCGACGGCATCATGAGCGCGATCGACTTCTCGATGGACATCACCCGCGAACCCGACCCCAAGGGTGACCGTGTGCATGTCGTGCTGAGCGGCAAGTTCCTGCCTTACAAGACCTACTGAGCGCGAGCGCCGTCGCGCTCAGAGATGGTGCGTGGCGCGCACCATCGGTATGCGCTTTTGCGGTCTCGCTGTATACAATCTCAGTCTTGGGTTGTATTCGAATGCGTTTTCGCATGGTACGGCTCTTGCAACGAGTCGACCGTGAATCCTTCTTCTGTTGCGGCGCAGAGTGCCGCGGATCTCGTCCTGATCGGCCTTGCCAAGCGGTTCGGCGAAACGCTTGCTGTCGCCGGTATCGATCTGACGATTCCGGCCGGCAGCTACTGCTGTCTGCTCGGGCCGTCGGGCTGCGGCAAGACCAGCACGCTTCGCATGATCGCCGGCCACGAGTCGGCCACCGAAGGCGATGTGCTTCTCGGGTCACGCAACATCACTTCCTTGCCGGCCGCACAGCGCGGCACGGCGATGATGTTCCAGAGCTATGCGCTGTTTCCGCATCTGAGTGCGCTCGACAATGTCGCCTTCTCGCTCAAGATGCGCGGCGTCGATCGCGTCAAGCGGCATACGCGTGCGACCGAGCTGCTCGAGATGGTCGACATGGGGCCTTATGCCCTGCGCAAACCCTCCGAACTCTCCGGCGGTCAGCAGCAGCGGGTCGCTCTCGCGCGGGCGCTGATCACCCAACCCAAGGTGCTGCTCCTCGATGAGCCCCTGTCGGCGCTCGATCCGTTCTTGCGGGTTCGCATGCGCGCCGAACTCAAGCGATGGCAGTCCGAGCTCGGGCTGACCTTCGTGCATGTCACCCATTCGCAGGAAGAGGCGCTGGCCCTGTCGGATCAGGTCGTGGTGATGAATGCCGGGCGCATCGAGCAGACCGGCTCGCCGCGGGAAATTTTCGAGGCGCCGGCCACCGAGTTCGTCGCCCGTTTCATGGGTGGCCACAACGTGATCACGGTGGCGGGCGAGCTGGTCTCGCTGCGCGCCGATCGCACCCTGCTTGCGCGCGATGGGCTGCCTGATGCGCCGGGTTTCGCTGCCCGCGTGGTGTCGACCGAATACCAGGGCACCCATGTGCTGATCGGCCTGCAGTCAGAGCATGCCGGCGAGCTCACGGCCATGGTGCGAGAAGACCCCTTGTTGTTGGTGCCGTATGCGCCGGGTGATGCGGTGTACGTGCACTGGAAGTCCGAAGACCTGCATCGCCTTTCTACTGTTCCCGCCCCCAACCACTGAAGGAGAAGAGCATGACCGAACCTGTTCGCCCGGCTGAACCGGCCGCGCCGAAGTCCGAGAATCGCCGCACCCTGATCAAATGTGTGACCGCTGCCGGTGTCGTCACCGGATTCCCGTATGTGCATGCCCAGGAAAAAGTGGTGCTGCGCTACCTCGGTACCGCCGTCAATCAGGACAAGGCAATCGGCGACAAATTCAAGGCCGATACCGGCATCGAAATCCAGTACATCCCGGTCACCACCGACGATGTCACCAAGCGCGCGGTCACCGCGCCCAACTCCTTCGATCTGATCGACACCGAGTACTTCTCGCTCAAGAAGATCATCCCCACCGGCAATCTGATGGGCATCGATTCGAAGCGCATCAAGAATGCCGACAAGATCACCTCGCTTTTCACCAAGGGTGAAGTCAACGGCAAGAAGGTGGGCGATCAGGGCACCGCGCCCAAGAAAGTCATGTTCCTGGAAGGCGGCAAGAGCAAGACCTTTGCCAAGTCGCCGACGCAATACATGACCCTGATACCGACGACCTACAACGCCGACACGCTCGGCATCCGTCCCGACCTGATCAAGCGTCCGATCGAGTCCTGGAAAGAACTCCTCAACCCCGAGTTCAAGGGTAAGGCCGCCATCCTCAACATCCCGTCGATCGGCATCATGGACGCGGCGATGGTGGTCGAGGCGATGGGTATCTACAAGTATCCCGACAAGGGCAACATGACCAGGAAGGAAATCGACCTGACGATCAAGACCCTGATCGATGCCAAGAAGGCCGGTCAGTTCCGCTCGCTCTGGAAGGACTTCAACGAGTCGGTCAACCTGATGGCCTCGGGCGAAGTCGTGATCCAGTCGATGTGGTCTCCGGCGGTCACCAAGGTGCGTTCGCAGGGCATCGCCTGCACCTACCAGCCGCTCAAGGAAGGTTATCGCGCTTGGGCGGCCGGCTTCGGTCTGCCCACCACGCTGGCCGGCAAGAAGCAGGATGCGGCCTATGAGTTCATCAACTGGTTCCTCGATGGCTGGGCCGGCGCCTACCTTAATCGCCAGGGCTATTACTCGGCGGTGCTCGAAACCGCCCAGGCCAAGATGGAGCCCTATGAGTGGGCCTACTGGATGGAAGGCAAGCCTGCCGAGAAGGACATCAAGGCGCCCGATGGCTCGGTGCTCGAGAAGGCCGGCAAGGTTCGCGATGGCGGTTCCTACAATGACCGCATGGGCGGCATCGCCTGCTGGAACGCGGTGATGGACGAGAACAACTACATGGTCCAGAAGTGGAACGAGTTCGTCGCAGCCTGATCGCGTCGAGCGGCCTGCCTGCCTGGGTGCAGGCAGGTCCGTTCGCGCTGGTATTTCTGTTTTTCTTCATCGTGCCCCTGGTGCTGATCGTGGCGGTCAGCTTCTGGGACTTCAATGAGTACGAACTGCTGCCGGCGTTCACCCCGAAAAACTACATCCAGATCTTCGAGGGTTGCAGCAATGTCGATGACCTGTGCACGACGGTTCGCACCTACCTCTCGACGCTGAAATTCTGCGGCCTGGTCTGGTTGGTCACGCTGATCCTGGGTTTTGCGGTCGCGTATTTTCTTGCCTTTCACATCCGCTCATCGAACACGCAGACCTTGCTCTTCATTGTCTGCACGATTCCGTTCTGGACCTCGAACGTGATCCGCATGATTTCCTGGGTACCGCTGCTCGGGCGCAACGGGCTGATCAACAAGGGGCTGGTCGGTGCCGGTCTGGTCGACAAGCCGATCGAGTGGCTGCTGTTCTCCGATTTCTCGGTGGTGCTCGCGCTGGTGCACCTCTACACGCTCTTCATGATCGTGCCGATCTTCAACTCGATGATGCGCATCGACCGATCGCTGCTCGAGGCGGCGCGAGACGCCGGCGCAAGCGGCTGGCAGGCGCTCTGGAACGTGGTTGTGCCGCTGTCGCGCACCGGTATTCTCATCGGTTCGATTTTCGTGATCACCATCGTCATGGGGGACTTCGTCACCATCGGCGTGATGGGTGGCCAGCAGATCGCATCGGTCGGCAAGATGATCCAGGTGCAGACCTCCTATCTGCAGTTCCCGATCGCGGCGGCCAATGCGGTCATCCTGCTGGCGGTGGTGCTGATGATCATCTGGGCCCTGACGCGTCTGGTCGATATCCGGAGGGAATTGTGAGCGGCCCGCTGATGTCGCGGGTGAGCGCGCGCCAGCCCGGATTCTGGCCGCTGGCCATTGTCTTCGGCCTGTTCGTGCTGTTCCTCTACGGACCGATGCTGACGATTTTCGTGCTGAGTTTTCAGGGCCCGGAAGGCGGACTGGTTTTTCCGATGCGCGGCGTCTCTCTGCACTGGTTCGTCAAGCTGGCCGAGGGCATCGGCGTGGTCGACATCTGGGCGGCGTTTCGCCGCTCGCTCAAGCTCGGGTTGGTGGTGGCCGCGTTCACCATCCTGCTGTCGTTGCTGGCGAGTCTGGCGTTTCGCAAGCAGCTGCGCGGCGGCAATGCGCTCTTTCTGATTACGGTGGCCAGCCTGATCATGCCCTCGATCATCGTGTCGCTCGGCCTGGGCCTGCAGTTTCGACTGCTCGACACCGGCTGGAAGTCGCTGCTCGAGTGGCTCGAATGGACCGAGTTCCTGGAAGGGTTCGGCACCTCGATGGGGCTCTACACCTCGGCGCTGGCAGCACACCTCACCTGGACGCTGCCCTTCGGTCTGTTGATCATGTTTGC
Source organism: uncultured Burkholderiales bacterium (assembly GCA_903903975.1). Classification (GTDB taxonomy): domain Bacteria; phylum Pseudomonadota; class Gammaproteobacteria; order Burkholderiales; family Burkholderiaceae_E; genus UBA4615. Next base: position 4,506 of record CAIVAS010000164.1, read on the forward strand.
GGTCTTCAATCGTTTTGATCCGGCCTATGAAGAGGCCGCACGCGACCTCGGTGCCACGCCCTGGCAGGCCTTTCGCCATGTCGTGCTGCCGCTGATCGGTGCGTCGGTGGTGGGCGTGGGCATGTTCGGTTTTACCCTGTCCTGGGACGAGATCGCCCGTTCCTCGCAGGCGATCGGCGACCTCAACACGCTGCCGCTCGAGTTGCAGGGCCTCACCACCACCGTGACCACACCGGTCGTCTATGCGCTTGGCACGGTCACCACCGTGGTGTCCTTCGGCGTCATCGGGCTCACGCTCGGTCTGATCGCGCTGCTGCGTCGGCGTCCTCGCGACTGAGGCCACCATGACCGAGGCCCGAACCAGCGCCGGACGTGTCGAGTCTGCGCCAGATGCTGCAAGCAGCAGCGCACCCGACAGCACATTGAGCAGCGCCTTGAGCGACGCACAGATCCACGACCGAATCGTCGCCGCCGTGCTCGACCATCGCCTTGCACCTGGCACGAAGCTGGTCGAAGAGCGGCTCGGGCGCGCTTTCGGTGTGTCGCGTACCCGCATTCGGCAAGTGCTCATCAGGCTGTCGGAGCAGCGCATCGTCACACTCACACCTAACCGCGGTGCCACGATCGCCCAGCCCGATCCGGTCGAATCGCGCGAGGTGTTCGCGGCACGCCGCCTGATCGAGCCGTCGATTGTCGAGGCGTTCGCGGCCGTGGCAGGACGCGCCGAGCTGGCTCGACTCGACCGGATCATCCACGATGAACACCGCGCGATTGCGGCACATCGGCGCGGCGATGCCATCAGGCTGTCGGGCGAGTTTCATCTGGCGATCGCCGAAGGCGCCGGCAATCAGACGCTGGCCCGCATGCTCGGTGAGCTGGTCTCCCGAACCTCGCTGGTGCTGATGACCTACGGCTCGTCGCAGCCGCATGGCGCCGGACCCGCCGGTGGCTGCGATGGCGATGCCCATCACTCGCTGCTCGCTGCGCTGCGCGAGCGCCGTGGTGCTGCCGCTGGCCGCTTGATGCAGGCGCATCTTCAGGATCTCGAGGATCACCTCAGCTTCGAGTTGCCCGACAACGCCGGCATCGATCTCGAGTCCCTGTTCGCGAGCCCGCACGCATGACCACTGTCCTGCTGATCAATCCGAATACCTCTGCCGGCGTGACCGACCTGATGTCGACGCTGGTTGCGCCGCTGCTCGATGTACCGATCGAACTCGAAGCAGTCACTGCCCGGTTCGGCGCGTCCTATATTTCAAGCGAAGTCTCGTATGCGATTGCCGCCCATGCCCTGCTCGATGCCTGGGCGGCCCATCGTGCCGCGGGCGGGCGTTGCGATGCAGTCCTGGTTGGATGCTTCGGCGATCCTGGGGTGGCTGCGCTGCGCGAGATCGCGGGTGTGCCGGTGATCGGGCTGGCCGAGGCGTCTCTGCGCGAAGCCGCCCGCTACGGCCGCCATGCGATTGTGACCGGTGGTCTGGCCTGGCGACCGATGCTGCTGCGCTTTGCCGCTGCCCACGGCCTTGATCGTGATCTGGCGGGTGTGCATGTGCTCGAGCGCAGCGGCGCCGAGCTGATGGCCGATCCGCAGGCCGCCGAGCGTGATCTGCTGGCTGCGCTGCGCGAGGCTGCCACCGACGGTGTTGGCGCGCTGGTGCTGGGGGGCGCGGCGCTCGGTGGCATTGCCGCCCGTCTGGGCTCGCGCCTGCCGGTGCCGGTCATCGACAGCGTGCAGGCGGGTGCTCGCGCGGTCAACGAGGCGCTGCGGGCATCGGGTCTTCGAACCGATCAGGAGGCGGCTGCGTCTTCAACGGCCGATGCCACCGTCGCCTGGAGCGGACTGTCGGTCGAACTGATCGCTGCCCTCAGTCGTGGCGTCGACCTTTCTGCCACTGCACATCCGTCCCGCCCTCGTGGCGGTTGAGGACACGAGCCAGCACGAAGAGCAGGTCAGATAGTCGGTTCACATACTGACGGCAGGCAGGTCGGATCGCCTCTTCGCCACCGAGTGAAACGATCGCGCGTTCGGCGCGTCGGCAGACGGTTCGCGCAATATGCGCGATGGCGGCCGACCGTGAGCCGCCGGGAAGAATGAATTCCTGAAGCCGGGGCAGCGTCGCGTTATAGCGCAGCAGCAGCGCGTCGAGCTGTGCCACTTGCGTCTCGGCCAGGTTCTCGAAGCCCGGAATGCACAGTTCGCCGCCGAGATCGAAGAGATCGTGCTGAATGTCGAGCAGGGCTTGCCGGATGTCATCAGGCAAGGGCTCGGTCAGCAGCAGGCCGATGGTCGAATTGAGTTCGTCGACATCGCCCATGGCCGCCACGCGCAGGCTGTCCTTGCGCGTGCGACTGCCGTCGCCCAGTCCGGTCGTGCCGTCGTCGCCGGTGCGGGTAGCGATTTGAGTCAGGCGATGGCCCATGATGCTTGCTCGATTGGATGCGCGAAGGCGAAGCGCGCATTTTAGGCTTATGGCGTAAGCCTTACTTCGGAAACACCTTTCGCTCACTGGCCGACGGCAGCAGGCCGGCGCCAAAGATCCGCTCGGCCGGGATCCTGACGTTCAGCCCGAAGGCATCCTTGACCTGCAGCGCCATCAGCGTCAGTCGGGCCGGATCGACTTCGCCGAAGCCTTCGCTACGTGCATCGGCCGTCAGCACCGAGCCATTCAGGGTCAGTTTCAGGCGTTTGGTCTCGCGCGCCCCATCGATGCTGGCATCGTAGTCGCGCAAGGTCTCCACGGCAGCCTGCGGATCGGCGATGACCGCCTTGACACCACGTGTGAACGCTCGCAGGAAGGCTTTGACTGCCTCCGGGTGCTGTCTGAGGAAGGCTTCGGACACGATGATCGCGCTGCCATAGAGCTTTACGCCGAATTTCGAATAGGGCATCACGACGATGTCCTCGTCTTTTACGCCGCTGGCATTGAGGTCGAAGAGCGAGGTGAAGTAAAAGCCGGTGATCGCATCGACTTCGCCGCGGGCGAGCATGGACTCGCGCTGCTCGGGTGCCATCGAGACCCACTTGATTCGGGCAGGGTCGATGCCATTGGATTTTGCAAAGATCGGGAAAGCCTTGCGACCGGCATCGAATGCCGGGGCACCCAGGGTCTTGCCGGCCAGATCGGCCGGGCGCTTGATACCCGACTTTTTCAGCGCCATCACCGCCGACGGTGTGTTGTTGTAGACCATCATCACCGCGACCGGCTTGCCTGCCTGGTCGGGATTCGTGCCCCAGAAGGCCATCAGCGACGCCAGATCGGCAAAGCCCATGTCGTAGTCGCCGTTGGCCACGCGCGCGACCGTGCCGCCCGAGCCGTCGCCGGCATCGATGCTCACCGCAAGCCCCTCGTCGCTAAACCAGCCTTTGGCTTTGGGCAGGGTAAAGAGGGCGGCGGGCCCCTCGAAGCGCCAGTCGAGCTGAAAGCGGATCGGCGTGTCGCGGGCATCAGCCGGGGCGGCGCTTGCGAACAGGGCGATGAGTGCGGCAACCCGAAATCCCTGGCGCAATCCCTGGCAAATCACTGACACGGTTCGAATCATGGTCAGTCCGTCAGGTGGGCAGTATTGTGTTCGCCGAGCCGCGGTGCAGCGCTGCGGATGGCGGGTCGCTCGCCGTCGAAGGACAAGGGCAGTCCGGTGAGCCGGAAGTCTTCGCCGGGAACGGTCTGAATGATGCCGAGTGCTTCGACCTGCGGCTGCGACAGGGCCTGCGGCACGTCATGGATCGGCGCACACGGCACACCGGCCGCCTCCAGAGCTGTCATCCATTCGCCCCGTGGTCGCCTGATCAGCAGGCCTCGGATCTGCGCCAGCAGCTCGGCCTTGTTGGCCAGCCGATCCCGATTACCCCGAAAGCGCGCATCGGTCGGCCAGTCGGGCCGCTCCAGCACCTGGGCGAACTTGACGAAGAGCCGGTCGTTGCCGACGCAGATCAGGAAGGGGCCGTCGGCGCCGTCAAAGGCCTCGTAGGGCACGAAACCCGGATGGCCGCTGGCATGCCGCTCGGGCAGGCGGCCTTCGTTCATCCAGGCATCGCCCTTCTGGGCCAGCCAGGTCAGGGCGGTTTCGAGCAGCGAGGCCTGGACGATGCCGCCGAGCCCGGTGACCAGGCGACGTTGCAGCAGCGACAGCGCGCCGATCACCGTCCACATGCCGGTGCCCTGGTCGCAGACCGAAGCGCCCATGCGAACCGGCGGACCGTCGGGGTCGCCGCTGATGCTCGACAGGCCGCTGAAGGCCTGAATCAGCGGCTCGTAGCCCGGTCGCGCGGCCATCGGGCCGACATGACCGAAGGCCGACATCTCGCAATAGACCAGGCGCGGATGGCGCTCGCACATCGATGCGCCGTCCAGACCGAGTTGCGCCGGTACGCCCGGGCGCAGGTTGTGCACCAGGACGTCGGCATCGGCCACGATGGCATGCAGTGCCTCGATGCCCTGTGCGGACTTGAGGTCGATGGTGACCGACGCCTTGCCGCGGTTGAAGACCTGGAAGGTGAGCGAGTCGCCGTGACGAAAGGCGGTCCCCATCTGGCGCGCATCGTCGCCGCCTTCCGGGCGTTCGACCTTGATGACCGTGGCGCCGAGGTCGGCAAAGATGGCGCCGGCAAACGGCCCGGCGAGCACCTGCCCGAGTTCAACGACGGTCAGGCCGGCCAGCGGCCCTGCGGTGTGTGTCATGGCGATCTCCTTGCGTCTGATACGAGCGATGCCCTGTCGGGCAGTGGCCATGCGGGCGAGGTCATTCGACCTCGAGTTTCGCTTGTGCCACCACGCGCTTCCATTTGTCGATCTCGCTGCGAACGAAGGCATCGAGCTGCTGCGGCGTGCCAGGCGAGAGGTCGGTGGCAGGCCCGGCCTTTTGCCTGAACTCGGCTGAACGCAGAATCTCACCGATGGCCTTGTTCAGCTTGGCGACGATCGGCTCGGGCGTGCCGGCCGGCAGGAACACCGCGGTCCAGGCAATCATCTCGAAGCCCGGCAACCCGGATTCGGCCACCGTCGGCAACTCGGGCGCTGCGCTTGAGCGGGTCAGGCTGGTGGCGGCGAGCGCACGCACTCTTTGCGCGGTGACCTGCGGCAGGGCGGTGCCGGCATCGCAGAACATCACCTGCACCTGACCGGCGACCAGGTCTGACAGCGCCTGCGGATTGCCCTTGTAGGTGACATTGACCATGTCGATCCCGGACTGGGACTTGAACATTTCGCCGGCCACCCGCGAGGACGCGCTGCCGCTCGAGAAGCTCAGCTTTCCGGGGTTTGCGCGTCCATAGGTGATGAGTTCGCTGACGCTGCGCACCGGCAGGCTCGGATTGACCAGCACCAGCAGCGGCGCGGTTCCGATGAGCGTGACCGGTGCGAAGTCGCGGATCGGGTCATAGGGCAGCTTGCGGCGCAGCGCCGGATTGGAGGCGTGCGTGCTGTTGGAGGTGACGAAGACGGTGTAGCCGTCGGGTTTGGACCGAGCGGCCGCTTCGGCCGCGATGCTGCCATCGGCCCCTGGCCGGTTGTCGACCACCACCGGGACGCCGAGTGATGTCGAGAGCCGCTCGCCGATCAGCCGCGCATTCAGGTCGGTGCCGCTGCCGGCCGGAAACGGCACGATGAAGCGGATCGGTCCGGTGGGCCAGTCGGTCTGCGCATGGCCGGTCGCGGGCGCGAGCGCGAGCAATGCGCCGCTCAGTGTGGTGCTCAATAAGGTGCTCATTGAGGCGCCCAGCGTCGTGCTCAGCAGCGCGCGCAGTGCGGCGCGTCGGGGTAATGCGGACAGCGGGGCTTGGGTCATCGGGTGTCTCTTGTCGTTTGGAGCACCGATTATCCGCAGTCCGCGCATCCTTGTCGCTGCGAGGCGATTCGTTCGACGCCGCAGGCTCAGCGGTCGATGGCCGACAGGAACTGCTTGAGCTCGGGCGTTGAGGGATTGTCAAACAGCGACTGCGCCGGTCCGATCTCATGGATGCGACCGGCATGCATGAATACGATCCGATGCGAGACTTTGCGAGCAAAGGCCATCTCGTGCGTGACCATCATCATCGTCATGCCCTGTGCGGCCAGCGACTCGACCACGCGCAGCACCTCGCCGACCAGCTCCGGATCGAGCGCCGACGTGATCTCATCACACAGCAGCACCGCCGGTGCCATCGCCAGCGCGCGCGCAATAGCCACGCGCTGCTGCTGACCGCCCGACAGCTGATCGGGCATTGCGTCGAATTTTTCGCTCAGTCCGACGCGCACGAGCAGTTCCTGAGCCAGCGCCTGCGCGGCGTCGTGCGGCAGCTTCTTCACCAGCGTGGGCGCGAGCATCACATTGCGCCCGGCGCTCAGATGCGGAAAAAGATTGAAGGACTGAAAGACCATGCCGACCTGCTGGCGCAGTGCGCGCATCGCCCTGGCATCGCCATGCGCCAGAGGCTGCCCGGCGACCGCGAGGCTCCCTGAATCGAAGCTCTCCAGGCCATTGATGCAGCGAAGCAGCGTGCTCTTGCCTGAGCCGCTGCGCCCGATGATGGCAATCACTTCGCCCGGTGCGACCTGCAGGTCGATGCCCTTGAGCACCTCATTCTCGCCGAAGCGCTTGCGAAGGCCGGCAATCTCGACAACCGGCATGGCCGATGGATCAGCGTGCGACATTCAGATTCCTTTCGAGTCGCCGGCTCCAGGCCGACAGCGGCCAGCACAAGGCGAAATACATCAGCGCGACCAGGCTGTAGACCAGAAACGGTCGGAAGGTGGCATTGGCGATCATCGATCCGGTGCGGGTCAGCTCGATGAATCCGATCACCGAGGCGAGCGCCGTGCCCTTGATTACCTGCACCATGAAGCCCACGGTCGGCGGCACCGCGATGCGCAAGGCCTGCGGCCCGATCACCCAGCGCAACTGCTCGGACAGGCTCAGCGCCAGGCTGGCCGAGGCCTCCCATTGACCGCGCGGCACGGCATTGATGCAGCCTCGCCAGATCTCGGTGAGAAAAGCGCTGCTGTAGAGGGTGAGCGCCAGGCCAGCCGCGACCCAGGCCGAGACCTTGATGCCGAAAAGCCCGAGCCCGAAGTAGGCCAGAAAGAGCTGCATCAGCAGCGGCGTGCCCTGAAAGAGCTGCACATAGCCGCCCACCAGCCAGCCGCCCAGGCGCGGGCGGGCAATGCGAGCGACCAGTAAGGCTGCCCCGACCAGGCCGCCGCCTGCGAAGGCGATCAGCGACAGCACGATCGTCCAGCGCATGGCCAGCAGCAGATGACGCAGGATGTCCTGGATCGGGAAGTCGACCATGCGCGTGCGTCAGCGTCCGAACAGCAGTCGCGGTCCGAGCCAGTTGAGCAGCTGTCGCAGCACGATGGCAAAGGCGAGATACATCAGGGTCGCAACGATATAGGCCTCGAAGGCGCGAAAGTTGCGCGAGTGGATCAGGTTGGCGGCATGCGAGAGTTCTTCGGTGGCGATCTGGCCGCAGACCGCCGAGCCAAGCATCACGATCACGATCTGGCTGACGGTGGCCGGCCAGACCCGCTTGAGCGCGGGCGGCATCACGACACGGGTGAAGGTCTGCAGCGGTGTGAGTGCCAGGCTGGCTGCGGCTTCAAGCTGACCGCGTGGCGTGGCCTCGATGCCGGCCCGCACGATCTCGGTCGAATAGGCGCCGAGATTCAAGGTCATGGCAATGATCGAAGCCCACTCGGCCGTCAGCCTCACGCCGATGGCCGGCAGCCCGAAAAAGACGAAGAACAGCTGGATGATGAAAGGGGTGTTGCGGATCAGCTCGACATAGCTCGCCACGATCCAGCGCAAGGCACTCGGTCCGCTTGATCGGGCCCAGGCGCAGGCAATCCCCAGGCTCAGCCCGAGGATCACCGCAACGACAGTGAGCCCCGCCGTCCAGGCCAGGCCCCGCAGCAGCAGTGGCCACTGCGACAGGACCGCTGCGAAATCAAGCTGGATCAGCAAATTGTCAGGGCTCGCAGCATCACTGCGGCAGGTCGCCTGCCGGGCGGCCCAGCCACTTCATCGCGAGGCGGTCGAGTTCACCCGATTTTTTTGCCTCGGCCAGGATCTCATTGACCTTCAGTCTGAGTTTGTCTTCGCCCTTGGCCACGCCGATGAAGTTCGGTGAATCCTTGAGCAGCAGCTTGTATTCGGCCGACAGCGTCGGGTTGCGGGCCATCATGTTGCCGGCGACCGATGCGCCGGTGGCGATCAGCTGGGTCTGACCCGACACGAAGGCGGCAACCGTCGCCGCATTGTCTTCGAAGCGTTTGACGTCGAGGGTGGCCGGGGCAATCTTGGCGAGCTCCTGGTCTTCCATCGCACCGCGGGTCACCGCAACCGTCTTGCCGCCCAGGTCGGCCGGTGTCTTGACGGTCATCGCCTTGGGTCCGAAGACCGCCTGATAGAAGGGCGAGTAGGCTGCGGTGAAATCGATGACCTTTTCGCGCTCGGCGTTCTTGCCCAGCGTCGAGATCACCAGATCGGCCTTTTTCGTTTGCAGGTAAGGAATCCGGTTGGCGCTGGTCACCGACACCAGCTCAAGCGTCACACCGATTTTCGCGGCGATCAGCGCGCCGATGTCGATGTCCAGGCCCTGCGGTTTGAGGTCGGCACCAACGAAGCCATAGGGCGGATAGTCGGTCGGAATCGCGATCGTGATCTTCTTTTGCGCCACGATGTCGTCGAGCGCGGACTGGGCGTGCACTGGCGTCGGGCCGGTGATCGCGGCGGTCATGACAATCGCTGCAATCGCCGACAGGGCGATGCGTGTTCTGTTGAGCGCGCGTCGGCGGCTCGAGAAAGACAGGGTCATCATGGATTCCTTCGAAAACTGCACAGTGGTTTGGGAGGGGAGCCTGGAACCTAGGTCGGGAACCGACCGGCGCTGCGGCAGCCCGCGATTGTGCCTGCTCGCAGGCAGACAGACCATGCAATTGTCGTGCCGGGCCTGCGCTACAATTCAGTGCGTATTCAGTGCGTCTTCCGTCCGTCAGCCACCCCGACTCCGATGCCAGCTTATCCTCGCGACCTGATCGGCTACGGCCGCAATCCTCCGCATGCCCGCTGGCCGGGCAATGCCCGCGTGGCGGTGCAGTTCGTCCTCAACTATGAAGAGGGCGGCGAAAACAGCGTGTTGCATGGCGATCCGGGCTCCGAGCAGTTTCTGTCCGAGATCATCGGTGCCCCCGCCTATCCCGACCGGCATCTGTCGATGGAGTCGATCTACGAATACGGATCGCGTGCCGGCGTCTGGCGCATCCTGCGCGAATTCGAGCGCCGCGGCCTGCCGCTGACCGTCTTCGGCATCTCGATGGCGCTCGAGCGCCATCCCGATCTCACCCGCGCCTTCGTCGAACTCGGCCACGAGATCGCCTGCCACGGCTGGCGCTGGATCCACTATCAGTCGATGGACGAAGCCACCGAGCGCGAGCACATGCGCATCGGCATGGGCATCATTGAACGGCTCACCGGCGAGCGACCGCTGGGCTGGTATACCGGGCGCGACAGCCCGAATACCCGGCGCCTGGTGGCCGACGACGGCGGTTTTCTCTACGACTCCGATTACTACGGCGACGATTTGCCGTTCTGGACGCGAGTCACCCGCACCGATGGCGTCGAGGTCGATCACCTGATCGTGCCCTACACCCTCGATGCCAACGACATGCGCTTTGCCACGCCGCAGGGCTTCAATACCGGCGAGCAGTTCCTGCAGTACCTGACCGATACCTTTGATGTGCTCTATGCCGAAGGCGAAGACACGCCGCGCATGATGTCGATCGGCATGCATTGCCGCCTGCTCGGGCGGCCCGGTCGCTTCCGCGCCCTGCAGCGTTTCCTGGACCATCTCCAGCGCCACGATCGCGTCTGGATCTGCCGGCGGGTCGATATCGCCCGCCACTGGATCGCCCACCATCCGGCCCCTGCCGGTTGAGCGCCGCTTGAGCGCCTCCGGCTGTCGCTTCGGCGAATCGATCCTGGCGCGCGCCGAGCGGCTCGCCGCCATCACCCAGGATGCGCCCCGGGTCACCCGCGCCTACCTCACGCCCGAGCATCGGCGCGCCGGTGAGCTGATCGAGTCCTGGATGCGCGAAGCCGGCATGTCGGTTCACTGGGATGCGCTTGGCAATGTGGTCGGTCGCTATGAGGGCAATGTCGCCGATGCGCCGGTCCTCATGACCGGCTCGCACCTCGATACCGTGCGCAACGCCGGCCGCTATGACGGTCTGTTCGGCATTCTGTCGCCGATCGCCTGCGTGGCAGATCTGCACCGCCGTGGCCTCAGGCTGCCGGTGGCGATCGAAGTGGTGGCTTTCGGCGATGAGGAGGGCGTGCGCTTCGGTGTCACGCTGATCGGCAGCAAGGCGATGGCTGGCGCTTTCAATCCGGCATGGCTTGACTGCACCGATGCCGATGGCCTCTCGATGCGCGATGCCCTGAGCGAGTTTGGCGGCGACCCGGATGCCCTGGCCAGCGTCGATCGGCGCGGCAAGGGCGTGGTCGCGTTCATCGAGTCGCATATCGAACAGGGGCCGGTCCTGCTCGATGCCGGGCTGTCGCTCGGGGTGGTCACCGCGATTGCGGGTGCAAGCCGCATCCGCTGTGCCGTGACTGGCCTTGCCGGACACGCCGGCACGGTGCCGATGTCGGCACGACAGGATGCGCTCGCCGCCGCAAGCGAAATGGTGCTGGCGCTTGAGCGGCACTGCACGGTGCATCCGGGTCTGGTCGGTACGGTCGGGCGGCTGTCGGTGCTGCCGGGGGCGGTCAACGTGATTCCCCAGGATGTCGAATTCACCGTCGATCTGCGCTCAGGTGTCGATGCGACGCGCCGTGCGGCGCTCGAGGCATTGCGCGCCGAATTCGCGGACATCGCCACGCGGCGTCGGGTCAGGCTCGTTTTCGAGCCCTTTTTCGAGCTGGTCGCGGCGCCCTGCGACGAAGGTCTGCAGCAGCAGTTTGCCGACGCAATGGCCACCCAGGGGCTGCCGGTGAGGCATCTTCCCTCTGGCGCCGGTCACGACGCGATGTCGTTTCCGGCGGTCTGCCCGATCGCCATGCTTTTTGTGCGCTGCGGCAATGGTGGCATCAGCCATCACCCCGACGAGACCATGACCCTTGAGGACGCCGATGCCGCGACCGAGGTGCTGCTGCGTTTTATCGAACACTTCGAGCCCTGAGGGCTCCGAAGGTCGGGATGGGGCAGTCGTCCGTCAGTCCGGCGCGAACTGATCGCCCAAAATTGTCAAACTCAGGAAACATTCTGGCACCATCGGTGTCGTGTATCAGGTCACCGTTTGGAGAACGCCCATGCCGATTCGCCCGGGTCGATGGTTCGCCGCCGTCGCAGCCGCCGTCGCGCTTGTCCTTCCTTTGTCTGTCGGGGCGCAGGAGTACCGCTTTTCTCCGGTCAACCAGTACGGCATCAAGATGACCGCCGAATACTGGAATCCGATCATCGACTATGTGTCGGAAAAGAGCGGCATCAAGATCGTTCTGAAAATCGGCCGGACCTCGGCCGAGACCACGGCGATGGTGCTGCAGCAGGAAGTCGAGTTCGTCTTCAGCAACCATCTGTTCAGCCCGGAGCGAGAAAAGCTCGGCTGGAAGGTGACGTCGCGGCGCGATACGCCGCCGATCTTCGCGCAGATCGTGGTGCCGGGCGATTCGACCATTCGTGAACTGGCCGACCTTGCTGGACAGGAGGTCGCGTTTCCGGGTGCGGAGGCACTGGTCGCCTACAAGATGACCTACGCCGAGCTGCTGGCCCGCAAGATCGATGTTCGGGTGGTCTTTGCCGGCAATATGGATGCGGCCATCGTTCAGGCTTTCAGCGGCAAGACCCGCGCCGTCGGTGCCAATTCGCAGCTGATCGAGGGCTATGCCAAGCGCGAGTCGAAGTCGTATCGAGTCCTCTGGACCTCCGAGCCCCTGCATGACCTCGCATTGAACGTGTCCGGCAAAGTGCCGGCGCGCGATGCTGCCGCGGTCACCCGGGCCTTCGTCGAGATGGCCAACGATCCTCGTGGACGCGAGATCATGGTCAGGGCATCGAAACTCGTGGGACTGCCCGAAAACACCCGCTTCATCGCCTCGGATGGTCACGAGTACGCGACCTACCGCAACTTTTTCAAGACGGCGCCCCTTTCGCTGCAATAAGACAGGTCGCCGCTTGAGTTTTCCCGCTGAATGAAGCGTTTCCTCTCCTCTCTCCTGCCCCGATCGCTTGCCGGTCGCTTCTTCGGCTTGTGTGCACTGTCGGTGGCGCTGACTGCCGCAATTGGTCTGGGTCTGTTCTATCGTTTGCAGTTTGCCGAGCATGTCGAAGCCTCGACCCTGATGGCCAATGCCCTCGAGCAGGTACTGGTGCAGTCCATCGCCGACAGTGCGGTGATCGGCGATTACGACACCATCGACAAGACGCTCCAGAAGGTGATCACGCGCTCGCCTTTTTCGATGGCCTCCTTCAGTGATCTGAAGGGCGGCAAGATCCGCACCGAGAGCTCGGTCGATTTGGTCAATCCCGCTCCCGACTGGCTGGTGGAGAAACTGGACACTGAATTGCCCCCGATCGTCAGGGTGATCTCGGTGGGCGGGCGCGATTACGGCGTGCTGCGCATGAACTTTGATGCCGAGCGGGTGGCGGCCGACATCTGGTCGCTGATGCGCACGGCACTCATAGTGGCCGCCCTCGGCATGATTCTCGGCCTGACGCTGATCGGCTATCCGCTGGTGCGCTGGATGCGCAATCTCGACCGGATGGGGTCTTTTGAGGAGAAGCTGCGCGAAGGCGAGATCGATCCTGGGGCGGTGCTGTCGGCCGATGCGCCGGTCGAGATTCGCCGTGCCTTCGACGTTCTGAGTCGAACTGCCGCAAGCCTTCAGGCGCAGCGCGGTCGCGCCGATGTGACCCTGCAGGCGATTGCCGATGGTGTGCTGTCGATTGATGCAGGCGGTCAGGTGATCTTTGCCAATCCGGCCGCCGCCGACATGCTCGGACGTTCGGCGGCCGATCTCTTTGGCAAGTCGGTCGAAGAGGTCTTGCCCGGCACCGGCGGCGATGAGGCCTTGCAAGCCGGCTGGCGCAATCGCCGCATCTCGATGGCAATGGGACAGCGCGAATCCGATGCGCCCAGCGGCCCGATCCGGATTTTCGATACCAGTCTTTCGCCGATCCGCATCGGCAGCGATGAGCCGATTGGTTTCGTGCTGGTCTGCCGCGATGTCAGCGATGAGCAGCGGATCCAGGATGAAATACGAGCCCAGGCGCAAAGCAGGCAGGCGACACTCGACTCGTTGCGCGGCGTGTTGCGCGGTCTGGTGCCGGCGTCGGTGCTGCCTCGTCTGGATCGCGACAACGAGGACATCGGCGCGATGTCGCGCTGGGTGTCTGATCTGGTGTATGAGCGTGAAGCCAGTCGCGAAGAACTCGTTCGTGCCAAGTCTGCCGCCGAAGCATCGAATCAGGCCAAGACCGAATTTCTCGCCAATATGAGTCATGAGATCCGCACCCCGATGAATGCCATCATCGGCCTGAGCGATCTGGTGATGGGCACGCCGCTTGAGCCCACTCAGCGCGAGCATCTGCAACTCGTGCGCACCTCCGCCGATACCCTGCTGTCGATCATCAATTCGATCCTCGATTTTTCGAAGATCGATGCCAATCAGATGGAACTGGAGTCGATCGCCTTCGATCTGCGTGCGACGGTCGCGCGTGTTGTCGCGGCGCTGTCGCCCGGTGCGACCGCAAAAGGCCTCAAGCTCGAATTCCAGATTGCCCCGGATGTTCCCGAGGCAGTGGTCGGTGACTCGGTTCGCCTCGGCCAGGTGCTGACCAACCTGATTTCCAATGCGATCAAGTTCACCCAGCAGGGTTCGGTGACGGTCCTGATTGACGCTGATGATGCGCCAAAAGGCCAATTGCGCCTGCGCTTCAAGGTGGTCGATACCGGCATCGGTGTGGCACCCGAAAAAATCGAACGCATTTTCGAGCCTTTCTCACAGGCCGACACGTCCACCACGCGCGTCTATGGCGGCACCGGGCTGGGGCTGACCATCTCGCGGCGACTGGTAATGCAGATGGGTGGTGAGCTGCGACTGCGCAGCAGGGTGGGCGTGGGCAGTACCTTCGGTTTCGAGATCGTGGTGTCGCCGGCAACGGCGGCGATGGTGCCTGCCCCGGCGGCGCTCCAGCCAGCCGCGCTGCCGACACTCGATTCGCTGCGGGTGCTGCTGGTCGAGGATCACCCGGTCAATCAGAAGCTGGCCACCGCGATCCTGAACAATGAAGGCCATACCGTCGAGGTCGCCGCCAACGGTGAAGAGGGGCTGGCACGCCTGCGCGCCGGTCAGTTCGATCTGGTGCTGATGGACATTCAGATGCCGGTGCTCGATGGTCTGCAGGCCACGATGCAGATTCGCGCAGACGAGCAGGGCAGCGCCAGGCGCATCCCGATCATTGCCATGACCGCCAATGCCCTGGTCGGCGATCGCGAACGCTGCCTGGCCGCCGGCATGGACGACTATGTCTCCAAGCCTTTTCGCAAAGCCGAGCTGTTTGCGGCCATCGCGCGTGCCATGGCGGCGGTCGGATCGCCTGCGTCGCCTGCGTCGCCTGCGCTGTACCGCGCCGATGCGCCGCTTGGTGCCGACCAGCGCATCGCCAGTTCATCCGACATGCCGTCCGACATGCCGATGACCCCAAGCGCCCTCGAGCCGCAGGCGGCGATGCCAATGTCAATGACGATGCCCGCTGTCGCGCAGCCCCGAGTCGACTACGCGGCGGTGCTGGCGGGTGCCGATCAGGACATCATCGACATCATCGGCGAGCTCTTTCTTGAGCAGTACCCCGGCAATATCACCGAGATGGAAGAAGCTGCCGCCGATCTTGATCGGATGCGGCTCGCGCGGTGCGCGCACACCCTAAAAGGACTGTTCCGGACATTTTCGGCAGAGCGGGCCGCCGATTTCGCGGCTGCCATCGAGGCATCAGCCAAGGCCAGCGACACGTCGCCCGATCACGACTTCGGCCCCGCAATCGGGTCGCTTAAACGCGAGGGTGAGGGCTTTTGCGGGGCGCTGGCCGCGCATCTGGCTGCCGCGCCGACTGCGACTGCCCTGGCCGAGGGCAACTCGCAGTCGTCAGCAGCCGGCTGATATCAGGCGCCAGCCGCCGGGATCTGCCGCCTGACCCATTGTGTGGCCCGGTCATAGGCGTGGCCCAGCTGCATCACCGCCTGGTCGGCCTGCGGCGGGCCGATCAGCTGCAGTCCCATCGGCAGGCCGCGCGCATCGAAACCGGCCGGCACGCTCAGCGCCGGCAGCCCGGCGAGCGTCACCCCAGCCACGACTTCCATCCAGCGATGGTAGGAATCCATCGGCCGTCCGTTGATCTCGCTCGGCCAGCGCTGTGTGATGTCGAAGGGAAAGCACTGGGCGGTCGGCAGCACCAGGAAGTCGTAGCGCTCAAAGAGCGCGAGCACGCGCTGATACCAGGCGGTGCGCACGACGGTGGCCTTCTGGACGGCGCTGGTACTCATGGCGACGCCCTGCTCGAACTCCCACTGGGTCTCCGGCTTGACCTGGGCCCAGCGGGCCGGATCGGCATGGATCGGCTCGAAGCGCCCGACATTCGACAGTGAACGCAGCGCGCAGAAGCTGTGCCAGAGCGACTCGGGATCAAAGCCCAGCGGCGTCGCCTCGACCTTGCAGCCCAGGGCGCTGAAGTCCTGCAGCGCACGCTCGCACAGCGCGAGCACGCCCGGCTCCATGGCCAGATGTCCGTCGTAGTCGCCCAGCCAGCCGATCCTGACGCTGCGCCAGTGATCGGCGTCGCGCTGCAGACCCTCCGGTCCGATCGCGGGATCCCGAGGCAATGACAGGGGCTGACGCGGATCGAAGCCTGCCTGGGTCGCCAGCAGTGCGGCGAGGTCAGGAAGATTGCGGGCCATCGGGCCTTCGGTCGAGAGCTGTGCAAAAAACACATCGTCGGCCGGCCACTTCGGCACCCGGCCTCGCGACGGACGCATCCCGAAGACATTGCTCCAGCCGGCCGGATTGCGCAGCGAGCCGCCGAAGTCGCTGCCATCGGCCACCGGCAGCATGCGCAGGGCCAGGCTGACCGCCGCGCCGCCGCTCGAGCCGCCGCAGGTGCGGCTCGGGTCGTAGGCATTGGGCGTGGCACCGAAGACCGGATTGAAGGTGTGCGATCCCATGCCCCATTCGGGCACGTTGGTCTTGCCGATGATGATCGCGCCGGCTGCCTTGATGCGCGACACCATCAGCGAGTCGGTGGCCGGGACATGGTCGCGAAAGAGCGGCGAGCCCCAGGTTGTGACGATGTCTGCGGTCTGCTCGAGGTCTTTCACCGCATGCGGAAAGCCATGCATCCAGCCGAGCGACTCACCCCGGCCGAGCTGGGCGTCGCGGGTGTCGGCCTGGGCCAGCAGGTCGGCTTCGTCGCGCATCGAGACGATGGCATTGGCCTGCGCATTGAGCTTGCCGATGCGACCGAGAAACGCCTGCATCACCTCACGGCATGAGGCGTCGCGCCGATGGATCGTGGCCGACAGTTCAAGGGCGTCGAGTTGGCACAGGTCGTTGGAGGGGGTCGGTGTGGTCGTCATGGTCAGGCTCGCTCGAAGACCACGTCCTGGGCGCCTTCCCAGAGGACCTTGACGCCCAAGGCACGCAGGTTCTCGCGTCCCTCGGTGATCGTCAGGAAATGGTTGCCGGCAAGCTGGCCCATCTTCGAGGCAAAGCAGCACGACCCATAGGCCAGGATGATCTCGGTCTCGCTGAAGCCGCCCGGATAGAACAGGATGTCGCCCACCGACGGATGGCTGGTGTGGTTCTCGAAGCCCACGCCGAGTTCGAAGTCGCCCAGCGGTACCCACACGCCTTCGCCGCTCCAGCGGACGTGAATCATCTTCTGACGGTAGGGCAAAAGCGCCAGGAAAGCGGCCACGGTTTTCGGGGCGTCGGGATGGGTTTCGGCGATGAAGCTGTGGCCGGCGGCGGTGATCTTGATCCGGGGCATGATGGGCTCGGAAGTGGTCGGTGAACCCGATTGTCCCCGAAGATCGCCCCTGCGCCTGTGTGAGGCGAGATAATCGGCACTCCGACCCGATCGGTTTTCCCGCCATGACCCGCAACCCGACTCGCGCTCCGGCCACACTCGTTTTCGTGCATGGCGCATTTTTCGGGCCCTGGATCTGGGCCGAGCAACTGATGCCGCATTTCGAGTCGCTCGGTCTGCGCTGTTTTGCCCCCGACCTGCATGAGGCCTGGCCCCAGGCGCAGTGGTCGGCATCGATCGCGCGAGTGCCGATGGCGCGCTACATCGATCGTCTGCACGGGATGCTGGCCCAACTGAGCGGCCCGAAGATCCTGGTCGGCCATGCCATGGGCGCGCGCATCGTCGAAGGGCTGATCGGCCGCGGCGCGCGCGATGGCGCGGTGCTGATCGCGCCAACGCCGCCGGACGGCCTGGAGGCTGCGATGCGCGAACTGCTGATGCGCCATCCGGCGGCACTCTCGCGCATGCTCCTTGACCGTCGTCCGAGGCTGATGTTTGGCGATCCGCTTCATGCCGATCCCGAGCGCCTGTCGCAGTGGCTGCTCTCGCCCGAAGAGATCCGATCGTCGAGCGGCCTGGTTGATCTGCTTGCCGAGCGCCTTCGTGATGAGTCCTTTGCGGCCTGCCGCGACTGGCTGCGGCCCTCGACCATGTCGGCCGCCCTGCGCACGATGCCGGTGCTCACCATCGGTGGCCGCGAGGATCCGCTTGTGACGCCAGCGGCCCTGCGTCATGCCGCGGCGCAGTGGACGGCGACCGCCCATGTCGTGCCCCACGCCGGGCATCTTCCGATGCTGGGCCCAGGGGCGATATCGGTCGCCCGGCATATCGAGCGCTGGCTGTTCGGCTAGCCGGGCAGTGCCGCGCGCACGCACGCGGTGGCCGCGGGTATCATCGAAGTCGTCGAGCCGAGCCGTCGGCCGTCATCACTGATCGTCACCCATCGTCGCCAACGAGCCGCCCCGCCGGGCTCGCGTCCCCGAGGCCATCATGAATCATCCCTATGCCCTGTCCGCGTCCCTGAAACGTCCGCTGCCCGAGGCGCTTGCCGCGCGGCTTCGCAGCCATTTTGGTGATCGCTTCAGCACGGCCGCTGCCGTGCGGGAGCATCACGGGCGAGATGAATCGCCCTTCCCGGTCACACCGCCCGATGCGGTCGTCTTTGCCCACTCGGTCGACGATATCGTCGAGGCGGTCAAGGCCTGTGCCGAGCATCGATTTCCGATCATCGCCTTCGGTGCCGGTTCGTCGCTAGAAGGGCATCTGCTGGCTGTTCAAGGTGGTCTGACCATCGACCTGAGCCAGATGAACAGCGTCATTTCGGTCGATGCCGAAGACCTCACCTGCACCGTGCAGGCCGGAGTGACCCGCAAGCAGCTCAATGAGCACATCAAGGACACCGGTCTGTTTTTTCCGATCGACCCGGGCGCCGACGCTTCGCTTGGCGGCATGTCGGCCACGCGCGCCTCTGGAACCAACGCCGTGCGCTACGGCACGATGCGCGAGAACGTGCTCGGCCTGACGGTCGTGACCGCGCAGGGCAAAGTGATCCGCACCGGCGGTCGCGCCAAGAAGTCGTCGGCCGGCTATGACCTCACTCGGCTGATGGTGGGCTCCGAAGGCACACTCGGCATCATCGCCGAGGTGACGGTGCGGCTCTACCCGATGCCCGAGGCGATGTCGGCGGCGGTCTGCAATTTCTCGACCCTGTCGGACGCGGTGCGCACCGTGATCGAGACCATTCAACTCGGCGTGCCGGTGGCCCGCAGCGAGTTCCTTGATGCCATGACGATCCGTGCGATCAACCGCCACAGCCACACCACCCTTCGAGAAGCACCGACGCTCTTTTTCGAGTTCCACGGCACCGAGTCGTCGGTGCGCGAGCAGGCGGCGACCGTGCAGGAAGTGGTGCATGCCAATGGCGGGCAGGACTTCGAATGGGCGACCCATCCCGAAGACCGCACGCGGCTCTGGAATGCCCGCCACAACGCCTATTTCGCCTGCCTGCAATTGCGACCGGGTTGCCGGGCGATTTCCACCGACACCTGCGTGCCGATCTCCAGGCTGGCCGACTCGATCAACGGCGCCCGCGCCATTCTCGATACCGCCGACTTTCCGACCGCGCTGCTCGGGCACGTCGGCGATGGCAACTTCCACGCGGTGCTGCTCATCGACCCGGCCAATCAGGCGGAGGTCGAGCAGGCCGAACGCCTGAACGATCAGATCGTGCGCCTGGCCCTCTCGATGGACGGCACCTGCACCGGCGAACATGGCATCGGCCTGCACAAGATGGGCTTTCTGATTGAAGAGGCGGGCGAGGATGCGATCGATCTGATGCGTGGCATCAAGCGGGCCTTCGATCCCGACGGCATCCTGAATCCCGGCAAGATTTTTCGCGCCTGAGCCATCTGTGCCATCTGTGCCATCTGGGCCATCTGTGCCACCTGTGCCTTCGATCCTCTGACCCCCCGCCCGAGTTGTCACACCGATGGACCTTTCGCAGCAGCCTCAGGGGCCTCAGGGGCAGCCAGCCACCGGCTGGCGTGCGCGGCTCGATCTGCGTTTCGAAGATCGAGCCGGTCGCACGCGGCTGGTTCACAACCGGCATGAAGGGCCGCTGCGTCTGATCAAGGCCCTGCCGCTTGCCGATGGCCGCTGTCAGGCGGTGATCGTGCATCCACCGGGTGGGCTGGTCGGTGGCGATCGCCTCGACCTCGATATCCATCTCGCGCCGATGGCGCGTGTGCTGTGCACCACGCCGGGCGCCCAGAAGTGGTATCGCAGCACCGCGCATGCGGCGAGCGCCCGCACGCGGGTCAGGCTCGATGCGGCGGCTACACTCGAATGGCTGCCACAGCCGGCGATCGTCTATGACGCCGCGAGGGTCGATCAGTCGATTGCCTTCGATCTTGCGCCCGATGCCCGATTCATCGGCTGGGAGTGCCTGGTGCTCGGGCGGGCTGCGATGGGCGAGCGCTTTGATCGCGGCGCGCTGCGCCAGCGTCTGAGCCTCGATGTCGGCGGGGTGCCGCTCTGGGCTGAGCACCTCACCGCTGACGCCACCGACAGGCTTTTCAGTTCGCCGCTGGGGTTCGGCGGTCGGACCGTGGCCTGCACCGTCTGGGCGGTGGCGCCCGATGACGCGCTCGACGAGGGTCTGCTGCAGGCCTGGCGAGGCGCCCTGGATGCAGCCTGCGCAGCCCCGCCCGGCAAGGCGATCCGGCTTGCGGCAGGCGCGTCTCGTACAACAGCCGGCTTGATCGCCGCCCGGCTGCTGGCCGATGATTCCGAGTCGGTGATGCAGGTCGCCCAGACGCTCTGGTCACTGGCCAGGCCGCTGGTGCTCGGTGCCGACAGCCCGCCTCCCCGCATTTGGGCGACCTGATCATCAGGACGCCTCCTTCAATCTCCTCACCCTCTGACCGGAACTCACGATGGATCTGACGCCGCGCGAAAAGGACAAACTTCTGATCTTCACCGCCGGGCTGCTCGCCGAGCGCAGACGCGCTCGTGGCCTGAAGCTCAACTACCCGGAGGCCGTGGCCTACATCACGGCAGCCGTCCTCGAGGGTGCCCGCGATGGCCGCTCGGTGGCCGATCTGATGCACTACGGCACCACGCTGCTCGGTCGCGACGATGTGATGGATGGCGTGCCCGAAATGATCCCCGACATCCAGGTCGAAGCCACCTTCCCGGATGGCACCAAGCTGGTGACGGTCCATCATCCGATCGCCTGAGCGGTCTGTTTTGCACGGTGGACGGGCGCATTGCGCACCAGAACAGGATGTTTTGATGCGCCACGGAGTGGCACGTTAGTTGCTGAGGATGGGCAGTGCGGAGACCCCATCGTCCGTGCCAATACTTCCCAAAATCCGAGGATAGAAATGACCCAACGCCGCGATTTCATCAAGGCTGCCGCTGCAGGCACCGCCTTGTCCCTCCCTGGCCTGACCGCCTCCAACATCGTCTTCGCGCAGGACAAATCGCCGATCAAGGTCGGTGTGCTGCACTCGCTGTCGGGCACGATGGCCATCTCCGAAACCGCTCTGAAGAACACCGCGCTGATGACCTTCGAGGAAATCAACGCCAAGGGTGGCGTGCTCGGACGTCCTCTTGAGGCGGTCGTCGTCGACCCGGCCTCCAACTGGCCGCTGTTTGCCGAAAAAATGCGTCAGCTGATTTCGCAGGACAAGGTCGCTGCCACCTTCGGCTGCTGGACCTCGGTGTCGCGCAAGTCGGTGCTGCCGGTGGTCGAAGAGCTCAATGGCCTGCTGTTCTACCCGGTTCAGTACGAAGGTGAAGAGCTGTCGCAAAACGTGTTCTACACCGGTGCAGCCCCGAATCAGCAGGCGATCCCGGCGGTTGAGTATCTGATGGGCAAGGGCGGCGGCAATGCCAAGCGCTGGTTCCTGGTCGGCACCGACTATGTCTATCCCCGCACCACCAACAAGATTCTGCGTGCCTTCCTGAAATCGAAGGGCGTTGCTGAGAAAGACATCGAAGAGGTCTACACCCCCTTCGGTCACTCCGACTATCAGACCATTGTTGCCAACATCAAGAAGTTCGCAGCCGGTGGCCGTACCGCAGTGGTCTCGACCATCAATGGCGACTCCAACGTGCCCTTCTACAAGGAGCTCGGCAACCAGGGTCTCAAGGCCAAGGATGTCCCGGTCGTGGCCTTCTCGGTCGGAGAGGAAGAGCTGCGCGGCATCGACACCAAGCCGCTGGTTGGCCACCTTGCCGCCTGGAACTACTTCATGTCGGTCAAGAGCCCCGAGAACGACAAGTTCATCAAGAGCTACAAGACCTGGGCGGCTGCCAACAAGGTGCCCAATCCTGCCACCGTGGTCACCAATGACCCGATGGAAGCGACGTATGTCGGTATCAACATGTGGAAGCAGGCGGTCGAGAAGGCCAAGTCGACCGATGTCGACAAGGTTCGCCCGGCAATGGCCGGCCAGACCTTCAAGGCGCCTTGCGGCTTCACGCTGACGATGGACAAGACCAACCACCACCTGCATCGCCCGGTGATGATCGGCGAGATCCAGGCCAATGGTCAGTTCTCGGTCGTCTATCGCACGAAAGAGCCGATCCGCGCCAACCCCTGGTCGCCCTTCATTCCGGGCAACGAAGGCAAGCAGGGCGCCTGATTGATCCCGGTCTGCGCCGCGTCGGGATGACGCGGCGTTTTCGCAGACCGGCTTTATCGATTGCCTGCAGGCAAGCCGCGGGGGAGCTATGCTCGCCCCTCGGCTTGCAGGCTGCGCTCGCCGGCAGCCTCCCGGTGTCGGACTGATTTTCTGGATCCCCATGACAGTGTTCACCCCTCTGCTTCGCCGGTGCGTGCGCGGCATCTCGGTCTGCGCGTCGCTGCTTGCGATCGTCTGGACGAGTGCGGCCTTAGCCGTCGATCCGGAGATCCTCAAGCGGCTGGCCTCTGACGATTTCGACGAGAAGGCAGCGGCCATCGAAGCGATTGCCGCAGCGCCCGACGACACCACGCTGCCGGTGCTCAAGGCCTTGCAGGATGGCGGGCTCTTCGTCGACGGCAAGGGTGGCGGCTGGATCAAGGCGGCAGACGGTGTACTCGATGCGGCCACCGGCAAGCCTGCCGAGATGCCGACGCCCGAACCCGATGAAGTCACGATCAACAACAATCTGCGCGGCCAGATCGATGGCGCGGTCGCAGCACTGAAACTGTTTTCGCCCGAGCGCGAGCTCAGGCTGGCCGCCGCACTCGCCCTGCAGGAAGGCGGTGACGAAGCCCTGCTGGCCACCCTGCGCAAGGCGCAGGAGAAAGAAACGGATCCTGAGGTCAAGCAGGCGGTGGCGCTGGCCGTGGCCGCGATCACGATCAAGTCCGATGACCCCAAGTTGCGTCTTGAGGCGGTGCAGGCGCTTGGTGACAGCGACCGGGCCGATGTCAAGACACTGCTGGCTGCGATCGTCGTTCAGAACGCCGACGGCAGCTGGGCCGAGAGCGACGATGCGGTGCGCACCGCGGCACGGGCCTCGCTGGCGCAGGTGTCGGCCCGACTGTCTCGCGCTGAGTGGCTCGGTCGGATCTTCGCCGGTCTGTCGCTTGGCAGCATCCTGATGCTGGCCGCGATCGGACTGGCCATCACCTATGGTCTGCTGGGCGTGATCAACATGGCCCATGGCGAGATGATCATGATCGGCGCCTATGCCACCTATGTCACGCAGACGGTGTTTCGCCAGGCCTTTCCTGATGCCTTCGCCTGGTATCCGCTGGTGGCCTTGCCTGTGGCTTTTCTGGCGGCGGCACTCGTGGGCGTGCTGATCGAGCGCACCGTGATCCGCTGGCTCTACGGTCGTCCCCTCGAGACGCTGCTGGCCACATGGGGGGTGAGCCTCATCCTGATCCAGGCGGTGCGCCAGGTCTTCGGTCCGCAAAACGTCGAGATCGAGAACCCGGCCTGGCTGTCTGGCGGGTTTCAGTTCGGCTCGCTGGTGCTGCCCTACAACCGCATCGTGATCATCGGTTTCGCGCTCGCCGTTCTGCTGGTGGTGGCGCTGGTGCTCAACCGCACGCGTCTGGGCCTGTTTGTGCGCGGGGTGACCCAGAACCGGCCGATGGCCTCGGCGGTGGGTGTGCCGACCGATCGGGTCGACATGCTGGCCTTCGGGCTGGGCTCGGGCATCGCCGGGCTGGCCGGTGTCGCCCTGTCGCAGGTCGGCAATGTCGGCCCTGAGCTGGGCACCTCCTACATCATCGATTCATTCATCGTCGTGGTGCTCGGCGGTGTCGGGCAACTGGTGGGGACCGTGGTGGCGGGATTCGGGCTGGGTGTGGCGAGCAAGCTGCTCGAGCCCTGGCTGGGGGCGGTCATCAGCAAGATCCTGATCCTCGCGCTGATCATTGCGTTCATCCAGAAGCGTCCTTCGGGGCTGTTCGCCCTCAAGGGCCGTTCGGTGGAGACCTGAGATGCTGACCGCGCGAGCCACCAGGCTTTTTTCGCCGCTGCAGTGGACATTGCTGGCCCTGGCCTTTCTGGTGATCGGCGTGGCCGTGCCGCTTGCCCACGCGCTGCTGCCGGTCGACGCGAGTCTGCGGCCATCGACCTACATCGTGACCCTCGCCGGCAAGTTCATGTGCTATGCCATGGTCGCGATCGCCATGGATCTGATCTGGGGCTATACCGGCATCCTGAGTCTGGGGCAGTCGCTGTTTTTTGCGCTCGGCGGCTATGCCTTCGGCATGTATCTGATGCGCGGCATCGGCCGCGAAGGCCAGTATCAGAGCCTGCTGCCCGACTTCATGGTCTTTCTCGACTGGAAGGCCTTCCCCTGGCAGTGGTGGAATACCGACAGCTTTTTGTGGAGCGTCTTTCTGGTCGTGGCAGTGCCGGGTCTGCTGGCCTTCGTGTTCGGATTTTTCGCCTTCCGCTCACGCATCAAGGGCGTCTATTTTTCGATCATCACGCAGGCGCTCACCTTCGCCTTCATGCTGCTCTTTTTCCGCAACGAGACCGGGTTCGGCGGCAACAACGGCTTCACCGATTTCAAAACGCTGCTGGGTTTCCGGATCACCGATCCGGCCACCAAGGCCTCGCTGCTGGCGGCCACCGCCGTCGCGCTCTTTGGCACATTTGTGCTGGCGCGCTGGCTGGTCACCCGCAAGTTCGGTCGCGTGCTGCAGGCGATCCGCGATGCCGAGTCGCGGGCGCGCTTTTGCGGTTACGACACGCTCAACTACAAGCTCGGTATCTGGACGCTGGCCGCCATCATCAGCGGCGTGGCAGGTGCGCTCTATGTGCCGCAGGTCGGCATCATCAACCCGAGCGAGATGTCGCCGGCCAATTCAATCGAAATTGCGATCTGGACCGCGGTCGGTGGCCGCGGCACCCTGATCGGCCCGATCATCGGCGCCCTGCTGGTCAATGGTGCCAAGAGCTGGTTTACGCAGGCTTTCCCTGAATACTGGCTGTTTTTCCTGGGTCTGCTCTTTGTGCTGGTCACGCTCTTTTTGCCGCAGGGCGTCATTGCGCTCTTCAAGCCCCGCAGCGCGTCATCGAAGGCAGGCAAATCGTGAACGTCGACGTCTCGCACCGTGTCATTCTTTACCTCGAAGGCGTGACGGTCAGCTTCGATGGTTTTCGCGCGCTCAACGATCTGTCGCTCAGCCTGGACGATGGCGAACTGCGCTGCATCATCGGGCCCAATGGTGCCGGCAAGACGACCATGATGGACGTCATCACCGGCAAGACCCGGCCCGATACCGGCCGCGTGTTCTTCGGGCAGACCCTCGATCTCACCGCGATGTCCGAGTCGCAGATCGTGCAGGCCGGCATCGGTCGCAAGTTCCAGCGGCCCACGGTCTTCGAGACCATGAGCGTGTTCGAGAACATGGAGCTCGCGCTCAAGACCGACAAGGGCGGTCTGGCCAGCCTGCGGGCCAGGCTCGATTCCGAGCAGCTCGGTCGCATCGAATCGATCCTGCAACTGACCAATCTGCGCGATGAGGTTGATCGGCTTGCCGGCACGCTGTCTCACGGCCAGAAGCAATGGCTCGAGATCGGCATGCTGCTGTCGCAGGACCCACGGGTGGTGCTGCTCGATGAGCCGGTCGCCGGCATGACCGATGCCGAGACCGACAAGACCGCCGAGTTGTGCCTGCAGCTCGAAAAGAAGCACACCGTGGTCGTGGTCGAACATGACATGGACTTTGTCTCGAAGATCGCCCGCAAGGTCACCGTGCTGTCGGAGGGCAGTGTGCTCGCCGAGGGGCCGATGGATGCGGTTCGCAATGACCAGCGTGTGATCGAGGTCTACCTGGGTCGCTGAGAGGCAAGCATGCTGAAAATCGAAGGGCTCAATCAGTATTACGGCGGCAGCCATACCCTGCGCAATGTGTCGTTCGAGGCGCCGATGGGTGCTGTCACCACCGTGCTCGGTCGCAACGGCATGGGCAAGACCACCCTGCTCAAATGCCTGATGGGACTGTTGCCGGTCGAGTCGGGGCGCATCGAGTTCGAGGGCCGCGACATCACGCATCTGAAGCCGCATCAGCGTGCCCAGATGGGCATTGCGCTGGTGCCCCAGGGCCGCGAGATTTTTGCGCGTCTGAGTGTCGAGGACAATCTGCGTATCGCGATGGCGGCCACCGGGCAGACCGACCGCAGCGTGCTCGACTCGAGCTATGAGACCTTTCCGATCCTCAAGCAGTTCGCGCGCCGCCGCGGCGGTGACCTCTCGGGCGGCCAGCAGCAGCAGCTAGCCATTGCGCGAGCGCTGGTCACCAAGCCGCGCCTGCTGATCCTCGATGAACCGACCGAGGGCATCCAGCCCAACATCATTCAATACATCGAAGCGGTGATCGCCAAACTGGCGGCCGACCGGACGATGGCGATTCTCCTGGTCGAACAGTATTACGACTTCGCACGCACGCTGGCCGACCGCTATGTGGTGCTGCAGCGGGGCGAGGTGCTGCGCACCGGCGAGGGCAAGCAGATGGACCAGGATGGGGTGCGGGGCCTGCTGTCGGTCTGATCACGAATTGAAGGCAGTCTCCGACAGGCCGATGCCTGCGCTTCCCGTTTATCATCCGATCCAGGGTCGCTACGCACGAGGCTGCGAAACGATCCACCTCACAGCCTTCCCCGACCTGAAAGACCCATCATGATTCCTGGCGAAATGCTGATCGACGACGGCGATATCGAGCTCAATGCCGGTCGCCCGCGCATCGAGATCGTCGTGCGCAATACCGGTGACCGACCGATTCAGGTCGGTTCGCACTATCACTTCTTCGAGACCAATTCGGCCCTCGACTTCGATCGCGAAGCCGCCCGCGGCCACCGGCTCGACATCGCCTCGGGCACCGCGGTGCGGTTCGAACCGGGCCAGGCCCGCACGATCGGGCTGATTGCGCTCGCCGGCGATCGCATCATCTACGGATTTCGCCAACTGGTGATGGGGCCGCTCGATGCAGCGCCGGCCGCGAAAGTGCGCGCACCCAAAAAGAAGAAGGTCTGATCATGGCCAAACTATCGCGCCGCGCGTATGCGGAAATGTATGGCCCCACCGTGGGCGACCGGCTCAGGCTTGCCGACACCGACCTCTTCATCGAGGTCGAGGCCGATCACACCGTCTATGGTGAAGAGGTCAAGTTCGGCGGCGGCAAGGTGATCCGCGACGGCATGGGCCAGAGCCAGCGGATGTCGGCCGACGTGGTCGACACCGTGATCACCAATGCACTCATCCTCGATGCGGTGGCCGGCATCATCAAGGCTGACGTCGGTCTCAAGGACGGTGTGATTGCGGCCATCGGCAAGGCCGGCAACCCCGATATCCAGCCCGGCGTCACCATCTCGATCGGTGCGGCTACCGAGATCATCGCCGGCGAAGGCCTGATCCTGACTGCGGGCGGCATCGACACGCATATCCATTTCATCTGTCCGCAGCAGATCGAAGAGTCGCTGGCCTCGGGCATCACCACCATGATCGGCGGCGGCACAGGCCCGGCTGCCGGCACCAGCGCCACCACCGTCACGCCCGGCCCCTGGCATCTGGCGCAGATGCTCAAGGCGGCCGAAGGCTTTTCGATGAATCTCGGCTTCACCGGCAAGGGCAATGTGTCGCTGCCGGGCCCGGCCATCGAACAGATCGAGGCCGGCGCGATTGGATTGAAGCTGCACGAGGATTGGGGCACCACGCCTGCGACCATCGACAATGCGCTGACGGTGGCCGACCAGTACGACGTGCAGATCGCGATTCATACCGACACGCTCAATGAGTCGGGTTTCGTTGAAGCATCGATTGCCGCCATGAAAGGCCGGGTGATCCACTCGTATCACACCGAGGGTGCCGGCGGCGGCCATGCACCCGACATCATCAAGGTGGTGGGCGAGCCGAATGTGCTGCCCTCGTCGACCAACCCGACGCGGCCCTACACCGTCAATACGCTCGATGAGCATCTCGACATGCTGATGGTCTGCCATCACCTCGATGCCTCGATCGCCGAAGACCTGGCCTTTGCCGAGAGCCGCATCCGGCGCGAGACCATCGCTGCCGAAGACATCCTGCACGACCTGGGCGCGATCTCGATGATGTCGTCCGACAGCCAGGCGATGGGTCGCCCGGGCGAGGTCATCATGCGGACCTGGCAGACCGCGCACAAGATGAAGCAGCAGCGTGGTGCGCTGGTTATCGACAAAAAGCGTGCCGACACCGAGCGCAACGACAACTGGCGTGCCCGCCGCTATATCGCCAAATACACCATCAACCCGGCGATTGCCCACGGCATTGCGCATTCGGTCGGCTCGGTCGAGGTCGGCAAGTGGGCCGATCTGGTCTTGTGGCGGCCGGCCTTTTTCGGTGTGAAGCCCTCGATGATCATCAAGGGCGGCACGATCGCGATGGCCCTCATGGGTGACCCGAATGCCTCGATTCCGACGCCGCAACCGGTTCACTATCGTCCGATGTTCGGCGGCTTTGGCGCGGCAGTGGCCGCGGGCTCGATCACCTTTGTCTCGCAGGCGGCGCTCGCCGCCGGCATCGGCGAGCGCCTGGGTCTGGCCAAGCATCTGGTGGCGGTCAAGGGCATTCGGACGCTGTCGAAAAAGGACATGGTTCTGAACGACTACACGCCAAAAATGGCGGTCGATTCCGAGACCTATGAGGTGCGCGCCGATGGCGTGCTGCTGACCTGCGAGCCGGCGACCAGCCTGCCGATGGCCCAACGCTATTTCCTTTTCTGAGCAGGCGACCCAAGCCATGACGCTGATTGTTGCGACATCGATGGCGCCGGTCGGCCGGCCGGTCGACGAGGTGATCGAGCTGGCTTTCGAGCAGCGCGAGCGATCCCGGTTTCGGGCCACGCTGCTGTCGGGCGAGGAGATCGGTGTTGATCTGCCGCCGGGCACGCTGCTGCGCCATGGTGATCGGCTGCTGCTGGCAGACGGGCGCATCGTGGCGATCGAAGCCGCCCCCGAGCGTCTGCTCGAGGTCCATGCCCATGATGCGATCGAACTGGCCCGCATCGCCTATCACATCGGCAATCGGCATGTGCCGATCCAGATCGGTGACGGTTTCGTGCGACTGCTGCCCGACCATGTGCTGCAGGCGATGATCGAGCGGCTCGGTGGTCATGTGCATGAGGTCAGCGTCGGCTTTCAGCCCGAGTCGGGCGCCTACGGCCACAGCCATGTGCATCATCAGCATGATGATCAGGGCCATGGCGGACGCATTCATGTTTTCGATCCGCGCCACGGCGAATCAGCCTGAGCCGCGTGCCCTCATGACCCGCCGCAGCGCAGCCCTGCTTCAACTGGCGAGCCCGGCTCTGCCGATTGGCGGCTACAGCTATTCCACCGGCCTTGAATGGGGCATCGAGAGCGGACAGGTCAAGGATGAGGCGGGTGCGCGCGAATGGGTGGCCGATGCGCTCGCGCTCACGCTTGCCCGTTTTGATGGGCCGCTGATGCTGGCCGCGCTGCGTCAGGCGCGGACGCTTCATCCTGTCGATGTGCAGGACGCGGCCGATTCTGCGGATACCGACGAGCGCTTCGAGCAGCTTGCTGCGCTCAATGCCAAGGCGATCGCGGCGCGCGAAACCGCCGAGTTGCGGCTCGAATCGCAGCAGATGGGCTATTCGATGGCGCGCTGGTTCGAGGCGGTCTGCCCCGATCCGCGCACCGATGCGCGGCTGATCGCGAGGCTTGCACCGCTGTCATTGCCGGTGGCCTGGGCCGTGGCGGCGGCGCGCCTTGCGCTGTCCGACGAGGATGCACTGCTTGGTTTTGTGTGGGCTTTCGTCGAGAATCAGGTGATGGTCCTGATGAAGGCCATGCCGATGGGCCAGATCGCCGCGCAGCGTCTGTTACGCTCACTCGGCCCAGAGATCGATCAGGCCATCGATGCCGCACTGTCCCTGACCGAGCACGACTGGTCGAGCGCCGCGCCGCTGCTGGCGATCGCGTCGGCCCGCCACGAAACCCAGTATTCGAGACTTTTCAGATCCTGACACCATGAGCGCACACGGACCCCTTCGGGTTGGCATCGGCGGGCCGGTCGGCTCGGGCAAGACCGCGCTCACGCTGGCATTGTGCCGCCGCCTTCGCAGCCGCTACGACATTGCGGCGGTCACCAACGACATCTATACCCGCGAGGACGCCGAGTTCCTGGTCAAGAACGATGCGCTGCCCAAGGAGCGCATTCTCGGGGTCGAGACCGGCGGTTGCCCGCATACCGCGATCCGCGAAGATGCCTCGATCAACCTCGAGGCGGTCGACCGCCTGTCACGGGCATTTCCCGGGCTGCAGATCGTCTTCGTCGAATCGGGCGGCGACAATCTGGCGGCCACGTTTTCGCCCGAACTGTCCGATCTCACCATCTATGTGATCGATGTGGCGGCCGGCGAAAAAATCCCGCGCAAGGGCGGCCCCGGCATCATGAAGTCCGATTTGCTGGTGATCAACAAGATCGATCTCGCGCCTTATGTGGGCGCCTCGCTCGAGGTCATGGACCGCGATGCACGCGCGATGCGCGGCGAGCGTCCCTTCATTTTTTCCAACATGAAAGAAGGCCTGGGCCTGGACGATATCGTGTCGTTCATCGAGCGTCGCGGTCTTTTTTCCTGAGCCCGCGCCAGTCATCCAACAGTCCATTCACCTTTGCCAATCACTGATTCCCCGGATACCGCCATGAGCCACTTTCGCCTTCTGACTGCCGCCGCTGCGGCGCTGCTTGCAACCCCCCTGTCGGCGCTGGCCCACGATGGTCACGGCTCAAGCGTGCTTGTCGCCCTTTTCGTGCATCCCTTCAGCGGCCTCGATCATCTGGCCGCGATCGTTGCGATCGGTGCTCTGACCGGCGTGGCCCTGGCAAGCCTTGCACTCTTCGTGGTCGGCCGCGCGATCGGACTCTTAATCGCTCAACTGCCGCTGGCTCGGGCTCCATGATTGATGAGATCGATCTGGCGGTCTGGCGCCTCGATCTGAATCACCGGGTCATCGAGCTGAACCGCGCGGGGCGGCAACTGTTCGGTCTGGCCGACGCCGACCCGATCGACAATCTCGACTGGCGCTCGGCATTTCATCCGGACGATCTCGGGCTGGCGCAGGCAGCGCTGCTTGCCGGGACCGGCTCGCGCGACGAAGCGGGCTGTGATTTGCGGGCCCGGGCAAACGACCCGTCGGGTTTTCGATGGTTCAAATTTGGCGTCCGTGCCCGCCGCCTCGGCGGGGGCGATCACATCGGATGGACCTGCTTTGCGCGAGATATCCACGGGCTGTTTCTGGCCCGGACCGCGTTGCAGCAATCAGAGCGACTGCTGAAGGTGACTTTCGGCACCGGTCCGATGGGCAGCTGGCGGCATGTCCGGGGCGAGCCACGCCTCGATGTGGACGAGTTCATTTGCAGAATGTGGGGGCTGCCACCGGGGCAAGGCTCGGTGTTGCTGACCGATCTGATCGGGTCAATCCATCCGGCCGATCGCAAACAGTTTGCGAAGGCTGAAGAACAGGCCTGGCACGCGGGCTCATTGGACGGCAGCTTTCGATTTCGACGCCCCGACGGAGAGTTTCGATGGCAGCGATCCATTGGTGTCCTGGTGACCGATCCCGGTAGCGGGCGTCCGGCATTGATCGGTGTCAGCACCGATGTCACCGAGCGCCAGCAGGCGCGCAAGGAATTACGGATCTCGTCGCAGCGCCTGAAGATCGCGCTCGATGTCAGCAAGGTGCTGCTTTACACGATGGATCGCGAGCTGCGCTATACCTGGCTGCATTCGCCCGAGCGCAATCTCGACCATCTGATCGGCAAGCGCGACGACGAGATCCGCGAGAACCCCGCACAAGCTCGCGAACTGATGGCCTTCAAGCGAGAGGTGCTCGACAGCGGCATCGGTGCCCAACGCCTGTCCCTGATCGACATTGATGGTGAAGCGCTCCATCTCGACGCCTCGATCGAGCCGCTTCACGACGAGGACGGAAAGATTCAGGGCCTCGCAGGCGCGGTCTTCAATGTCACCAAGCGGCGCCGTGCCGAGATCGCGCTGCGCGAGGCCAACCAGCGCAAGGACGATTTTCTGGCGATCCTGTCGCATGAATTGCGAAACCCGCTGGCGCCGATTCGCAATGCGCTTGCATTGATGCACGAGTCTGACTCGCAGGAGGTGCGCGCTCGTGCTCTGCCGATCATCGATCGTCAGGTCCGGCAGATGAGCCGGCTGATCGATGATCTGCTCGACATCTCGCGCCTGACCAATGGCCGGCTGAGCCTGCGCCGAGAGCCGGTCGATATGACCGAATTGCTTCGATATATCGGCGGCGCGCAGGGGCTGGTCTTGCAGTCGCGCCAGCAGCAGGTCGAGGTGACGCTGCCTGAGCATGCGCTGGTGATCGATGGCGATCGTGGGCGGATCGGGCAGGTGTTGGCCAATCTCTTCAACAATGCCTCGAAGTTCACGCCGCAGGGTGGGCGGGTCTGGCTTGAGGCGCACGCCGAGGGGGCGGATCTCGTCATTCGCATTGGTGACAACGGCATCGGTATTGCGGCCGATCAGCTCGAGCGGATCTTCGAGAAATTCGCGCAATTGCCGCCCAATGAAGGCATGACTGACAATGGGCTGGGCATCGGTCTGCACCTGGCGCGAGAGCTAGTCACGATGCACGGCGGCTCGATCGTGGCGCGCAGCGAGGGGCTCGGAAAAGGCAGCGAGTTCATCGTGCGTCTGCCGCTCAGCGAGCGCGAGGCGGCGTCGCCCGCGGCCATCCCGGCGCCGGTCGCGCGGCCTGCTGCGCTCAGCGTTCTGGTGGTCGATGACAACCCCGATATCACTGAGACCATGACGCTGCTGCTGCAGGCCTGGGGCTATCGCACACTCAGCTCAACCGATGGGGCTGCCGGCCTGGCGCTGTTCGAGGCGCAGCATCCCGATGTGGTGCTGATGGATATCGGCATGCCCCGCATGGACGGCTACGAGCTGGCTCGGCGGATCCGCGCCTTGCCCGGTGGCAAAGCCGTGTCGCTGATCGCGGTGTCGGGCTGGGGGCAGGCGGCCGATCTTGCCCGCAGCCGCGAGGCGGGCATCGATGAGCATCTGCTCAAGCCGGTCGATCCGACCCGTCTGCGTGAAGCGCTCGAGCGCTGCGCCCTGGTCTGAACCGGAATCCTGATGCCGAAATCGACATCCGACGCCTCGAGTCAGTCAGGTCAGGCCTGGTCCGGGTCGCTGCTCAATGCGATTGATCTGCCAGTCTGGCGTATCGACGAGCGCCATCGCATCGTCGAGTTGAACCGCGCGGCAAGGCAGCTGTTTCAGCTCACCGGTGAGCAGCCGGCGGTCGATCTCGACTGGCAGGCGATGATCAGCGCAGCACATCGGGTCGACATCGAGGCGGCGCTCACGGCGGCGCGATCCTCGGATGACGAGGTGGCATGCGAAATTCAGTTCGCCGTGCCGGCCCTGTTTGAGGCCAGATGGTTTCGCCTGGCCTTCCGGTCGCTGCGCGCCGAGGGCGCCGGTCATATTGGTTGGGCCTGTCATGCCAGCGATATCCACGAGCAGGTGCGCAAGCACGATCTGCTCGAGCAGCGCGATCAGGAGCTGAAGCTGGCAATGGGCTCCGGCGAGCTGGGTTTCTGGCGGATCACGCAGGGTGACCCTTATCTTGTCGAAGTCGATGATCCCGTGCGGCTGATGTGGGGCTTTGGGGCGGCACCAGCGCGCCCGCGGATGGCCGACCTGGTGGCAAGGGTGCATCCCGACGATCGCGATGACTTCCTGAGGCTTGCTCAGATGTCGTGGCAGTCGGGCGCATCCGATGGGGTCTTTCGCCTGTTGCTGCCCGATGGCCGTATCCGCTGGCAACGAACGCTCGCCTTGCGAATGACCGATCAGCGCACGAAACGGCTGCAGGTGATCGGCGTGGCGTCGGATGTCACCGACCGCCAGATGGCCCGCGATGCGCTGCGCGTGTCGGGGCAGCGCCTGCAGATCGCGCTCACCGCAAGCGGACTGACGCTCTTCACCATGGACCGGGATCTTCGATTCACCTGGGTCCATTCGGCCGAGCCCGCCGCACAGACCCTGATCGGCAAACGCGATGACGAGCGCGCCATGCGCCCTGACGAGGCGCGTGCCCTGATGGCGTTCAAGCAGGGGGTGCTCGACACCGGCGTCGGCGGCCGGCGTCTTTACACCATGACCCTGGGCAACAAGCTCCTCTATTTCGAGACCACACTCGAACCCCTGCGGGATGCCGAAGGGCGCGTCGAAGGGCTGGTCGGTGCGGCCTTCAATGTCACCCGGCAGCGGCTGTCCGAAATCGCGCTCTATGACTCTGATCGTCGCCGTGACGACTTCCTGTCGGTGCTGGCTCACGAGTTGCGCAACCCGCTGGCACCGATCCGCAATGCGCTTGAAATCCTGCGCGATCTCGAGATTCCGAAGGCCGCGGCCGCGGTCATGCCGGTGGTTGAGCGTCAGGTCGCACAGCTGGCCCGGCTGGTCGATGATCTGCTCGACGTTTCGCGGGTCACCACCGGACGCCTGCAGGTGCAGATCGAGCGGGCTGACTTGGTCGAGATTGCACGCCGGTCGGCTGAATCGTATCGGCTGGTGATCGAGGCGGCCGACCGACGTCTGGAGGTGGCTTTTCCCGACAGCAGGCTGATGGTCAGTGTCGATCCGATCCGGATCAGTCAGGTGATCGGCAATCTGCTGAACAACGCGGCGAAGTTCTCGCCGGCGGGCGGGCAGGTGCGCGTCGCCCTGTTTGCTGAGGGCGACTCGGTGGTGCTTCGCGTGACGGACGATGGCATCGGCTTTCTGGATGCGCAGATTCCCCGGATGTTCGAGAAGTTCGTGCAGCTGCCCGGCGCCAAGGGCGTCGCAAGAGAAGGGCTTGGCGTCGGCCTGCACCTGTCACGCGAACTGATGGAGCTGCATGGCGGCACGCTCGATGCCCGCAGTCCCGGGCCGGGTCTGGGCGGCGAATTCACGCTGAGACTGCCGATGGCTCATGGTGATGCGCATCCGGGTGATGGGCCGCAGGGTGAAGCGTCAGAGGTGGTCAGTGCCCCGGGCTCGCCTGCCAGGGCTGCCGGCCTCGAGATTCTGGTGGTCGATGACAATGCCGATGTGCTCGAAACCACGTCGCTGCTGCTGCAGGCCTGGGGGCATCGACCGCTGCGTGCCCAGGACGGCGCTGCCGCACTGGCGATGCTTGCCTCCCAAACGCCTCATGCTGTGCTGATGGATATCGGCATGCCGAGGATGGACGGCTTCGAGATGGCGCGCCGGATCCGCGAGCTGCCCGGTGGCAAGGCGATCCGGCTGATCGCGATGTCGGGCTGGGGCCAGCCGGCCGACCGCGAACGGGCCCGCGCGGCCGGTATCGATGAGCATCTGGTCAAGCCGGTCGACCCGATCCGCCTGCGCGAATTGCTCGATCAGCTGGCGAGCACCTGAGAGGCTTCAGGCTTCGCTGCTGCCCCGGCGCTCGCAGCGCCTCGTCTTTTTGCCGCGGCCTGGTGT
The DNA here is from genome assembly GCA_903903975.1 of uncultured Burkholderiales bacterium. Lineage (GTDB taxonomy): Bacteria > Pseudomonadota > Gammaproteobacteria > Burkholderiales > Burkholderiaceae_E > UBA4615. The sequence goes on from CAIVAS010000164.1 coordinate 40,058, forward strand.
CTCGCAGCCGCCAGATTCAGCGCTTGTATCGCTTCGGCACGAAGGGCAGCGGCACGGTCTGCACCGCGGGTCGGCGATCGCGCACAGCCGCTTGCGCAGGCTGGGCGCCGGTCGTCAGATAGGCCAGCATGATCGGCTTGCCCAGCGTGGGCGACACCGTGCCGCTGGTGACCTCGCCCACACTGGCGCCCTCGGCATCCAGCAGCGATGCATGCGATCTGACCGGAATCGAGTCGGACGAGATCAGCCCGACCAGCTTGCGCGACGGGCCTTGGGCAAGCTGCGCCAGTACCGTGGCCGCACCCGGAAAACCACCTGCCAGGGCGCCGCCGGTGCGTCGCGACTTCGGGATCGCAAAGCTCAGGCCGGCTTCGACAGGCGAGGTGCTGGGGCTGATGTCGTTGCCATGCAGCGGCAGACCGGCTTCCAGGCGCAGGGTGTCGCGTGCGCCCAGGCCTGCCGGGGCGACCCGTGGGTCGGTGAGCAGCCGGCGCACGATTCTTTCGGCAGCCTGCGGGGGCAGGGAGATTTCGTAGCCGTCTTCGCCGGTGTAGCCGGAGCGTGTGGTAAAGCAGCTCGCGCCTTCGAGCATCAGGTCGCGCGCCTGCATGAAGCTCATGGCGGCGGCTGCCGGGTCGAGTTGCGCCAGCACGGCTTCGGCTTGCGGGCCCTGCAGCGCAATCAGGGCGGCATCGACCCAGTCGAAGGACAGGTCAGGGCACAGCGCCATCAGCCGTGACCGGTCGGCGTCACGGTTGCCGGCGTTCACCACCATGCGCACCGTGTCGCCGAGATTGACCAGCATCAGGTCGTCTTCGATGCCGCCGGCGTCGTTGAGCAGAAAAGAATATTTCTGCAGACCGATTGGCCAGCCATTGAAGTCGATGGGCAGCGCTGCCTGCAGGCTCTTTTGCAGCGACAGCGCCGTGCCGTCGCGCGCCCGGATGTGCAATTGTCCCATGTGCGAGACATCGAAGAGTCCGGCCTGCGAGCGGGTGTGCAGGTGCTCGGCTTTGAGGCCCGCCGGGTATTGAATCGGCATGTCGTAGCCGGCAAACGGCCCGAATTTCGCGCCGAGTTCGCGGTGCAGCCCGGCCAGCGGGATCTGTCTGACCATGGGGTCCATCAGTGGCTCCGGCGCGCGCGGGCGTCGGTGGGCAGGGTGGCGGGGCTCATTGCTGATCGCCGATGTAATCGGCCATCGGCGGGCAGGTGCAGACCAGATTGCGATCGCCTGCGGCATTGTCGATGCGTTTGACATGCGGCCAGAACTTGGCCTCGCGCAGCCAGGCCAGCGGATAGACCGCCTGCTCGCGCGAGTAGGGATGGGTCCAGTTGGCGGCCAGCTCGAAGGCGGTGTGGGGCGCATTTTTCAAGGGGTTGTCGAGCGCATCGAGCGCACCCGACTTCACCTGCGCGATTTCACCGGCGATGGCGATCATGGCCTCGCAAAAACGATCGAGCTCGGCCTTCGATTCGCTTTCGGTCGGCTCGACCATCAGCGTGTCGGCCACCGGGAACGACAGGGTCGGCGCATGAAAACCGTAGTCCATCAGGCGCTTGGCGATGTCTTCGGCAGTGATACCGCACTCGCCCTTCAGATGGCGCACATCAAGGATGCATTCATGGGCTACGCGGCCATTGGCGCCGGTATAGAGCACCGGATAGTGGCCCTGCAGGCGGGTCGCGATGTAGTTGGCATTGAGGATCGCCACCTCGGTCGCCTTGCGGATGCCGGTCGCGCCCATCATGCGGATGTACATCCACGAGATGGTGGTGATCAGCGCGCTGCCGCTGGGGGCGGCCGAGACGCTGTTGCCCTGGTCGGCGGACTGGTAAGGGTCGCTCGCCAGGAAGGGGGCCAGGTGCGCAGCGACTGCGATCGGACCCATGCCCGGGCCGCCGCCGCCGTGCGGAATGCAGAAGGTCTTGTGCAGGTTCATATGGCAGACATCAGCGCCGATGTCGCCGGGGCGGGTCAGGCCTGCCTGGGCATTGAGGTTGGCGCCATCCATATAGACCTGGCCGCCGGCCTCGTGAACCATCGCGCAGACATCGCTGATCGCGGCCTCAAACACACCGTGGGTCGAGGGGTAGGTCACCATCAGCGCAGCGAGCGCATCGCGGTGGGCGGCGACCTTGGCCTTCAGGTCGGCCACATCGATGTTGCCGTCGGCATCACAGGCCACCACCACGATCTTCAGGCCCATCATCTGCGCGGTGGCCGGATTGGTGCCGTGTGCCGATGACGGAATCAGGCAGACATCGCGATGGCCCTGGCCGCGCGCGGCCTGCCACTGCCTGATCGCCAGCAGGCCGGCGTATTCGCCCTGTGCGCCCGAATTCGGCTGGAACGACACCGAATCGAAGCCGGTGATCTCGGCAAGCCATTCACCGAGCTGTCGCAGCATCTCGGTGTAGCCCTCGCGCTGCCCGGCGGGCGCAAAGGGATGGATGGCTGCGAACTGCGGCCAGGTGACCGGTGCCATCTCGGCCGCCGCATTGAGCTTCATCGTGCACGAGCCCAGCGGGATCATCGAATGCACCAGCGAGATGTCGCGGTTCTCGAGGCGCTTGAGATAGCGCATGAACTCGGTCTCGCTGTGAAAGCGGTTGAAGACCGGATGTGTGAGCACCGCGCTTTCGCGGCGCAGGGCCGAGGGGATCGATGCCGGTTCGATGCCGAGTTCTGCGCCGACTGCAGCGGCATTGGCCGGCGCGTCGAAGACCGGGCGGCGGCCTGTGAGCACCTCGACAAGGTCGGCTACATCGGCCAGGCCCACGGTTTCATCGAGCGCGATGGCGATGCGTCCGTCGGCAAGGCGGCGCAGGTTGATGCGCTGCTCGGCCGCGCGCTTTGCAATCAGTGTGGCATCGAGCTTGTTGGCGACCGGATCGATCAGAACGGTGTCGAAGAAGGCGGCATGGACCGGCGTGATGCCGGCAGTCGCGAGCATTAGCCGCGTCATGGCATTGACCCGCAGCGCGATGCGCAGCAGCCCTTGCGGGCCGTGATAGACCGCGTAGAACGCAGCCATATTGGCCAGCAGCGCCTGCGCGGTGCAGATGTTGCTCGTGGCCTTGTCGCGGCGGATGTGCTGCTCGCGGGTCTGCAAGGACATGCGATAGGCGAGGTTGCCGGCGGCGTCTTTCGACACGCCGATGATGCGCCCGGGCATCATCCGCACCAGGTCCTGACGCACTGCCATGAAGGCGGCGTGCGGCCCGCCATTGCCCAGCGGCACGCCAAAGCGCTGTGCCGAGCCGATCGCGATATCGGCCCCCATTGCGCCTGCCGATCGCACCAGCAGGGCGGCCAGCGGATCGACGCCGATCGAGAGCTTGCCGCCTGCGGCATGCAGCGCGTCGGCCAGCGGTGCGAGATCGCGAATGCGCCCGACGGTATCCGGACACTGCACATGCGCACCGAAGACGGTAGCGGCATCGAAGGTGTCGGCGTCGGCCACCACCACCTCGATGCCCATCCAGCGGGCGCGGGTGCGGATCACCGCAATCACCTGCGGATGCACGGCCGCGTCGACCAGAAAGCGGTTGGAGGCATGGCGCGAGGCGCGCCTGAGCACGCCCATCGCTTCGGCCGCCGCACTCGCCTCATCGA
>CAIVAS010000165.1 GCA_903903975.1 uncultured Burkholderiales bacterium
CCCGAAGACGTGATGCTGGGTGCGGTGGTCTATGGCCACGACCAGATGCAGTCGGTCATCAAGGCGATCGATGAACTGGTCGAGATCGCCGGCAAACCCGAATGGGACTGGCAGCCGCCGGCCCGCAATGAAGCCCTCATTGCCCGCATCTCGGCGCTGGCCGAGACCGGCATGCGCGATGCCTATCGCACGCGTAACAAGCAGGAGCGCACCCAGCTCATCCGCACCATCGAGAAGTCAGCTCAGGCGACCGTGATCGCCGAGGCGGCGGCCGCCGGCCAGCCGGTACCCGATGCCAACGAGCTCGGCAACATTCTCTTCGAGCTGCAGTCGCGCATTGTTCGCAGCCAGATCCTGTCGGGCGAAGCCCGCATCGATGGCCGCGATACCCGCACGGTTCGCCCGATCTCGATTCGCACCGGCGTGCTGCCGCGTGCCCATGGCTCGGCGCTCTTTACCCGGGGCGAGACCCAGGCACTGGTGGTGGCCACGCTTGGCACCGCGCGCGATGAGCAGATCATCGACTCGATCAACGGTGAATACCGCGATCGCTTCATGCTCCAGTACAACATGCCGCCCTTTGCCACCGGTGAAGCCGGACGCTTTGGTGCGCCCAAGCGTCGCGAAGTCGGTCATGGCCGTCTTGCCAAGCGCGCGCTGGCCGCACTGGTGCCGCCGGTCGAGCAGTTTGCCTATTCGATGCGGGTGGTCTCCGAGATCACCGAGTCCAATGGCTCGTCCTCGATGGCGTCGGTTTGCGGCGGCTGCCTGGCGATGATGGATGCCGGTGTGCCGATCGACAAGCATGTGGCCGGTATCGCCATGGGACTGATCAAGGACGGCAACCGCTTCGCGGTGCTCACCGACATCCTGGGCGACGAAGATCACCTCGGCGACATGGACTTCAAGGTGGCCGGTACCGACAGCGGCATCACCGCGCTGCAGATGGACATCAAGATCCAGGGCATCACCAAGGAAATCATGCAGGTCGCACTCGCCCAGGCGCGTGAAGGCCGGCTGCACATCCTCGAGAAGATGCGCACGGCCATGGAAGGTGCTCGCACCGAACTGTCCGATTTCGCGCCGCGCATGTACACCATGAAGATCAACCCCGAGCGCATCCGCGACGTGATCGGCAAGGGTGGTGCAACCATCCGTGCGATTACCGAAGAGACCGGCACCACCATCGACATCAAGGACGACGGCAACATCACCATCGCCGCGATTGATGCCGAGGCGGCCAAGCGGGCTCAAAAGCGCATCGAAGGCCTCACCGCTGAAGTCGAGATCGGCAAGGTCTACGAAGGCACGGTGCTCAAGCTGCTCGAGTTCGGCGCGATCGTCCAGATCCTGCCGGGTCGCGACGGTCTGCTGCATATCTCGCAGATCGCTAATGAGCGGGTCGAGAAAGTGGCCGACTATGTCAAGGAGGGCCAGGCCGTCCGGGTGAAGGTGCTCGAGGCCGATGAGAAAGGCCGACTGCGTCTGTCGATGAAGGCTGCGGCTGCCGATGCCGCAGCGGCAGCACCTGCTGCACCTGCCGATCCGGCCTGATACGTCAGCGTCGTTTCGCAGGATCGATCGGGCTGCTCAGGCAGCCCGATTTTTTTTGCCTGGATCAGGGCGAGCGACCTGCCTGAGACGGCAGGCGGGTCGCTCGCCCCGGAGCGTCATCTCTGCATTGACGCCGGGTTCACGCATTCAAAACTGCTTGAATCATCCGGATTGCCCTGGCCCTTGTATCGCGCGACTTTCGGATAGGTGCAAAGCAGTCGCGTGAGCTTGACGCTTCGGGTCGCCGGCGCGTCGTCGGTGAACTTGGTCGCGATCATCGTGTCGGGTGCGACGTCGTTCTCGACCCACTTTTCAAGCGCACTCTGCAGGTCATGGGCCGGATCGCGCGTGGGCGTGATCTGCTGGCCAACGCCACCAAAACTGGTGGCCCCGGGACCGAAATAGCAGTGTCCCATTCCCGGCACCATGAAGAGCCGGGCAAAGCGCTGCGTCGATTCCGGTCCGCCCATCGTGCGCGTCACCTGCTCGTAGTAGTTCGGCGTATGTCCGGGTTGCAGCACCTCGTCATCCCATCCCTGATAAAAAATAATTTTTACGCCCCGATCGCGAACCGTGGACAGATCCGATTGCATCGCATTGAGAACCGGCGACATTTTTTCGTCGGCCAGCGTCATGTCGCGATCGAAATCAAATTTCGTGAAGTCCCATTTCGGATCGCTGTAGACAAGGTTCTGGTAGTAGCCGATGCCCAGAACAAGCGGCGAGCTGGTCGGGGAATTGGCGACGATGCGTCCCCACATGGATTCGCTGCCCTGCGACCAGCCGGGGTAGAGCTGCTCGCCGGTGCGTGGGTTGACAGGGCCCTGATAGAGCTTGCGCACTGCAGTGACCTGGGCGGAGGTCAGACAATCTGCGGCGTCCGCACCCTTGCATTGCAGGGTGGCGGGATCGAAGCCGCAGCGTCGCGGGTCTTCGATCAGGCCGTCTTTCAGACCATCGATGGCATCGCATTTCGCCAGCACCGCGTTGCGGATGATCGGCAGTTTGGTGGCGGGAATGGCAGCACCCGGCTGCGACAGTGCCTGCGCCGTCCACAGGAAACCGGCGGCGGCGCGCTGGGTGTAGTTCCAGGGGGCGCCGATCACGAAACCGTCGTAGTCGGCCGGATAGCGGTTGGCCTGCACCAGCGCCTGCCGCCCGCCGTTGGAGCATGAATTGAGATAGGACTTCACCGGGGCCTGGCCATAGTAGGTGGCGATCAGGCCCTTGGCGGCCACGGTGACCAGATGCTTGGCCCGATAGGCATAGTCGGTCACGCGTTCAGGATGGCCGATTGCCCAGAACTGATCGGCTGCCCGATGCCCGGTGTCGGTCGAGGCGGTGGCATAGCCGCGCCTCACGATTTCGTCCAGACCGCCGTCCAGGCCACCACGCGTGTAGTTGAGGGCGCCGGCAAAGCCGCCTTCGCCAGACGCCATGAAGCGGCCATTCCAGCGGTCGATCGGCAGCCAGACCTCGAAACGGATATCAGAGTCGCTGCTTGGGCGAGCCACGCCCTCGACACGGCACATCGTGGGCAGATTGCCGATTGTCTGTCCGCTCGACAGAGCGATGCTGCCGCCAGTAACGGCGGAGGCCGCGACCACCGTGGTGTTCCCTTCAAAGCTCAGTCCCATCTTCGCCAGATCAGCGCAGGCGACCGCGGGTTTTCTCGGGGCATCATGGCGTGTGTCGGCAACCGTGCCGGGTCCTGTCGTATTGCAGGCACTGAGTGCCGCGCAGGCCAGAAGGGCTGCCAGACCAAAGCGCAGCGATGCCGGTTCGAAACGCGAACCTGCGTGAGTGAATCGCTTCATGGTGTCTCCTGATGTCGACGCTTGATCGAGCCGACGATTTTTCGTGAGGTGTCTGGCTTGAGTTTAACGACACCAGCGTGCGCGCAATTCCGTTTCCGCATGAAGGGCCTCTCGATGCGCCTGTCTCAGTGCCTTGACCATGTCGAGCATCGGTGGCGAGACGACACGTTTGCGCAGTCGGGCGATACACCACTTTGCGTGCATCCAGTCAGCCTGCATCAGCGACACGACCCGTCCTGCGTCGAGTTCGGCTCGCACCATGCCCAGTGAGGCGAAGGTGAAGGCGTTGGTTGAGGCGACGATGCTGGCGGCAAGACTGAAGGACGGGCATTCGATTGCCGGAAAGGTCGGCATCGGCGAATCGCGTCGTGCAGCGAGGATCGGCTTAAGGACGCGTGCCGGCAGCATCACCACCTGCGCATACGGATACGCCAGGATGTCGGCGATCCCTGCGTCATTCCTCTTGGCCAGTGGGTGACCTGCCCGCACGACGACATGGCCTGGCACCGGCTCGAGCGTGTCGATGACGTCGATGGTGTCATCGTCAGCCATGACACTCGATTCGCAGACCGCGACGTCGATGCTTCGCGAGCGCAGCAGGCGCGCCATTGATGTCGGATCTTCCATGCGGATGCGAAGTCTCACCGATGGATGCTCTGCGACAAACCGGGGCGCAAAGCTCGGGGCGAGAGCCTCGGCGGCATAGGCACCGAAGCCCACCGTCATCTCGACCGTGCCCAGACCCTTGGTCTGCGCGACATCGCGTTCCAGATCTTCGTAGCCTGCCAGCAGACCCGAGGCGTGTTCCAGGAACACCCGACCGAAGTCGGTCGGCTGGTGGCCCGAGCGAAGGCGCTCGAAGAGCGGCAACCCGACCCGAGACTCTAGCTCTTTGATGCCCCGGCTGAGCGAGGGTTGCGCGATGTTCAGGGCCTCGGCAGCGCGAGTGAAGCTGCGGTAATCGGCAAGTGCCTGGGCCTGACGCAGGAGTCGCAGATCGATCTGCACGGTGAGTGGCTCGATGAAGTGGTCATTGAATATACCCAATTCGCATGAAATCGATAGCTGATATGGCATTGCGCTATACCCGGGGGATGCGTCAGGCTCGCGCCCGAACAAACAAATTGCCACTGTCAATGGAGTCACGATGGTCTTCACTTTTCCGCTGCGATCGATCCTGCTGACCGGGGCACTGAGCCTGCTGGCGGCCTGTTCGACCTCGACCACCTCGCCTTTTTCGTCGTTCCTGCCGTCGTCGGCCCCGTCGGCCACCCCCGCCACCCCCGCCACCGACACCGCGCAATTCAAGAACATCGAGGCGATTGCCAAAGAGGCCTGGCTCTATGCCTATGCGCCGATCCAGGGCTATCAGACGCTCTACAACCAGGCCCTCAATCCGCAATTTCCAGGCTATGTCGGCGGCTTCAACCGCTTTCGCAATTATTCGCGCCTGAACACGCCGGCCGACACCGACATTGTTTCGCCGAACAACGACACGCCTTATTCATGGGCCTGGCTTGATCTGCGTGCCGAGCCGATCGTGATTTCGCTGCCGGCGGTGCCGGCACCGCGCTATTACGTGAACCAGTGGTTCGATCTCTACACCCACAATTTCGCTTATACCGGTGTGCGCACCACCGGTCGCGAGGCGGGCAACTATCTCTTTGCCGGTCCGCGCTGGAAGGGCGAGGTGCCCAGCGGCATCACCGGCGTGTTTCGCGCCGAGACCGAGATCGTTGGCACGCTCACGCGCACCCAACTCAATGGCGCCGACGATATCCCGGCGCTCCAGGCCCTGCAGGCGCAGTATCGAATCACGCCCTTGTCGAGCTTCACCGGAAAGCCGGCGCCCGCACCCCTTGCGCCGATCGTCCTGCCGCCCTGGGACAAGGACAAAGCCGAAGGCATCGGCTTCATCGGCTACCTCAACGCGATGCTGCCCTTCATGCCAACCGTGCCCTCGGAGCAGGCGCAATTCGAGCGCTTCTCCCGGATCGGGATCGGCGCTGGCCGGTCCTTTAATCCGAATGCGCTGTCGCCTGAGACGCGGGCTGCGATCGAGTCGGGCGTGCAGGCCGCGAAAAAGGAACTCACCGAGAGGGCACTTGCGGAGAAGGACTCGAAGTTCATGTTCGGCTCCCGCGAGCAGCTCGGCAGCGATTATGTGATGCGCCGATCCATCGGCGCCATGCTCGGCATCTATGCCAATACCAAAGAGGAAGCGGTCTACGCCAGCCAGCAGACCAGCGCCGATGGCAAGGTGCTCGACGGCAACCGGAAATGGCTGCTGCGCTTTGAGCCAGGCCAACTGCCGCCGGTCGACATCTTCTGGTCGATCACGATGTACAAGTTGCCCGAGCGCTTGCTGGTGGCCAATCCGCTCAATCGCTACTCGGTCGGCGATCGCACGGAGGGCCTGAAGAGGGGGGCCGACGGCTCGCTCGAAATCTATCTGACCAGCGACAACCCTGGCCCCGACAAGGCATCCAACTGGCTGCCAACGCCCAAGGGACCTTTTTTCTTTGCCGCCCGCTTCTATGGGCCCAAGGCAGGTCTGATCGATGGCAGCTGGACCTTGCCGCCTCTGGTCGAGATCAAGTAAGCCGACACCCTCATCCGCAACGCTTCCGTGAGTACTTCAATGACCTGTTCTCTGCGCATTGGCCTGTCTGCGTCACTGGCCGTCTCCGCTGCACTGTCCATCGGCTCGGTCGCGCTGGCCCAGCCCGTCTCGACCCGTATGGGCACGCTGCAGCTCGAAAACGGCTATCCCTCAAAAGAAGCCATCGAAAAGCTCTATGACGAGATGGACTATCAGCGAGCCTCCCAGATTTTTCTGTGGGGCCTGCCGGCAGTGGGCTTTCACAATCTGCATCAGGCACACCTGAAGAACTTCGGCGCGAAGGATGGCGAGATCGTTCTGTATCAGTCCCTGAAGGACAAGGCCGGGATGCTCACGCCCAACCTCACCACGCTCTATGCCTTCAGCTTCTGGAACATGGCCGAGAAGGGCCCGCTGGTGGTCGAGGTGCCGCCTGGCGCCATCGCAGGGGGCGTCAACGACATCTGGCAACGACCGATCACCGACATGGGCCAGACCGGCCCCGATAAAGGCATGGGCGCCAAGTACCTGATCCTGCCGCCGGGCGGTCCCGAGGTGAAGGCGCCGGGCTATATCGTCGTGCGTTCACCGTCCAACCAGCTGTGGTGGGGCACCCGAGGCCTGTCGGCCGATCGGGCCGAGGCCGAGGCGACGGTGCGCAAGCATCGCCTCTATGCCTGGGCCGATCGCGCCAAGCCGGGCGTGACCAACTACATCCCGGTTGGTGGCCGGGAGTGGGCCTCATGGCAGCCTAGCGATATCAGCTATTACCAGCAGCTGAAAGACGTGCTTGAGCCCGAACCGCCGGAGGCGCGCGATGGCTATTTTTACGCGATGCTGCGCTCGATCGGCATCGAGAAAGGCAAGCCCTTTGCGCCCACTGATCGCCAGAAGAAAATTCTGGGCGAGGCCGCGGTCACCGGTGAACTGATGGCCCGCACCAACGCTTTCGAAAAGCGTTTCCCGGGCTCGACAGTTTTTGCCGGCACGCATTGGGAATACTCGAACATGGTCGAGCTCGACCAGCAGGCCAAGGGCACGGCCAACTTCGGCGCCGACTACCGGCTGCGCAGCCTGCCGCTCACGTTGGGCGGCAACGCCAACTTCGTGCCCGGCTACACGACGCGGCTGGATGTCGGCAACACCGTCAGCGTCAGCACCAAGG
>CAIVAS010000166.1 GCA_903903975.1 uncultured Burkholderiales bacterium
AGCGATACTGTCCCCACTCGGCTGCCCGCAGTGGCTCGCTGAGTAGCGTGCACCTCAGTCCTTCTGGGCTGTGGACTTACACCACGCGCTGGGACACGACCACTGGCAATGCGAAATCCTGCACCGCTCATTGACAGGCTGCCAGCCACCTGCACTCGGCGCAATGGGGATTATTGGTCGACTGGATACGCTGGAAAAAGTGGCCCTACCGAACAACTGACTTTGGTGAGCTTGCGCTTCTGGCCGATACGGGAGACTCGAAAGCTGCACGATTGCCTGCAGCCGGATTGCAGGGTCAAAATCAATGCTCGAGCGCGCCATTGAAGGCTTGAAGCATCACCGTTTCATGAAACAAGGGTGCTATGCTTTCTAGGAATTTTCTAGTTCGGAGTTGGTGTGGCTCAGACGTCTTCCTTTACCCGTGTGCAAAAGCACCGGGCCAGCCTCAAAGCGCGGGGCATGCGGCCGGTCCAGCTTTGGGTGCCAGATACCCGCAGTGCTGATTTTGCAGCCGAGTGCCGGCGCCAGTCGGCGTTGCTGGATGCAGACCCGCATGAGCGCGAAATACTCGACTGGATTGAGCAAGTTGCTGATACGGATGGCTGGTCGGCTTGAGGCGCGGTGACCTGACAACCGTTGCCCTGCCCGGCGATTTTGGCAAACCTCGCCCTGCGCTGGTCATTCAGTCCAACTTGTTTGGAGACCACCCATCGGTGACGATATTGCCGCTGAGCAGCGACCTGCGCGAGACGCCGATCTTTCGAGTGCGCCTGTTTCCTGACGAGACCAACGGCCTGCGTGCGCCGTCTGACGTGATGATCGACAAGATTCATACCGTTGCCCGGGACAAACTGCGCGGGAAATTCGGCGCGATTGCGAATGAACAACTCATCGAAATCGAGCGAGCTGTCGCCGTCTGGCTTGGCATTGCTGATTAGCTAAACCGGCTCTGTTTTAGAGACTCGATCACCCGAACGTCTGCAAACGGTGGCGGAATCAACTGGCCGATACCGCAATGTTGAACGACCGCTTCTGGCCGATAACTGCCCTCCGAGAAAGGTGACCTTCCCGGAAATCTATTGCCGCCGATAAGTTGAGAGATTGGCCGAGAATGGCCTTTATCCCAGAGGTGAGGGGCCTATGAGATAGAGCAGCCACCTGGTCAACACGATCGCACGTACCGAATCGATGCCGCCATCGGGCGTAACCGCAACGGCTCGCGCACTCGCGTCGTATGACTGGCCGGCGGCCGCGCGGCCGCTCGATCGGATACAGCAATCTTTGCGGTGTCTTGCTGATCATTCCATCGTCACGCTCGAGCGCGCAGTCGTTTAGGTAATCGTTGGACTTGCGACTGGTCGCTTGACCTGCTTGGAATTTTTAGTTCCAGGGATTATTTGAGTGGGTTCAGGCCGGTCGAATTGCGGGCGTACCGAAAAGAACGCAACGGTATTGCTTGAGTCTGGCCCTCTGGTTGACACTCCGTGAGCCTGGCACCACGCACGGGTGTAATGACCCAGCAGAACCTGCTCAACTCAGGCCGCTAAAGCAAATGCCTTAGCGGGGGTCTTCATGCCGAGCGCCTGGTGGGGTCGTCGGTTGTTGTAAAAGCCGATCCAATCTCCGATCGTCCTGCTGGCGTGTTGCAACGACTCGAACCGATGCCGGTGCGCGCACTGCTCTTTCAAGGTTCGAATCACGCGCTCGACCATGCCGTTCTGCTCGGGGCTGTACGGTGTGATGAATTCCTGGCGCAGGCCATAGCCTCGAACCAGGGCCGTGTAGCTTCGGCTGGTGAACACAAGGCCGTTGTCGGATCTCAGAAGGAACGGCTGTGGCACCTTGCCCAGCGTCCCGAATCGAGCGATCAACGCGTGCTCGAGCGCCGACTCCGCGGTCTTCGATCGGCCGCTGCGAGACAGGTGCCAGCCCAGCAGCTCCCGGCTGCAGCAGTCGATCACCAGCGCTAGCGTCGTCCAGCCATCACGTCCAGCCCAAATCCGGCACAAATCCGTCGCCCAGCGTTCGTTCGGCCGCTCCGCCACCGACAGCAAGGCCTTGATTCGAGGCCTGAAGCCGACCGGCCGCTTTCTGACCTGCCAGCCTTTGATCTGGAAGATCCGCTGCACCGTGTTCTTGTTGAAATCCAGCAGATGCGCAACCGTCCGGTAGCCGAACGACGGGTTCTCCTCGATCATCGCTTTGATCGGGGTCAGCAGATGTTCCTGAACCTTGGGCTCGGCCTTCGTCGGGCGGTAATACACGGTCCGGCGTGGCACTTCGAACCACTTGCAAAGCTTGCTGATCGAGACGTCGAATCCGTCTTCCTTTAGTCCCTGGCGGATCGTCTCGATCATTTCTCGTCCTCGCCCAACAGGGACTGCAACTTTTTTCGGGCACGCAGTTCCAGCATCGCTTCGCCGTACGCTTCCTGCAGGTCCTTCAGCTGGCGCTCGTACTGTTCTCGAACGTCCTGGGGGTTGGCACGCAGCGCGTTCTCCATTCCCTTCTTACCGTCATCGACCCAGTCTTCGATCTCAGACGGTGGCAGGTCGTAGGCCCGACTGGCCTCCGCTACCGTCGTCTTGCCCTGGATGATCTCCAGCACCAGCGCGGTCTTGCGCCGCGCCGTCCAGCGTTTGATTTCCTCTTCCATCAACGTGCTCACGGTGGTGTCCTCCAAACATAGCACCTGAGCAGGTTTTCACTGGGTCATTACACGGGCTC
>CAIVAS010000167.1 GCA_903903975.1 uncultured Burkholderiales bacterium
ATCATCATGACCGCGTTCTCCGATCTCGACAGCGCGGTCTCCGCGTTTCAGGGGGGGGCGTTTGAATACCTGCCCAAGCCCTTTGATCTGCCCAAGGCAGTCGAGCTGATCCGGCGGGCAGTGGCCGAGAGCGACCGCGAGGCGGCCGCCGAAGAGCTCATCCCCGAATCACCCGAGATGCTCGGGCAGGCGCCTGCAATGCAGGAGGTCTTCAGGGCGATCGGCCGGCTGTCGCAATCGAATGTCACCGTCATGATCACCGGCGAGTCGGGCAGCGGCAAGGAGCTGATCGCACAGGCCTTGCATCGCCACAGTGCCCGGGCGAAACAGCCTTTCGTGGCGCTCAACGCCGCCGCGATTCCGCGCGACCTGCTCGAGTCCGAACTCTTCGGCCATGAGCGGGGTGCCTTTACCGGCGCGCAGCAGATGCGGCGCGGTCGCTTCGAGCAGGCCGAGGGCGGCACGCTCTTTCTGGATGAGATCGGCGATATGCCGGCCGAATTGCAGACACGGCTTTTGCGGGTGCTGTCCGATGGACACTTCTATCGGGTTGGTGGCCACCAGCCGCTGAAGGCAAGCGTGCGGGTGATTGCCGCGACTCACCAGAATCTTGAGGAGCGGGTGCGTCAGGGTCTGTTTCGGGAAGACCTGTTCCACCGGCTGAATGTCATCCGTCTGCGACTGCCGCCGCTGCGCGAGCGTGCCCAGGACGTGCCGCTGCTGGCACGGCATTTTCTTGCCCGAAGCGCGCGCGAGTTGGGCGTCGATGCCAAACGGCTGTCAGACGAGGCGCTTGCCAGCCTGTCGGCCTTTGCATGGCCGGGCAATGTCAGGCAGCTCGAAAATGTCTGCCACTGGCTGACAGTGATGGCACCTGCGCAGACGGTCGAGTTCAAGGACTTGCCGCCCGAGGTGATTGCGGCGGTCTCGCCGCCATCGCCTGCGGCATTTGCGAATGGCATTCCGATGGCGATGCCCGCCACAGTACCCACCGCCTGGTCCGCCTCGGTGTCGATGCCCTCGGGCAGCGAGTTGCCTGGTCATGGGGTTGCCAAGCGGTCAATGGCGGGTGCATCGGCCGAGATCGGCGGATGGGCTAATGCTGAGATCGCGCGCGAGTCGGATGCGAGCGACGCCTTTGCGGCACCGCTGGCAGCGGGACCCCATGAGGGACATTCGCCTGCGCGCGAATGGATCGCAGGCCAGTCGGCCTTCGCACCCGCAAGTGCTGCAGTGGTCCTGCCAGTGCGGCCCAACTGGGCTGCGCTGCTCGAGACCGAAGTGCTGCAGATTCTGTCGGCGCAGTCCGCCCGCGGTGGCGAGCCACCGAGTACCTCGGAGGTGATGGATCAACTGGCCCGCGTCTTCGAGTCGACGATCATCAAGACCGCCTTGCGCCATACCCGTGGGCGTCGCATTGATGCGGCGCTGCGTCTTGGCATCGGGCGCAATACCATCACCCGAAAGATCCAGGATTTGCGGCTCGAAGACGACGACTGAGCGGCGATCAGGGCATTGCGCGTTCATCGTCCGTGACAGGCCCGGCGCCTGCGCTGGCTGCCGTCATCTTGCAGTGGATGAGATGTGCTCCAATTCAGTCTTCAAACCACTGAGGGACGCTCATGTCAGGTAATCAGTTTCATGTTCACGGTCCTCACGACCATGAGATCGAACACGCTGCCGAACACGGTGCCAGCGACCGCATGTCGGGCCGCATTGCGGTCACCACCGCGCTGATCGCCACCATCGGCGCAGTCTTCGCCTATCAGGCGGGTGCGACGCAGGCCGAGGCGATGCTCTTCAAGAACAACGCCGCGATCAAGAAGACCGAGGCTTCCAATCAATGGAATTTCTATCAGGCCAAAAGCAGCAAGCAGAACCTCGCTGAGCTGGCCGTCGACATCGCACCCGCAGCCCGCCAGGACGACTACCGCGCGCAGGCAAAACGCTACAGCGACGAGAAGGCGAAGATCAAGCAGGATGCCGAGACACTCGAGGCCGAATCGCTCAAATGGGATCACGACAGCGACCATGCCCTGCATGTGCATCATCGCTGGGCCCAGGCGACCACCGTCCTGCAGGTGTCGATTGCGCTCGCCGCCATCGCGCTGCTCACCAGGCGTTCGTGGCTGCTGAGCGGTGTCTATGGCGTGGCCGCCGTCGGTGTGGTGCTGGGTGCGCTGGCGATGATGAATATCTGAACTGCAACTAAGTCGCGCGGCTGGTGTCCAGTTCAAGGATCACCGGCGCGTGATCCGACGGCTGCTGCCACTTTCGCGGCGCGCGGTCGATGTGGCAGGCGGTGGCCAAGGATTTGAGCGCGTCGCTGACGAGCAGGTGATCGATGCGCAGGCCGCGGTTCTTCTGGAAACCGAGCTGGCGGTAGTCCCACCAGCTGAAGGTCTTGTCGGGCTGATCAAAGAGCCTGAAGCCATCGCTCAGACCGAGCGCCATCAACTGGCGCAGGCGATCGCGCTCGGGGACCGAGCACAGCACCTGATCCGCCCAGGCGGCCGGATCGTGCACATCGCGATCCTCGGGTGCGATGTTGTAGTCGCCCGCCACCACCAGCCGGGGCTGTGTGGTGAGCGACTCGCCAAGCCAGACATGCAGTGCTTCGAGCCAGCGCAACTTGTAGTCGTATTTGTCGCTGCCCACCGCCTGCCCGTTGGGCACATAGGCGCAGACCACTCGCACGCCATCGAATTCGGCGCTGATCAGGCGCTTCTGTTCGTCGGGAAAATGCGGATTGCCGATCACGGTCTGTCTCGGCTCCCAGCCGCGGTCGGCGCGCCACAGGATGGCCACACCGTTGTAGGTCGGTTGGCCTGAAAAAATCGAGGTGTAGCCTGCCGCGGCCAGATCGAGCGCAGGAAAGCGATCGTCGGTCAGCTTGGTCTCCTGCAGGCAAAGGATGTCGACCGGATTGGCTTGCAGCCAGGTCAGGACCTGGGGCAGGCGGATCTTCAGGGAGTTGACGTTCCAGGTGGCAATTTTCATGGGGGCTTGAAAGCAGGCGTCGGAGCGATTGACGGAGCGGGTATTGGTGCGGGTGACGGTGTCGGTGCGGATTCGGGGAGGCTGTCGGGTGCAGGCAGCATTCCCTCATCGGGTATTGCCTGATAAAAAAATAATTTTTTTAACGTTTCGTATGCCGCTTGCAAGCGTCTTCCAGGGTCGATGTAAAGCCAACGCTCAGCGCATCCGCGACAGCAGATCGCGAAGCGGCGCATCGACCCAGGCGCGGGTGACGAAGTCCATGTGCTCGGCTGCCAGTGATGGCACAGTCCACACACCACCCCCCGACAGTCGCTGCGGCGTACCAGTCTGAACCGCGATGTTGCGCTGTGCCAGCGCGAGATTGAATGCCACATTCTCGCTCAGGCTCGAATTGCCCCAGGCGCTGACGAAAAAGGCCCGGCGATGATGGGCGGTGATCCAGCGCTCGAAGCGCTCCTGCTCGCCATACAAGCCATCGAGCAGGACGACGCCGGAAAGCCTCGTGCCCAGGCCTTTTTCTGCGAGGCAGCAGGACAGCGGCAGGTAGCCACCGCTGTAGGCCACCAGCACCACGCGCGAGCGTTGCAGCGCCTGAAGCGGCAAACCCGACATCGGCGCCAGATGGCTGAAGGCCTCGTCCAGATAACGCGGCGCAAAGCGGCTGTCCCAGAAATGGCCGGCGCTCGAATCCCAGGCATCGACCGCCAGTTGAGGGGCGATCAGGACGCCATCGATGCCCGATGCATCGAACTGCTCGGCGACCCGCTGGCGCAGGATCACATCGCGAGTGAGTGTGGCGCCATTGCCATGAAAGAACACCACCACCAGTGATCTGGTCGAGCCGCGATAGCCAGCCCCGACATGCAACAGGGAACGCCGATCGCTGTAGGTGGTCTGCGCCGCATAAAAGCCGCCGCGCGCCGACAGGTGACCGATCAGGCCATCCTGCGTGGCATCGAGAAATGGCAATCCGGTATCCGGCACCGTCCCCTCATACGGGAAGGCCGAATGACGCATCGATACAAGACTCTGGCGTGGGGGTTTGACCGAACGCGCCGCAGTGGCGGGCGAGGCCGCGGCTGCGGGGGCTGTGGTGCTTGCCGCGGCTGCTGTTGTGGTTGCCGCGGCTGCAGCGGCTGCAGCAATCAGAGCGCGGCGCCCGGCTTTCACGCCAGGGCCGCGCGGGCCGTTTGGCCTTGCAGCGGCTTGAGCACCGCATAGAACATTGGCAACGCCAGCAGATAGGCTGCACCGCTCACGGCCAGGACGCTGTGCAGCCCGAAGGAGGTGGCCAGCACCGGCACCAGCGCGGCACCGATCACCGAGAAGCAGCCATTGATGCCCCAAGCCCACAGGAACATCGCTTCCTTGCCCAAACGGCCCAGCGTGGTCATCGCCACCGGCATCGGAAAGCCCATCAGGAAAGCGGGCGGCGCGATCAGCACGAAGCAGCACAGCAGTCGCGCCACATAGGGCAGGGCGGCAATCGCATCAAGTGCATGGTCGATCCACAAGCCATAGCCGATCAAAATAGCCCCGATCAGGCCGAAGATCACCGGCATCACGCTGCGCGCCTGCGGCAGGGCTCGCTCCGACACGAAGCTGCCCAGGCCGGAGAAGATCAGCATGCCGGTGATCAGCACCGAGGCCGAAATCGTGGCATTGCCAAGCGCCAGGATGAAGTGCGCGATCAGACCGACCTCGACCATGATGTAGCCCAGGCCCAGGCAGGCGAAATAGACAATGGTGCGAGCCTTGCCCGGATAGCGGCTGAAGATCGTGCGCCAGCCGAACACCAGCGGCAGCAGCACCAGCGACAGCGCCGCGATGCAGGCCACGCCGAGAGTGGCCCAGATCAGCAGAAAGCCCCATTCATCTTGAAGCAACTCAAGCCGGTCAGTGACACGCGGCAGGTCGGCGAATTTCACATAGGCCGCGAAGTAGGGCTGGGCATTGCTGAGCACTCGGGTGTCAAAGACATAGTCGCGCGCCAGCGCATCCCATTGGCCAGTGACCAGCGCATGCCAGGCCAGGCGGCCCAGTTGCGTGGACGGCAGCACCTGGGGCGCATCGGCATCGCCCGGCGGCGGCTCTTGCGGCTCGGCGGCTGAACCCGCTTTCGCCGGCGTATTGCTGCCTGCGGGCTGTGAGGCGCCGACCGCCTGCACTGCGCCATTGCCGAAGATCTGCTCGCGATACTCGCCCAGCAGCGCGGCCTGACCGCTGGTATCTACCGCCAGCCCATGCGAATAGATTTCATCGAAGGACATGGCCGCGGTGTGCTTGCGCAGCAGCGCGATCTCGGTGTCGCTGAAGCCATCGCGCTTGAACAGCACGGTGGTCGACGACAGGTAGGCCGAGACCACAAAGAACTTGCGCGAGATCTCGGCACCGCCCACTTCTCTGGCCGCAGCCGCCATCGTGGCGTAGAGCTTGAGCACCGACTTGGGCGGTTCTTCCTTGTTCCACAGCGTCACCGACAGCACGCCGTCGGGCTTGAGTGCCTGCATGTAATTCGCCATCGCCTGGCGGGTATAAGCGTATTTTTCGATGATCGCAAAGCCGCCCGGACTTGAGAGGCCGGCCGAATCGGCCAGTGACAGGTCGACGATGTCGAAGCGATCGCGCACACCGGCCAGGTAGATTCGTCCCTCGTAGTCGATCACCTCGACGCCGGGCTGATTCAGGATGTCGCCGGTGAAATCGCGCAGGACCTGTTGCGTGCGGAAAGCTTCGAGAATGCCGCGATCGCCCTCGGCCACCGTCACGCTCGAGGATCCGGCGGCCAGCGCGAGTGCGGTTGATAAACCGCCACCAAACTGCGCGACGAAGGTCTGCGGTTTGTTCTTGATCAGGTAGGGATAGAACATCGGCAGATAGCGGTAGTACGCGGTCTGCTCGGGAGGAAGCTTGCGGATGATGCCGATCGGGCCTTCGCTGTCGCTGTAAAGACCGAGATAGGCATTCGAGGGCATCTGCGGCAGGTTGAAGGCAGCGTTGTCGGACAGGCCCGGTGCAAAGTGCAGGTAGGAGCTCGAATAGACCTCCAGATAGCCGAAGGGCGAGGTGCTCTCGAGGATGCGCTTGCTGTCCGGAAACTTGCGGGCATAGCTCACGCCCTTGTAGTCCGAGATCGCAATCTTGGGCACGCCCAACACCCCGGGCAGCACGAAATGCGCCGCCAGCGCCAGTGCTGCTACCGCAGCCAGACGCATTGCGCCGCCACGATCGCCCAGGGCCAGGAACCACAGCAGTGATCCGCCCGCCCAGAGCACCAGCGGCACCGCGATCAAGTCCTGGGGGCGCAGTGCATACATGCTCAGCAGCAGCAGCAGGCCGCAAATGCCCGAGCCGACCAGATCGGCAAAATAGACGCGGTTGAAGATGGTCTGGGCACGCTGGAAGACCACGCCCAGAAAGAGCGCCCCGGCCAGAAAGGGCGTGAGGTAAAGCACGAAGTTGAGCGCAAGGCGCCACTTCTGCACCGGGTCCGAGACCAGGAAAATCGCATTGAAGGGGAACTGCTGCGCGATCAGGTTCGAGGCCACCGCCAGCGGACCGAAGGCCAGCAGCGCCAGGGTCGACAGCAGTCGCCAATGGCGCTCGAACCACTTCGGGAAGATGCACATTACCGCGCTGGTCAGGCCGAAGCCGAGCATCGCCAGGCTCACCACCAGCGAACCGAAGTGCGCCCAGCTGCCGACGGCAAAGATGCGCATGATCGAGATCTGCAGCGCAATCACCGCGCCGGCCACCAGACCGACCGCGAGATACACCGGCGTCAGGGAGCGCGCGCCAAAGCCTCCGGTTCCGGCGAAAGAAGCGTTCACTGGTTGTGCGTGCCCTTGATCTCGTCGTTCTCGAGTTTGGTAAAGGGCACGAAGGGCACGATGCGACCGCCATAGATGTCAGAGCGCGTGACCTTGATCTCGCCGTCTGCGCCTTTCTCCTTGACGACCTTGAGCACGCGCTGCGCGCCGGGCGGGCCGACCGGGATGACCATCACACCGCCGACCTTGAGTTGTTGCAGCAGGGGCGGCGGCACATGGTCGATGCCGCAGGTGACGATGATCTTGTCAAACGGGCCGGCATCGGACCAGCCATAGTAGCCATCAGCATTCTTGGTCTGGATCGCCTTGAACTCGGTGTAATTGTCGGCGATCAGCTTGTCATAGGTGGCACGGGTGCGCTCGGCCACCGGCTTGATGATCTCGATGGTCCAGAGCTTGTCGGTCAGGTAGGACAGGTAGGCCGACTGGTAGCCCGAGCCGGTGCCGATCTCCAGCACCTTGTCGCCTTCCTGCACATCGATCGAGGAGGTCATCTTGGCGACGATGTGAGGCCCGGAGATGGTTACGCCGTAGCCGATGTCAAGGAAGGCGTGGTCGTAGGCGCGCGCCAGGTTGCGATCGAGCACGAAATTTTCGCGCGGTGTCATCAGAAAGGCGCGCTGATTGCGCTCGTCTTTCAGGTCCTTGTTCTTGAGCACCGCCTGGTAGCGAGCCCAGCGCATCGCCAGATACTTCGGATTTTCACCGCGGGTCTCGACGCCCCACTTCACGAAAGCCGCTTCGTCGGTCATCGGCGGGCCGGATTTGCGGTCCCATTTTTTGGGGATTGCAGAAAGCGCTGGCCAGGCAGCAACAGCAGCAGCGAGCGTGGCAGCGCCACGCAAAAACTCGTGTCGGTTCATGGGAAATTAGTTTTTTTAATGGGGCGCGGTGCTCGGCAGGCGACATCTTAGCCGCTATGGGCTGTGCCGACCTTCATTGCAGTGTGTGGCCAACGGTCTTGACATTGCGATCGAGCGGCCGTTGTGGAGGAAAACGGAATCTGCAGCGACCCGCTTTGCCGGTCTGCAACCGATGCCGGCCCATCGAGCGCAAGTCAGGGGATACAAGTCATGCATGGCGAACGGGTGTGTACTTTGCCCAGATGCGTTTTGTATTGCGAAATACCGGATCATTCGGCGGGAAACTGCGGGGTTTCGCTGGTCTGATGTGACGCTTCGATGTCTACTGGCGGGCTGTGCTGAACGGCGGCAGATCCCCAGAAGCCCTTCAACGGCAACGCCCTTGCTGGTGCGATGCCCGGGATGCTCAATGGCGATCGCCCTTCACGCTGATGTTTGAGCGCCAGTCCGGCACACGGCCTGACGTCTCGAAAGCCGAGCCTCCAGGATCTTCCGATGCAAACCACGACTCAACTTGTCACGCTCAAAGAGCTGCTCACCCGCGGTGCCGATCAGGCGACTGCGATCTCCGCGCCTGGTCGCACGCCACTGAGCTTTGCCGGCCTGCGTGCGCTGGTCGATGCCACCCGCGAGCGACTCAACGGCCTGGGCATCGGCCGCAATGATCGCGTCGCGATCGTGCTCGACAACGGTCCCGAGATGGCCACCTGCTACATCGCCTGCGCCTGTGCAGTCACCAGTGCACCGCTCAATCCGGCGTATCGGGCTGAAGAATTCGAGTTCTATCTGACCGAC
The DNA here is from genome assembly GCA_903903975.1 of uncultured Burkholderiales bacterium. Classification (GTDB taxonomy): domain Bacteria; phylum Pseudomonadota; class Gammaproteobacteria; order Burkholderiales; family Burkholderiaceae_E; genus UBA4615. The sequence goes on from CAIVAS010000167.1 coordinate 8,489, forward strand.
CTCAAGGCAGCTGCCCTGATCGTGGCAGGCGGGAGCACGACGCCGGCGCTGGACGTGGCGATCAAGCTGGGTGTGCAGGTGATCGAACTGACGCCGGCCGCCGATGGCCCGGCCGGAGGTTTTACGCTGTCACTGCGCGCCGGCGAGACGCAAAAAGCGGCTTCGGCTGCGCTGCCCGGCCCGGCGCAAGCCGCCGATGTGTCGATGGTGCTGCATACCTCGGGCACCACCTCGCGGCCCAAGATCGTGCCCTTGTCGCAGGCCAATCTGTGCGCCTCGGCCAACCATATCCGTCAGACGCTGCAGCTGACCTCGACCGATTGCGGTCTGAACATCATGCCGCTCTTTCATATCCATGGCCTGATTGCCGGGGTGCTTGCGCCCCTGTCGGCCGGATCGCAGGTCTTTTGCACACCGGGCTTCAATGCGCTGAAATTCTTTGGCTGGATGGATGAGTGCAAGCCGACCTGGTACACCGCTGTGCCGACCATGCACCAGACGATCCTTGCGCGTGCCGGCAAGAATGCCGAGGTGATCAAGCGCAATCCGCTGAGGTTTTTGCGCTCGTCGTCCTCGTCGATTCCGCCGCAGGTCATCCGCGAACTGGAAGAGGTCTTTCATGCGCCGCTGATCGAGTCGTATGGCATGACCGAAGCGACGCATCAGATGGCCTCCAACCCCTTGCCTCCGGCGGTTCGCAAGCCCGGCTCGGTCGGTGTGGCGGCCGGCCCCGAGATCGCGATCATGTCCGAAGAGGGGCAGCTGCTCGCACCCGGCGGAATCGGCGAAATCGTTATCCGCGGTCCTAACGTGACCGCCGGCTATGAAAGCAACCCCAAGGCCAATGCCGAGGCGTATACCAATGGCTGGTTTCGCACCGGCGATCAGGGCACGCTCGATGCCGAGGGTTATCTGTCGCTCACCGGTCGTCTGAAAGAAATCATCAATCGCGGTGGCGAGAAGATCAGCCCGCGCGAGGTCGACGAAATGCTGATGGACCATCCGGCGGTGGCGCAGGTGGTGTGTTTTGGTATGCCGCATCCGAAGCTCGGCGAGGAGGTGGCGGCGGCCGTCGTGCTGCGCGAAGGTCAGCGGGCCACCGAGCGCGAGCTGCAGGATTTTGTCAGCAAGCGTGCTGCCGATTTCAAGGTGCCCAAGCGAATCCTGATTCTCGACGAGATTCCGAAGGGTGCGACCGGCAAGCTGCAGCGCATCGGCCTGGCGGCAAAACTCGGGCTCGGCTGAGCGTTTGCTTCAGCGCCAATAAGCCGGTTGCGCGGCCACCGCACACACCCTTTGCAAGCGGCTTTTGCACAAGACCGCCGAAATGTTTAACCAAGGCGCCCCGACTGGTGCCGACAGACCGATTACGACACATCAGGAGATGGCATGAACGCTTCGACCTTCCGACATCTGACAGCCGCCGCAGCCTTTGCGCTCGGGGCTCTGGCGAGCGCTGCCGCGCAGGCCCAGGCCTGGGAGCCAGCCAAGCCGATCGAGTTCGTTGTGCCCGCCGGCACCGGCGGTGGCGCCGACCAGATGGCGCGCTTCATCCAGGGGGTTGTGGCCAAGAACAACCTCACCAAGCAGCCGATCATCGTGGTCAACAAGTCGGGCGGCGCTGGTGCCGAGGGCTTTCTGGCGATCAAAGGAGCGGCCGGCGATCCGCACAAGATCGTGATCACGCTGTCGAATCTGTTCACGACGCCGCTTGCGACCGGCGTCCCGTTCAACTGGCGCGACCTCACGCCGGTGACCATGCTGGCCCTCGACGAATTCGTGCTGTGGGTCAATGAAGAGTCGCCCTACAAGACGCCCAAGGCCTTCTTCGAGGCGCTCAAGTCTCAGCCGTCCAATAGCCTGAAGATGGGCGGCACCGGCTCGAAGCAGGAAGACCAGATCATTACCGTGATGATGGAAAAGGCGGCCGGCAAGAAGATGACCTACATCCCCTTCAAGGGCGGTGGCGATGTCGCGGTGCAGCTGGTCGGCAATCACATCGACGCGTCGGTCAACAACCCGATCGAGGCCGAGTCGCACTGGCGGGCCGGCAAGCTGCGTGCACTGTGCGTGATGGACAAGGACAAGATGCCCTATAGCGCCAAGGTCACTGCCACGCAGTCCTGGGCGGACATCCCGACCTGTGCTTCGGCCGGCATTCCGGTCGAATACGTGATGCTGCGCGGCATTTTCATGCCGCCGGGCGTCAAGCCCGAGCAGGTCGCCTACTACCTTGATCTCTTCAAGAAAGTGCGTGCGCTGCCCGAGTGGAAGGAGTTCATGGACAAGGGCGCCTTCAAGCAGACCTCGATGAGCGGCCAGGAATTTGTCGACTGGCTCGGGCGCAATGAACAGCAACATCGTGTGCTGATGAAAGAAGCCGGCTTCATGGCCAACTGATTGGCCAACTCATTGGCCAAATAAGCGATCCCGACAGGGGCCAGCCGGCTCCTGTTTTTCTGATGACCTCGCCTGCGAACCGCGTGATGCAAGATTCAAACTCCGATCAACCCCTGGCGTTGGCCCCTCGATCGGTCAGCGTTCGCTGGCCCGAGGTCATTGCGGCGCTGCTGCTGATGGGCATCGCTGCGCTGGTGATCACTGACAGTCTTCGGGTCGGCGCGGGCTGGGCCGAAGATGGTCCGCGTGCCGGCTATTTTCCGTTCTACATCGGCATGATTTTGCTGGCCGCGAGCGCCTGGATCCTGATCAGTCAGCTTCGCAAGTGGTATGGCACCAACGCCGAGTTTGCCGACAGTGAGCAGCTCGGACGAGTGGTGTCGATCTTCATTCCCATGGTGGTCTTCGTCATGGGCATTGCGGTGCTCGGCATCTATGTGGCCTCGGCCCTGCTGATCGCCTACTTCATGGTCCGCTACGGTCGCAACAAACCCTGGCTGATCGCGCTGGTGTCGATCGGTGTGCCGCTGCTGCTCTTTGCAGTGTTTGAGCGCTGGTTTCTCGTGCCCCTGCCCAAAGGGCCGCTCGAACAGTTGCTGGGTCTCTGAGGCGAGCCGACGATCATGCAAGAACTTCTCGATCTCGGCCACGGCTTTTCCGTGGCCCTCACCTTGCCGAACCTTGGCTACATGGTGATCGGCATACTGCTGGGCGTGCTGATCGGCGTGTTGCCCGGCCTGGGTGGCGCCAACGGCGTGGCGATCCTGCTGCCGCTGACCTTCTCGATGAACCCGACCTCGGCGATCATCATGCTGTCGTGCATCTACTGGGGTGCGTTGTTCGGCGGGGCGATCACCTCCATCCTCTTCAACATTCCCGGTGAGCCCTGGTCGGTAGCGACCACCTTCGACGGCTTTCCCATGGCGCAGCAGGGTAAGGCGGCGCAGGCGCTCACCGCGGCCTTTACTTCGTCCTTTGTCGGCGCACTCTTTGCCGTGCTGCTGATCACTTTCCTCGCGCCGGTGCTGGCCCGATTTGCACTGAAATTCGGTCCACCCGAATTCTTTGCGGTCCAGTTGCTCACCTTTTGCAGCTTTGTGGGCATGAGCAAGGAAGCGCCGGCCAAAACGCTTGCCGCGATGATGCTGGGCTTTGCGTTGGCAGCGGTCGGCATGGATTCGGTGACCGGCCAGCTGCGCATGACCTACGGCGTGCCCGATTTGCTCAAAGGCTTCGATTTCCTGATCGCGGTGATTGGTCTGTTCGGCATCGGCGAGATCCTGCTCACGATGGAAGAGGGCCTGGCCTTCAAGGGCAAGAGCGCCAAAATCAGCGTCAAGGTGGTCTGGCAGACCTGGGGCGAGTTGCTCAAGCACTGGCCGCTCTTTCTGCGCTCGATGGCGATCGGCTGCTGGATGGGCATCACGCCCGGTGGTGCGACGCCGGCGTCCTTCATGAGCTATGGCATGGCACGGCGAATCTCGCGCGATCCGTCGAGCTTCGGCAAAGGGCGCATCGAGGGCGTGGTTGCACCCGAGACGGCAGCGCATGCGGCCGGCACCTCGGCACTGCTGCCGATGCTCACGCTCGGCATTCCGGGCTCACCCACCGCGGCGGTGCTGCTCGGCGGACTGCTGATCTGGGGCCTGCAGCCCGGTCCGATGCTGTTCGTCGAGCAGAAGGATTTCGTCTGGGGCCTGATCGCGTCGATGTATCTCGGCAATCTGGTGGGGCTGATCGTGGTGCTCACCACCGTGCCCTGGTGGGCGGCGATCCTGCGCATTCCGTTTGCAGTGATTGCGCCAGTGATCATTGCGATCTGCGCGGTCGGCGCCTACACCGTGCATTCGTCGATGTTCGATGTTGCGCTGATGCTGGTGTTCGGTCTGGTGGGCTATCTCTTCAAGAAGCTCAGCTATCCGCTGGCGCCGCTGGTGCTGGCGCTGGTGCTGGGTGACATGGCCGAGGCGAGTTTCCGCCAGTCGATGCTGCTGTCGCAGGGTAGCCTGTCGGTATTCTGGTCGAATCCGCTGGTGGGCACGCTCACCGGCATTGCGCTGCTGATGCTGGTGTGGCCGGTGCTGTCGTCCTTGCTGGGCGGTGGCGCGGCCGGTACCGCGCGTCGTCTGGGTCTGGGAGTCAAGCGTTGAAAATTGCCGTTGTCGGCGCAGGGGCCATTGGTGGCTATCTGGGCGCCAAGCTTGCCATCGCCGGTGAAGACGTCACCTTTATTGCCCGCAACCGCAACCTCGAGGCAATCAATGCCAACGGGTTTCGCCTGATCCTCGAAGACGGCTCGCAGGCTCATGCGCCGACCGCGCGCGCGGTGCAAAAGCCGGCCGATGCCGGTCCTCAGGATGTGGTGCTGCTGACGGTCAAGGCCCATCAGGTGGCCGACCTGCTGCCCGATCTGCGTGGCCTTTTCGGTTCGCAGACCATGGTGGTCACCATGATCAACGGCTTGCCCTGGTGGTATTTCCAGCGTCTGGGCGGCGCCTGGGAGGGCAAGGTGCTCGAGAGCGTCGATCCCGGCGGGCGCATTGCCGCGCAGATCGAGCCCGAGCGCATTATCGGCAGCGTGGTCTATCCGGCAAGCGAACTGGTAGCGCCGGGTGTGGTGCGGGTGATCGAAGGCAACCGCTTTACGCTGGGCGAGCTCGACGGCAGCCGCAGCGAGCGCATCGATGGCCTGTCGCAGGCCATGATCCGGGCGGGCTTCAAGTCGCCGGTGTCCAAGGACATCCGCAGTGAGATCTGGGTCAAGCTCTGGGGCAATCTGAGCTTCAATCCGATCTCGGCACTCACTCACGCGACGCTGGTCGATATCTGCCAGTTCGCACCGACCCGCGCCCTGGCAGCAGCGATGATGACCGAAGCGCAGGCAATCGGCGAAAAGCTCGGCGTCGAATTCAAGGTCTCGCTCGACAAGCGCATCGCCGGCGCCGAAGCGGTCGGTGCGCACAAGACCTCGATGCTGCAGGATGTCGAGCATGGTCGTGCGATCGAACTCGAGGCCCTGGTCGGCTCAGTGGTCGAACTCGGCCGCATCACCGCAACACCCACCCCGACAATCGACGCGGTGCATGCGCTGGCCAGTCTGCTAGCCCGAACACTGGCGGTTCAGCGAGGCAAGCTCGCGGTTTCACCGATCGACTGAGCGGCGATCATCGATCGCCCGCTCACACAAACGACTGAGCGGCGATCATCGATCGCCCGCTCGCATAAAAATCAAGGAGACCCACCATGACGCAGACCGCCGCGACGCCGAACACCGACAAGCCGATCGCCAAACCGGTTGCCGCCGCCACCATCTTGCTGCTGCGCGACGGCCCCCAGGGGCTCGAGGTCTTCATGGTCGTGCGCCACCATCAGATCGATTTTGCGTCGGGGGCGCTGGTGTTTCCGGGCGGCAAGGTCGATCCGCAGGACTCAGACCAGCGTGTGGTCAGTCGGCTGGCCGCCTACGAAAAGCAGACCACCGAGCAGTCGGTGCTGCGTGCCGCGGCCATTCGCGAGGTCTTCGAGGAGTCGGGCATCCTGCTGGCCAGGCGGCGCAGCGGCACGCCGATTGCAGCCGCAGAGATTCCGGATGCCTGGCGCGCCGGGCTCAATGCCCAGTCGCTGACACTCGGCGATCTGGTCGATGAGGGCGATCTGCATCTGGCCTGCGACGATCTCGAGCATTTTGCGCACTGGATCACGCCCGAGATGATGCCCAAGCGATTCGACACGCACTTTTATCTGGCGCGTGGCCCGCACGACCAGGTAGCCGGCCATGACGGTCATGAGAATGTCGACTCGATCTGGATCCGACCGCAGCAGGTGATCGAGGATGCTGCCAGCAAGACCCGCACGGTGATCTTCCCGACCCTGTGCAATGTCATTCGACTGGCGCAGTACGACAGCGTCGAGGCGGCCTTTGTCGGCACGCAGCAGTCGCAGGTCGTGCCAATTACACCCTGGATGGAAAAGCGCGACGACGGCCGCTATGTCTGCATCCCGAAAGATGCCGGCTACACGCTGACCGAGCAGAAGTCGGGCGATCGGCCGGCGTAAGGCTCAGAGCTCAGGGCGCATGCGGCGGGCGCTCACGCGGCGCCCGTGATTTGCCTTGGGCGCAGCCCTTGTCAGCCGGCTGACGCGCCATACACATTCGACAGCGTGCCGATCCCCTCGATCGTCACCTCCACTTTCGCGCCGGGCTTCATCGGCAATACGCCGAGCGAGGTGCCGCACAGGATCACATCGCCGGCCTCAAGCGTCACGTCGTGTGAGAGGCGCGCGACCAGCTCTTCCGGCGAAAAGAACATGTCCGACAAGGGATAGTTCTGGCGTTCACGCCCGTCGACCGTGGTTTTGACGATGCCCCCGGCCGGATCAAAGCCGGTATCAATGACCGGACCGAACACACCGAAGCCGTCGAAGCCCTTGGCCCGTGACCACTGCGGGAAGGACGGGTCGCGCTGAAGCAGTTCGATCGCGGTGACATCGTTGGCACAGCTGTAGCCCAGGATGGATGCCCTGGCCTGGCTCACATCGATGGCCTTGGTGCGTCGGCCAATAATGATCGCCAGTTCGCCTTCATAGGCGACCCGCCCGTCATAACCCGAGGGCAAGGGGATCGGCTGCTGGTGAGACGCGAAGCTGTTGGGTGACTTCAGGAACCACAGCGGCTCGGCAGGCCTGGTCCAGCCGTTCTTGGTCGCCGAGGCTGCAAAGTTGTTCCACAGTGCGAGCATTTTGGTCGGCTGGCAGGGTGTCAGCCAATCGAGGTTTGCCAGCGGCAGGCGCCGACCGTTTGCGTGGTACTCGCCAAAGGGCGATCCGTCGACCAGCACGGCCTCATCGCCCTCGATCCATCCCCATGTGTCAGCGCCGCTATCGCGGCAACGCAGCCATTTCATCGACCCGATCTCCCTGCGCCGACGTGGCGCGACCAAGCCCGATTCTAGCGCTGCGCCCGACTCAGGCTCAGAAGCGGATCGCCGGGGAAGCCGATTGAGGCGCCGCAGCGCGTGGGGGCTGGATCAGAATTCTCGGCTCGATGATGCCTTGCATGGCCTCGGTCGCAACCGCGTTGCCAGCCGCAGTCGGGTTGGCCGCGTTGTCATTCGGGCGCGGGGCGGTCGCGGTGCTGGGGGCCGGCGCCATGCTCTGGGCCGGCGGATTGCGATAGCTGACAGGCAACATCGATTTCGCCGGATAGCCGGCTGCATCGAGCAGGCTGTCCCACTGGCTCGACTCGAATCCGGTGTTTCGCTCGCGCCCGACGCTCAGGGTCGGGAATCTGACTTCAGTGAAGCCGGCTGTTCGAAAGGCGTCGGCATCGGCTGCTGTCTTGACGGTTCTTTCGGTAAACGGGATGCCGCGGGCATTGAGATAGCTGCGCGCCTGCTGACACGGCGAGCAATCGCTGGTCGTGTAGAGCACGACCGGATATTTCGCGGCAATTGGTGCCAGCCCGGCCAGGTTCGATCGGCTGTCAGTCTTGGCCAGTGGCGGGCCGGCGATCGTCGCAGCCGTGACGCCGGGCGGCGGCGGACTGTCGCTGTAGACGACCTTGCCGTCCGGGCCGGTCCATTTGTATTGGGCAGCAGCCGACAATCCGAAGGCGGCAAGCCCGATCAGAACGATGACTTTCGAGTAGCTAGGCAGGTGCATGGAAGGTCTCCTCGACCATTCCATTGTGTCGCAGCAAGGCTTCGATGCTGGGCTCGCGTCCGCGAAACGCCTTGAATGAGTCGATGGCCGGTCGACTGCCGCCTACCGACAGGATCTCGCGCAGGAATCGCTGGCCGGTCTCGGCATTGAAAAGCCCTTCTTCTTCGAAGGCCGCATAGCAGTCGGCCGACAGTACTTCCGCCCATTTGTAGCTGTAATAGCCGGCTGCATAGCCGCCGGCAAAGATGTGCGAAAAGCTGTTCTGGAAGCGGTTGAATTCGGGTGGCGTGATGACGGCCACCTCCGCGCGCACTTCTTCGAGAAGGCGCTGCACCGCGTTGCCGGCGGTGCTGCTGACCTCGTCGGCTTCGGTCGCGGTCGCGGTCGCCGTCGCGGCACCGGCGTCGGCAAGCGTCATCGTGTGGCTGGCAACGCCTTGCCATTCGCTGTGCAGGCGCATGTCGAAAAGCGCGAACTCGACCTGACGCAGGGTCTGCAGACCGCTCTGGAAGTTGCGGGCCGCGACCATCTTGTCGAAGAGCGCGCGCGGCAAAGGCGCCTGGGTATCGACATGCGCGGTCATCGCCGCGACGATGTCCCACTCCCAGCAGAAGTTCTCCATGAACTGGCTGGGCAATTCGACCGCATCCCATTCGACGCCCGAGATGCCCGAGACACCGAGCTCGTCGACGCGGGTAAGCATATGGTGCAGGCCGTGCCCGAATTCGTGAAACAGCGTGATCACATCGTCATGCGACAGCAGGGCGGGCTGGGTGCCGACCGGTGCCTGCACATTGCAGGTCAGGTAGGCGACCGGTGTCTGCAGATCGGCCGAGATCAGCTTGCGACCGCGGGCATCGTCCATCCAGGCGCCCGGACGCTTGCTCGGTCGCGAGAACATGTCGAGATAGAACTGGCCGATCAGCTGACCGGCCCGCTCGATGCGGAAGAATCCGACGTCGGCATGCCAGGTCTGCGCGGTATCGCGTGAAATCGTCACGTCGAAGAGCCGACCGATCAGCCCGAAGAGGCCCTCCAGCACGCGGGGCAACTGGAAATACTGTTTGACCTCGTTGTCGGAGAAGGCATATCGCGCCTCTTTCAGTCGCTCTGATGCGAAGGCGATGTCGCTGGAGATGAGGCTGTCCAGGCCCAGGTTTTCGGCGGCGAAGCTGCGCAGCTCGGTCATGTCGCGATGCGCCGAAGGCTTGGCGCGCGCGGCCAGGTCACGCAGAAAGCCGATCACCTGGACAGGCGAATCGGCCATCTTCGAGACCAGCGACACGTCGGCGAAGCTGTCATAGCCCAGCAGCCGTGCTTCTTCGGCACGCAGGGACAGGATCTGGTCGATGATCGCGGTGTTGTCGAGCGTCGGTGTGCCGGCACTCGAGGCCCGGGTCACATAGGCGCGATAGAGCGTCTCGCGCAGGGTGCGGTTGCTCGCGTACTGCAGGACCGGAAAGTAGGACGGAAACTGCAGCGTGAACCGCCAGCCCGCCACGCCTGCGCGCTCGGCTTCCTGGCGGGCGGCGGCGAGTGCGTCATCAGGCAGCCCGGCGAGTGTGGCGTCGTCGGTGATGTCGAGGGTAAAGGCGTTGGTGGCATCGAGCACGTTTTCGCCGAATTTTTGCGACAGGGCGGCCTGCTGCTCCTGGATCTCGGCATAGCGTTCGCGTGCGGGCGAGATCAGCTCAGCGCCGCCCAACCTGAAGTCGCGCAGGGCATTGGTGACGATCTTGCGGCGTGCCGGGGACAGCTGCGTGAATTCGGCCGACTGGCTCAGGGCCTTGTATTTCGCAAAGAGCGCTTCGTTTTGTCCGACCGAGGTCCAGAATTCGGTGACCCTGGGCAGGTTTTCGTTGAAGACAGCCCGCAATTCAGGGGTATCGGCCACGCCGTTGAGATGGCCCACCATACCCCAGGCCCGACCGAGCTGCTCGGTGGCGAGTTCGAGCGGGCTCACGAAGTCGGTCCAGGTCGCGGGCGTTGTGTCGGCCTGCGCCTTGTCGACCGCACTGCGGGCCTGCGTAAGCAGGGTGTCGATGGCAGGCGTCACATGCTCGGGACGAAACGCGCCGAATTGCGGCAGGCCGGAGAAGTCGAGCAGCGGGTTGTCGTGAGCGGGGGGGGAGGTCGGTGCGGTGGTGTTCATGTCGTCAGTCACTCTCGGACGCAGGGTTGATCTGGTGATATCGGGGCGCTCGCGGTATTTGCATCGGCGCCGTCGGTCAGCCGGCCGCGCGCTCGGCCGCTTCGATGGTGTTGACCAGCAGCATGGCGCGGGTCATCGGACCGACGCCGCCTGGCACCGGTGTAATCGCGCCGGCCACTTCGCGCACGGCGTCGAAGTCGACATCGCCGCACAGCTTGCCGTCGGCGCCTCGGTTCATGCCGACATCGATGACGATGGCGCCCGGCTTGACCATGTCGGCCGTGACCAGCCCGATCCTGCCAACCGCCGCAACGATGATGTCGGCGCGTCGTGTATGGGCGGCCAGATCACGGGTGCGGCTGTGGCAGACGGTCACGGTGGCACCTTCTGCCAGCAGCATCAGCGCTTGCGGCTTGCCGACGATATTGCTGCGGCCGATGACCACCGCTTCAGCCCCGTCCAGCCGTGCTCCGGCATGCTCGAGCATCTTCATCACACCATAGGGCGTGCAGGGTCTGAAAAGCGGCTGACCGGTGACCAGCATGCCGACATTGCTCACGTGAAAACCGTCGGCATCCTTGTCGGGCGAAATCGCTTCGATCACACGATGCGAGTCGATGTGTCGCGGCAGCGGCAACTGCACCAGGATGCCGTGGACTGTCGGGTCGGCGTTGAGTTGCCCGATTCGCGCCAGCAGCGCCGCCTCGGTGGTGTCGGCCGGCAGACGGTCAAGGGTCGAGATGATGCCGACCTCATGGCAGTCCTTGACCTTGTTGCGAACATAGACCGCGGAGGCCGGGTCGTCGCCCACCAGCACCACGGCCAGGCCGGTGGTAAGGCCGCGGTCGGCGAGGCGCCGTACCCGGCGGCCCACATCGTTGCGGATGGAAGCGGCAAGCGCATTGCCGTCGATCAGGTTTGCAGACATGGTCTGCGCAGCGTAGCACGCCCGTCGTCGTCGTCACGCCGGCGCTTGCGCGCATCGATGCAGACGGCTATAGTTGAGGGCTTCGCCGGGGGTATAGCTCAGCTGGGAGAGCGCTTGCATGGCATGCAAGAGGTCAGCGGTTCGATCCCGCTTACCTCCACCAACGAAGCAGGGTTGTTCAGCAGCGTTTGCTGGTCAATCCGTGTGTGAATCGCGGTCCCGTTCGTCTAGAGGCCTAGGACACAACCCTTTCACGGTTGCTACAGGGGTTCGAATCCCCTACGGGACGCCAGGATTTCCAAGGCGTTTTATTCGACACGCAGGCGTTGTGTGCATGCCTGCGTTCGCACTCCACCCGCCGCCTCACCGCCGTTCGCATCAGCCCCTCCCGCATCAACCCGTCCAGCATCAGCCGTCCCCGATCCCGAATGGTCCGCAGTTTTCTCATCAGGCTTGTCATTCTGATGGGGTGCGCGGCCGGTATGGGCGCTCACAGCCATGCGGCAAGCCATTGGCACGAGGGGCTGCCGAGCGCGAAAGCCAGGCATTCAAAGCCTGATCTGCCTCTCGAATCAGAAAAAACTTTTTTTCGCGAAACAGGTCGATACGCCGAGGTCGAGCGTCTGTGCGGCGCCTGGGCAATCCAGTTCCCGAAGTCGGTTGCCTGCGAGTCGATCGGAAAAACCGCCGAAGGCCGATCGATCAGGTCATTCGTCATCTCCCGCAGTGGGGCACTGACGCCGCAAGCCGCCGTCAGACGACATCTGCCGGTGGCGCTTGTGATTGCCGGCACGCACTCGGGTGAAATCGACGGAAAAGATGCCAGCCTTGCCTATTTTCGCGATGTTCTCAATGGCAGTGTCTCAGGCGATTTTCTGAAGCATGTCGTCGTCGTGCTGGTGCCGGTTTTCAATGTCGACGGTCATGAGCGTCGGGGGCGATTTCAGCGGCCCAATCAGGAAGGGCCGATGGAGCAGGGGGAAAGGACGACCGCCAGACGCATCAACCTCAATCGCGACTGGATGCTCGCGCAAACGCCTGAAATGCGCTCGATGCTCAGGCTGGTGCGCAAATGGGATCCGACGGTCACCATCGATCTGCATGTCACCGATGGCCTGCGCTTCAGACACGATGTGTCATTGACGGTGGCGCCTGAGTTCGGAGGCGATCCTGATCTGACGATTGTGGCAAAGGACTTCCTGAATGAGGCGCTCGCTCAGTTGCATCGCTCGGGTCATCAGCCGCTGGGCTTTTATCCTCGGCTCAAAGACGTGAACGACCCGAAAGCGGGGCTGATTCTCGATGTCGATTCACCGAGGTTTTCCCATTCCTATGCGGCCATGAGAAACCGCCTTGGCGTTCTGGTTGAGGACTATGCGTGGGCGAGTTATGACGCACGGGTCGAGACCTGCAAGGAGAGCCTGAAGGTCCTGCTGACCCTGATTGCCGGCAGGGCCAATGCCCTGATGGCGGCGGTTCGCAATGCCGACCGACATGGCGATCGCCGTGGAGGCCAGGCGGTCAGTCTCGATTTCGAGACCGCGTCGACATTCGCTTCGCCCGAGGCCGCCAGAACCATCGATATTCTCGGCTACCGCTATGTGGTGCATGCCAATGCGCCGGTGGTGGGTGGCCGCCACATCAGCTATTCGCTTGATCAGCCGGAAACCTGGCATGTGCCCTTTTTCGATGATGTTCAGTCCTTACCCGGTTCGACGCCTGATCTGCCCAAAGGCGGTTACATCGTCCCGGTGGCCTGGGCCGACATCGTCAGGCCGTTTCTCGATCAGCATGGTTTGACCTACAGCGTGCTGGTGAAAGGGGTGTCGTCGGCCCCAGTGCAATCGCTGCGAGCGCGATCGCAGAATCTTCACTTCGATGCCGTCAGTTTTCAGGGCCGTCAGCAGATCGACTTGAAGGGGGAGTGGCACGCCGAACGCGTCGCGATCGAAAAGGGTGCGCTGTTCGTCCCGGTCGGTCAGGCAAGAAGTCTGCTGGTGGCGCATCTGCTGGAGCCCGGCGGGCCTGACTCGCTGTCAGCCTGGGGTCTGTTCAACAGCGCCTATGAAATCAGCGACTACCTTGCCAATCACCGGGCATTTGAGCTCGCAAGCTGGATGTA
>CAIVAS010000168.1 GCA_903903975.1 uncultured Burkholderiales bacterium
AATGACCTAGACGAACCTGCTCAGCTCGGGCCGCTAATGCAAATGCTTTATCGGAGGTCTTCATGCCGAGCGCCTGGTACGGTCCTCGGTCGTTATAAAAGCCGATCCAGTTTCCGATCTGTCAGCGGTAGCCCAATAATCCCCAGTTGTGACAATTGAAAATTCCCCACCCATCAATTTCGCCAAGGAGCGACCGATGGAAGTGGATGTGATGAAGCAGCAGGTGATTGGGGAGGTTCGCGCGGGCGGGCCGATCGGTGCAGTTACCGTGTCCGATTCGATTCGGGACACGGAGGTTGGTGTGATCGGCCAACAGCAGTGGGAGGAGATTTGCCGGCGGCGCGGGGAAGGCCAGAGCATCTCTGCGATTGCGCGCGATCTTGGTCTGGATCGCAAGACGGTTCGCAGTGGCCTGAGGCAGCCGACGTGGGCGCCGTACCGGCGTGAGACGGTCAGGGTGTCTCTGCTTGAGACGCACATGGAGTGGCTTCGGGAGCGTGCTGCGCAGGTCGGATACTCGGCGCGGATTCTGCACCAGGAGCTGTGCCGTGATCGTGGTTTCACGGGTTCCTATGAGTTGGTGAAGGTGGCGGTGCGCCCGCTGCGTGCCGACGCGGCAGTGGCGTCGGTGACGCAGATGCGGTTCGAGACTGCGCCGGGCGAACAGGCACAGGTGGACTGGGGTCAGGTGACGGTGCGACTGGGCGAGGTCAGTCGCAAGGTCCATGTGTTCGTGATGACGCTGGGCTACAGCCGCCGGGCCTACGCCGAGGGCTATCTGAACGAGCAGATGCCGAGCTTGCTGGCGGCGCATGAGAACGCCTTTGCGCACTTCGGTGGCTGCTGCATGACGGTGCTTTACGACCGGATGCGCACGGTGACCGATGGCACGACGCAGGAGCGTGACGGTCGACTGCGTGCGCGGCTGAACTCGACGTTTGAGGCCTTCGCCGAGCACTGGGGTTTCCAAGTCCGGCTATGCCGACCGTATCGCGCCCAGACCAAGGGCAAGGTCGAGAGTGGCGTGAAGTACATCAAGCGCAACTTCGTGCCGGGTCGCAGCTTCAACGACCTCGAGGACTTCAACGCGCAACTGATGGGCTGGCAGGCGGAAGTGGCGGATCTGCGCACGCACGGCACGATGCACCAGCGCCCGATCGATCGCTTCGCTGAGGAGGCCCGAGCGCTCACGCCGTTTGCTGGCCAACGCAGCTTCCTGCAGGCGATGGTGCGAGAGCGAGTGGTTGCCGAGGACTGGATGGTGACGCTGGACACCAACCGTTACTCCGTGCCGTTCAAGCTGATCGGCAAGACGGTGCAGGTCACCCGCGAAGGTGGTCAGTGGATGATCCGGTACAACGGCCGTGTCGTCGCCGAGCACGCTGTGCTTGCCGGGCGCCTGCAATTGAGCGTCAAGCCCGAGCACGGCCCTGGCGCGGCAATGCGCAACCAGCGACAACGCTTCGCCGAACCACTCAGCCGATCGCCCGTCGCCAAGCCCGCCGATCGCGAAGTTGAAGTGCGGGACTTAGCCGTCTACGAGCAACTGCTTCGGGAGGCCGCATGAACACGATCGTGCGTAGCCCGAAGATCACCACAGGTGACCGTGCCGATGGGCCGTCGGCGATGGTCACGCCTGCGCAGCTGGAACGGCTCGGCGAGCACCTGCGAAAGCTGCGACTGCTCAAGAGCGGCGAGCGTCTGGAGGCCCTGCTTCAGCATGCCGCCGCGCAGGAGTTGCCCTATGCCGAGTTCCTCGAGCAGGTGCTCGGCGAGGAGGTTGCAGCCAAGACCAGCAAGAACATCGCCATGCGTACGGCGATGGCTCGCTTCCCGTTCGTCAAACCGCTGGAGACCTTCGACTTCGGCTACCAGCCGACGATTGATCGTAAGCAGGTGCAGCAGCTTGCCACCGGCCACTTCATTGAACACGGCGACAACGTGATCGTGCTCGGGCCGCCCGGCGTGGGCAAGACGCACCTGGCCGTCTCACTGGGCATCAAGGCCATCGAGGCCGGCTACCGGGTTCTGTTTACATCGGCGGCCAATCTGATCTCGGCGCTGACCAAGGCGCATGCCGAGGGCCGGTTAGACGAAAAGCTCAAGGTCTACACGACCCCACGCCTGCTGATCATCGATGAGATCGGCTACCTGCCGATCGAGCGCCAGGGCGCCAATCTGTTCTTCCAGCTGATCAGCCGTCGATACGAGCGCGGTCCGATGATCCTGACAAGCAACCAGAGCTTTGCGGCCTGGGGCGATGTGTTCGGCGACCGGGTGATCGCAACCGCGATCCTCGACCGACTGCTGCACCACGCAGTGACCCTCAACATCCGCGGTAACTCGTACCGCCTCAAGGAAAAGCTCAGGGCCGGCCTGATCCGGTCACACGACGACAGCAGTTCCCAACCGGG
>CAIVAS010000169.1 GCA_903903975.1 uncultured Burkholderiales bacterium
CCATCAGGACATCCGTGGTGCGGTTCAGTATCTGGTCGCTCAGGGCGGCAAGGTCGGTGTGATGGGCTTTTGCATGGGCGGCGCACTCACCATCGGTGCCGCGGTGCATGTGCCCGAGGTCTCGGCGGGCGTGTGCTTCTACGGCATTCCGCCGGCGGCGTTTGCCAATCCGGCCGATATCAAGATTCCGTTTCAGGGCCATTTCGCCAACCAGGATGACTGGTGTACGCCGGCGGCGGTCGATGGACTTGAGCAGGCGATGAAAGCCGCTGGCCGCAGCCCGCAGCTCTATCGCTACGAAGCGGCGCACGGCTTTTTCAACGAGCGTCGCGGCGATGTCTACAACGCCGACTGCGCGCAGCAGTCCTGGGATCGGATGATGGCATTCCTGGGTCAGTCGCTTTGAGCGGCGCGTAAACCTGCGTTCATATTTGCGTTCATCTCTGCGGTAAACGACGTGGTCGATGAAAAGTATCTGTTGAAGAGGAGTCGGTTATGAGTCTGGCATTCGAGGCTGTCGTACTGCCGCCTGCCGCGCACGAGATGCGCAAGCGGGTCAGGTCTTTCCTGCGCGAGCAGCTTGCAGCAGGGTCGTTCAAGCCGAGCTGCTCGGGCTGGACGATCTTTGATCGTGAGTTTTCACGCAGCTGCGGGCAGGCCGGATTCATTGGACTGACCTGGCCGCGTGAATGGGGCGGGCAGGCCCGCTCCACCCTCGAGCGCTATGTGGTGGTCGAGGAGCTGCTGGCCGCCGGTGCGCCGGTGGGCGCCCACTGGATCGCCGATCGGCAAAGCGGCCCGCAGATCCTGCGCCACGGCAGCGATGCGCTCAAGGCGGCGGTGCTGCCCGGCATCGTGCGCGGCGAGCTTTTCTGCGCGATCGGCATGAGCGAGCCCGACTCGGGCTCCGACCTGGCGAGCGTGCGTTCGCGTGGCGATCGGGCTGACGGTGGCTGGCGCATCAATGGTCGCAAGATCTGGACGAGCAGCGGGCATCTGGCCGATGTGATGATCGGGCTGTTTCGCACCGAGCCGGCCGACCCCAAGCGTCGTCACGCCGGTCTGACGCAGTTCGCGATCGATCTTCGTTCGCCGGGCGTCACCCGCCGGGCGATCCGCAATATCTCGGGTCGCGAGGATTTCAGCGAGATCACCTTCGACGATGTCTTCGTGCCGGAGTCCCATGTGCTGGGTCAGGTGGGCGACGGCTGGAAGTTGGTCACCGGCGAACTGGCCTATGAGCGCAGCGGGCCCGAGCGCTTCCTGAGCGTCTTTCCCCTGCTGGTCGAGTGCCTGCGCGCCAAGCCCAGGGCCGATTCGCCGCTGGTGCAGGCCGAGCTCGGTCGCTCGGTTGCGCATCTGGCGGCACTGCGGCGCATGGCGATCTCGATTGCCGCCAAGCTCGACGCCGGCGAAGATCCGGCCACTGAGGCCGCGCTGATGAAAGACCTTGGCAATGCGCTCGAGCGTGAAATCCCGGAGCGTCTGCGTGGCCTTGCGCTGACCGATCCGGGCTCGGCGCAGGCAGCGCCTTATCTGGCCCTGCTGGCCCACACCATCGTCGATGCGACGTCCTACACACTGCGCGGCGGCACCCCCGAGGTGCTGCGCGGCATGATCGCCCGCGGGCTGGGGTTGAGATGAGCGAAACATCGATGATCGGCGACGCGGTCGCCAAAATGCTCGCGCAAGCCGAGGCCAGCGCACCGATTCAGGGGTCGGGCGCGGCCACCGACGTGAAGGGTTTTGATCTTGCACTGTGGCGAACCCTGGTCGAGTCAGGCGTGCCGCGCCTGCTGCGACCCGAGTCCGAGGGCGGTGCCGGCAATGCGTTCCGTGATGCCTCACAGGTTCTGCAGGCGCTTGGCATGCATGCACCGGCGGTGCCACTTGCCGACACCGTCATTGCCCATCTGTTGCTGTCGAGGGCCTCGATCGATCTGTCGGACGAGCGTCCGATCCGGTTGCGCGTGACCGCACCCGACGGCATGCCCGATGCCGGCGTACCGGCGGCGGATGGTCAGGGTCATTCGGGCCCTGACTTTGCCCATCTGCTTGAGGTCAATCCCTGGGGCGACGAGGTCGTCATGACCTGGTATCCCTTGGCTGATGCATCGTCATCGGCGGCGGCTGCAAGCGCGGGTCGCAGCCTGAGGTCGGCCGAGGCACCCTTGGTCCAAGGTCTGCTCGCGCTGGCTGCGGCGTCGGTCCTGACCGGCGCGATGATGCGTGCGATGGCGATGGCCATCGAATGGGCCGGCACCCGCGTGCAGTTCGGGCGTCCGATCGGCCAGTTCCAGGCGGTCCAGCATTCACTCGCTCTTGCCGCCGAGGAGCTCGCGGCGTCTCGGGCGGCCCTCGACTGGGCAGCGCAGGAACTGGAGGTCGGTCGGCCGATGCCGGCTGCGGCCATTGCCAAGGCACGCGCCGCAGAAGCAGCCGGCAAGGTGGCTGCGATCACGCATCAGGTGCATGGCGCAATCGGCTTTACCGCTGAATTTGCGCTCTATCGTTCGACGCAGCAGTTGTGGCTCTGGCGCGATCGCTGGGGCGATGAGCATCACTGGAATGCCTGGCTCGGCCGTCAGGCATTGGCCGCCGGCCCCGATGGGCTCTTCGATCTGATCATGGGCGAGTCGGCCCTGCGCTAGCTGTCGGTCCGGGCGATCATTTTTCAGGTCTGACGAAGCGCCGCTCGAGCAGGTCGGCATCGTCGAAATGACGTCGGCCGACGAAGGCGGTGGCATGGTGACCCCACTGTCGCATGCTGCCGGCCTCCGAGATGCCCATCGGCCAGAAGAGCCAAGCCTCGGCGCGCTCGGTGCCGGGGATGAAGCCCCGAGGGTCGTAAAGACTGCGACGTCCGCCCGAGGGCAATGCCAGGCTGCGCAGCAGATCGTCGGAAAGCAGGGCGTAGTGTTCTGGCGTCGAGTCGGCGCCATTGCCCGCCAATGAACCCGCCAATGAACCTGCCGATGAACCTGCCGATGAATCCACGCTGTCGATGCCTTCGAACATGTGGGCGCCGGGCGAGAGCCTGATGCGCACCCGATGCCCCGGTGGCACGCTCGTCAGTCGCCGAGCCACGAAAGCCCATTCTTCCCGCGGTGCCGGCGCCGGTTTCACCTGCCAGTCGCCGACCGGGATGAACTGATGCCAGCAGCCGCAGGGATGGATGCTGTCGATCATGTCGATACGTTCATCGGCATTCAATGTCAGGCGCAACACGATGCCATCGAGATGGCCGGCGAGCAGGTCGGCACTGTGCTCGGGCGGGCGTCGTGCGAACCAGGCGGTGTAGACCAGCTGGACACGGACCTCGCCCTGCCATGTCATGAAGGCGATCCGCCCGTAGACCGCCGGCTGCCCGATGTCGACGACCGATCGGCCTTGCGCATCGAACCTGAGTGTGCCGATCCGATCGTCATCGCCCTGTCCGGCGAGCGCGATCACCGGCGCATGGCGCGTCAGCAGGGCGGCTGCCTGGCGATCGTCGGGATGCGGCACACCGAGCGCGTCGCGCCTGACATCGGCAAGCCGCAGGCCTGCGGTGCCCATCGCGTCATTCGCAGGCTGGCTGATGAGCATGAGCCTGGCATCCCGGGCGACCGAATCGGCATGACGGGCATGAGCCGCAGCCATCGCCGCTTCTTCCCGGCGAACGCCGGCTTCGAAGGCCAGCGCGCTCAGGGGATAGACGCCGACCGCGCGTTGCCAGTCGACATAGTCGTCCGGTACCTGGGCCGATCGGCGCAGGCGCTCGAGCAGGGCGGGCTCGCGGGCGATGGCGGCGATGCTTGCGCGCCCGCAGGTGTCGATTCGGTTCTGCAGGGCGTGGCGAGCGGCGCTTGCATCGCTGGCCGGCACGCGGCCGGCTGTACCGGTTGCCGTTGTGTTCGAGCCGGTTACCGCCGCATCAGTCATCAATGCATCAGTCACCCAGGCATCAGTCACCCAGGCATCAGGCAGATTTGCAAGCTCGATGCGACGCGCCTGTGTGTCCAGCGCGCGCAGGCGCACCAGCCAGGCGGCGGTCTGCTCGACGCTTGCCGCCTGCCCGCCCAGTGCTGCGGTGAAGCGGTCGGCTCTCAGCCAGTCGAAGCCATCGATCGCGGCCGCCTGAGCATCGCCTACGCCAGCCTTCGCGACCGCCGTGCGCAGGGCCTGGGCGAGTTCGTGGCAGCCGTCGAGGGCCGCAGCAGGCTCGCCACGAAGCGATTGACGAAGCGGCGGCGATGTACAGGCCGCCAGCGCCAGCGCCAGACCGAAGATCAGCCAGCGCGTCATTCGGGCAGACGCAATCCGAGCCGGTTGGCAGCCAGCACCGCCTGCGTCCGGTTGCGCACCCCCAGCGCCCGCAGCACCGCGCTGACATGAACCTTGACCGTGCCTTCCGCGAGCTTGAGCTGGCGCCCGATCAGCTTGTTGGACATGCCCTGCAGGATCAGGCGAAGGACCTCGGTCTGCCGATCGCTCAGGCCGAGTTTGCGGACGTCGCCGTCCAGACGCTGGGTGGCGCGATTGACCCAGCGCTGGTCGATCTGCGCATCGATTTCGGGCGGCAGATAGATCCGGCCGCTGCACACCGTGCGGACCGCGATGGCCAATCGTTCGGACGCTGAACTTTTGCCGAAGAAGCCGGCCGCGCCGCCCTGCAGGCATCGCTCGACGGTCTGGCGGTCGCACATCGCCGAGGTAATGAGGATCGGCAGTTTCGGATAGCGCAGGCGAAGTGTCTGAAGCCCCGAGGTGCCGACGGTATCGGGCAAGACCAGGTCGAGCAGGGCTAGGGTGAAGGGTGGCCCGGCATTCAGGATGGCCTGGGCTTCGGCCAGACTGCTGGCCTGATCGGTTTGCACCGATTCGCCCATCATTTCAAGCATGTACCGCACCGCGCCGCGCATCATTGGGTGATCGTCGATGATCAGGAATCGCTGGTTCATGGATGTCTCCGTCAGGTGGATGAGGCTATCTTTGCGAATCAGCCAAGCCACTGTCAACCGGGTCTGCCGTCCGCTGGCCTAATACTTTTGGCCTAATCGATTCAGCCTTGCCACAATTGCGTCGGGCGAGCCACTGCTGTGCCAATTGACGCATTCCCGGATCGAAGGGACTTTGCCGGCAGGCCCGAAGGTGTGACCATAGAGGGTGTGCCGCGGACGGCTCTGTCTGGCCCTGGCTCTCATCCATTACCTTTAACGACACAAGCGGAGAAGACCATGCGCCAAGCAGTCATCGTTTCCTATGCCCGCACCGGGCTGGCCAAAGCCGGTCGCGGCGGCTTCAACAATACCTCCAACATGACCATCCTCGGTCACGCGGTCGAGCATGCCGTGCAGCGCTCCAAGGTTGATCCGGCCGAAGTCGAGGACGTGATTGCGGGTTGCGTGGCAGCTTCCGGAAACGTGGCACGCGCCGCAGCGCTGCTGGCCGGCCTGCCGGTGACCACCTCCGGTATGACCATGCATCGCGCCTGCTCGTCGGGCCTCAATGCCATTGCAGCCGCAGCGCATCACATTGTGGAAGAGGGCGCCAGCATCATGGTCGGTGGCGGCGTCGATTCGATCAGCTATCAGGGCGGCGGCGGCGGCGGCAAGTCCGATCGCCTGACCGAGATGTACCCCGATTTCTGGATGCCGATGATCGATACCGCCGACGTGGTGGCTTCCCGCTACAACATCAGCCGCGAATATCAGGACGAGTACTCGCTCGAGTCGCAGCGCCGCATGGCGGCTGCCCAGGCGGCCGGCAAATTCAAGGACGAGATCATTTCGGTCAAGACCATGATGAAGGTGGTCGATAAGGTCACCAAGGCCGAGTCGATGGTCGAAACGACGGTCGATCGTGACGAGTGCAATCGCCCTGACACCACGCTGGCCGGTCTGGCCAAGCTCGAGCCGGTCAAGGGCCCGGGCAAGTTCATCACCGCCGGCAATGCCAGCCAGCTGTCCGACGGTGCAGCCGCGGTCGTGCTGATGGAAGCCAAGGAAGCCGAGCGTCGCGGTCTTCAGCCGCTGGGTGCCTTCAAAGGTTGGGCGGTTGCAGGCTGCCAGCCCGATGAAATGGGCATCGGCCCGGTCTTTGCCATTCCGCGTCTGCTCGAGCGTCATGGCCTGAAGATCGATGACATCGATCTGTGGGAACTCAACGAAGCCTTTGCCAGCCAGTGCCTCTACTCGCGTGACAAGCTTGGCATCGACCCCGCCAAGTACAACGTCAACGGCGGCTCGATCGCCATCGGCCATCCCTTCGGCATGACCGGTGCCCGTCTGACCGGCCACGTGCTCATGGAAGGCAAGCGTCGCGGTGCCAAGAACGTCGTCGTGTCGATGTGCATCGGCGGCGGCATGGGCGCAGCAGGTCTGTTCGAAGTCTTCTGATCGCCGGCCCCGGCATGGCGGTCTACAACGCGAAGGCAGCCTTGCCCGGGGGCGTCCCGGGACCCTGGGGCGAACCGGTCGCCATCAATTTCGATCAGCGCGACGTCATGCTCTATGCCGTCGGGATCGGGGCGACCGACCTGCGTTTCGTCTACGAGCGCGATCCGGGTTTCGCGGTGTTCCCGACCTTCCCGATCCGCTGGGGCGGGGCGGGGGCCCCCATCGATCTGACGCTGATCCCGGCGTCACCCGGGCCGCTCAACATCGATGCCGAGCGCCAGATCGAGCTGCTGCAGCCTTTGCCGCTTGCCGGCACGGTTCAGGTCAGTTCGCGCTTGATCGCGGCGCACCCTCGCGGCAAGGGCAACGGCTTCGTCGAGACAGAAAGCCATGTGACCGATGCGCAGGGCAATGTCTGCGTGCGTATGGTCAACGGCTCGTTTCGCCGCGGAGTCGAGAAGCTTGGCGATATCGCGCCCTTCGAGGGCTCGGGTCAGACCTTTTCGGTCAAGATCGATCGTCCGACCCGTGCGCCCGACCTCGAACTCAGTGCGGTGATCGCATTGAATCAGGCCCACATCTATCGACTCTCAGGCGACTACAACCCCCTGCATATTGAGCCCGCTGCCGCCCGCTTCGGTGGCTTCGAGACGCCTATCCTGCATGGTCTATGCACCTACGGCCACTGCGGCCAGATGTTGCTCGGTGCGCTGTGCGGCGGTGATCCGGCCCGGTTCAAGGCTTTGCGCGTGCGGTTTTCGTCGCCGGTTTATCCGGGCGACACGCTTAAGGTATCGGCCTGGCACGACGACCCCGGTCGGGTGACCTTCGAAGCGAATGTCGGCGAGCGCACGGTGGTGTCAAACGCTTATTTCGAGTTCGCCTGACCGGCGGGCTCGTTTCTACAGGACTTGCGATATGGAATTCGAATTTTCAGCCGAACAGCAGCAGCTCAAGGATCAGGTTCGCCGCTTTCTGGCCGATCGCTGCGACCGCAACGCGGTGCGTGCGGTGCTTGAAGGCGAGCAGCCTTTCGACCGGCCTTTGTGGAAGGCGATGGGTGAGCTGGGTTATCTCGGCGCCTCGATTCCTGAGGCCTATGGCGGCCTGGGTGCCGGTTATCTCGAAGCCTGCGTGATCGCAGAAGAACTCGGGCGCGCGGTCGCACCGGTGCCCTTCGGATCATCCATTGCGCTGGCCGCCGAGTTTTTGCTGATGGCGGGCACTGAGGCGCAAAAGCAGAAATACCTGCCGCACATGGCCAGTGGTGAGTCCATCGGTACGCTGGCGCTGGTTGAGGGCACCGGTCGGGTGACTCCGGCGTCGATCGCGGCGAGTGCGGTCAGGGCCGGTGAGTCGGCGAGCCTGTCGGGTCGCAAGACCGCGGTGGCTGATGGCGACATCGCCGACTTCGCGGTGGTCGCGGCGCGTGACGCTTCCTCAGGCGCGTCCTCAGGTGCGTCCTCAATTTCGCTGTTTCTCGTCGACCTGCAGCAGGCCGGCGTCAAGCGCAGCCCGCTGGCCACGATCGACCCCACCCGCAGCCATGCCCAGCTCGATTTCGACAAGGCATCGGCCGAGCCGCTCGGCGAGCCGGGCGCAGGCCTGTCGATCATTGAAAGCGTCTTTGATCGGGCAGCGATCCTGACCGCTTTCGAACAGCTCGGCGGCGCCGATCGCGCGCTCGAGATGGCGCGTGACTATGCGCTCGAGCGCTTTGCCTTCGGGCGTCCGATCGGCTCGCTGCAGGCGATCAAGCACATGCTGGCCGACATGTATGTCTCGGCCACGCTGGCCCGATCCAACTGCTATTACGGTGCCTGGGCGCTCTCGACCGATGCGCCCGAATTGCCCACGGCGGCAGCCACCGCCCGCGTGAGTGCCACGCAGGCCTATCAGCACTGTTCGCGCAACAACATCCAGGTCCATGGCGGCATGGGCTTTACCTGGCAATTCGACTGCCATCTCTACTATCGCCGATCGAATCTGCTGGCGGTCTCGCTCGGCCCGCTGTCCGGCTGGGAAGACCGGCTGATCGAGCGGCTGCGCGACCAGCGCGCCGCCTGATCGTCGACGCCACGACCAACGCCATCTGTCGGCCCTTACTGACGGCCAATCGAGGATAAAAAATGAATTTTTCTGATACCCCCCAGGAAGCCACTTTCAGGGCGCAAGCACGTGACTGGATCGCGGCCAACGCCCCCCACGAGCTGCGCGAGCAACTGGCCACCGCCGGACTCGGCCAGCCGGTGCTGCGCACAGGCGATGTGCTGCAAGCCGGCAAGGCCTGGCAAAAGCGCAAGCAGGAAGGCGGCTGGGCCTGCCTTCACTGGCCGACCGAGTTTGGCGGGCGCGGCGCCACGCCGATCGAACGCGTGATCTGGCAGCAGGAAGAAGGCGTCTTTTCAAAGCTGTCGTCGCCCTTTGGCATCGGTCAGGGCATGTGCGGCCCGACCCTGATGGCGCATGCCCAGGAGCGCCACAAGCTGCGTTATCTGCCGCCGCTGGCCTCGGGCGAAGAAGTCTGGTGCCAGCTGTTCTCGGAACCGGTGGCCGGCTCCGACCTCGCCGGTTTGAGAACGCGGGCGGTGCGCAATGGCGACGAGTGGGTCATCAATGGCCAGAAGATCTGGACCAGCGGCGCTCACTACAGCAACTTTGGCATTTTGCTGACCCGTACCGATTCAACGGTGGCCAAGCACGACGGCCTGACCATGTTCTTCATCGACATGAAGAGCCCGGGTGTCGAGATCCGTCCGATCAAGCAGGTCAATGGTCAGTCCGGTTTCAACGAGGTGTTTTTCACCGATCTGCGCGTGCCCGATCATCAGCGCCTGGGCGAAGTCGGACAGGGCTGGAAGGTGTCGTTGACCACGCTGATGAACGAGCGCCTGTCGATCGGTGCCGGCATGTCGACCGGCTTTGCCGAGCTGCTCGATCTGTGCTGCACCTTCGAGACCGGCGAGGGCCTCGCGGTCGAGGACCCGGCGGTGCGCTCAAAGCTGGCCACCTGGGCGGTGCGCACCAGCGGCCTGCGCTACACCGGCTATCGGGCGATCTCGGCGCTGTCGCGCGGCGAGACGCCTGGCCCCGAAAACTCGATCGGCAAGCTGGTCGCCGGCCAGACCCTGCAGGAAATCGCGATGTTCGCGCTCGACCTGCAGGGGCAGGCCGGCATTCTGATGGATCCGGCACGGGTCGAGGCGTCGGCGCGTTTTCAGGCGATGCTGCTGCGCTCGCCCGCCACCCGCATCGAGGGAGGCACTGACGAGATTCTGCGCAACATCATTGCCGAGCGTGTGCTGGGTCTGCCTGCCGACATGCGAGCCGACCGCGGCATGCCCTTCGACAAGATCCCGACCCGCACTAGCCGTTGACGATCAACCCCAGCGCTGTGGCTCAACCTCAGCGCTGAGGCTCACGCCCAGCGCTGAGGATCACCCTCAGATATGCGACACGGTCTTGCGTCGCGGCCCGCGCCTGTCAGGCCCGGAGGAGGCGCTGCAGGCTTTCTGCAGCACCCGAAAATAGCTGGTCTCGACCTCCATTTGCTCGAGCAGGCCTGCGGCGCGCAGCAGGCGATGTGCGCGAGGCAGCTTCCAGCAGGGGGTGAACACAAAGAGGTGATGCTCGAGGTGATAGTTCACCCAGTAGGGGGCCAGCACCAGTCGCATCAGCGGATTGGCGATCGTGGTGCGGGTATTACGCAGCGGATCGTCTGCCGAGCCGACCACCGCATGCTCGGCGATATTTCGCAGCCGGCTGATCAGCTGGTACCAGGTCATCAGCGGCAGCAGCCATAGCAGGAAATACGCCCACCACAGGCCCGCCGCGCTCAGGCCCGCCAGCAGGACGAGGTTGCTCAGCAAAAAGGCGTGTTCATTGCGGATCAGCGCGATCAGCCTTGCGGTGAAGCCGGTCGACTCACCCATCGCCCGCTCGAACTGCTCCTTGCGACGCTGATAGCCGGTGATGCCAAGCAGGTCTCGCAAGAGCTTGCGTTGCAGGCTCTTGCGGGTAATCGGAAACACGGCAGACAGCGGCAGATCAGGGTCTTCAGCCTGCTGCGTGTGACGGTGGTGAATGAGGTGATACGGCCGATACTGCTGCAGCTTCGCGCCGACCGGCGCACCGCACAGCCAGGCGCCGACCCGATCGTTGGTCTTCGTGCTGGCAAAGAGCAGCCGGTGCGAGGCATCGTGCATCAGGATTGCCAGTCCGAGTTGCCGGTTGCCGATCACCACCACCGCGATCAGAAAGGTCAATGGATTCGGCCAGAGCGCGACCAGCGCGATCGATCCGAAAATCAGTGCCCAGGCATGGGCGACCAGATAAGCGCCCATGACATTCGAGCGCGATCGCAGGCTCGCATCGTCTTGCGCACTGAGCTGATAGGGCACTGAATTCGGGGTCATTGCTCGGGTCTCATGTGAGGGGGCCGCCTGGCCGACACGACGCGCAGAAAATCGCCTCAGGCATTGCGGATCGTCAGGCCGCCATCGATTGGAAGGGTCACGCCGGTGGTGTAGCCCGCGCTTGGCAGGCACAGCGACAGCGTCATGTGGGCGACCTCTTCCGGCTCGGCATAGCGGCGCAGCGCGGTGCGTCGGCGCGCGAATTCGGCCTTCTGCTCGGGGGCGATGCGTTGGGTCATGCCGGTGTTGATCGGACCCGGGCAGATGCAGTTCACGGTGATGCCTTCCGGTCCGAGCTCGACCGCAAGCGAGCGGGTCAGTCCGATCACGCCGGTCTTGGCCGCGGTATAGGGACTGATAAAGCGCGTGGCACCCAGGCCTTCGGTTGAGGCGATATTGACGATTCGCGCATCGGTGGCCTTGCGCAGATGCGGCAGGCTCGCGCGGATCATGCGCACCTGCCCGGTCAGCAGCACATCGAGGCTGCGCGCCCAGCGCGATTCGAAGTCCTCGGTATCAACCGCGCCATGCAGCGAGATGCCGGCATTGTTGATGAGGATGTCGATCCCGCCGAAATGCGCGGCGATCTCGGCCACCACGCGATCGATGTCGGCGCGACTGGACACATCAAGCTGCCAGCCGCGGGCCTTGCCACCGGCACCCACGATCTCGTCGATGACCGGGCCGATCGGACTGATATCGGTGGCGGCCACCAGTGCGCCTTCATCGGCAAACAGATGGGCGGTGGCGCGACCCATGCCGCTGGCGGCACCGGTGACGATGACGACTTTTCCTGCCACCGAACGTGACAGCTTGCTCAGACGGGCCATGATGAGCGCATTCCTTTCGACATGAGTCGGGTGTCGGTCAAGACTTCGCCAGCGCACTGTCCGACGAGGTTTTCAAGGTGATGTTCAGCGCGGCGCTCAGCGATTCGGCACGATCCGAACTGCCTCGATGAAGGCCGGCTCATAGGCGTTTTCCGGGTCCTTGCGTACCGCGGCGTCGAGCCGTTGAGCATCCTCGCCGACCAGAATTCGCCAGCGCCCGGCACTGACGCCATCGATGATGATGCCGGCGGCCTGCTCGGCGGTGGTCGGCGCCTTGTCCCGAAAGTCGACGCCGCGCTGATACAGCATCTGTTTGAGGGCCTCATCGCTGAGGCTGGCGACCGGTGCACCGGCTGCGACCATGCGCTTGCGAACCGCCGCGATCTCGTCAGACGTCATCTCGAGTTCGGAGTGGTTGCGCAGCACCTGCATGGTGTTGAGCGCAATCGAGGTGCCGATATGGCCGGGCATCACCACCGAGCAGGTCACGTTCGGCGCATTCAGACGCAGGTCGGTGATCAGCGCTTCGGTAAAGCCCTTGACCGCAAATTTCGCAGCCGAATAGGCGGTATGCGACACGCCGGTGCCAAGGCAGGCCCAAAAGCCATTGACGCTGCTGACATTCACCAGATGGCTGCGCGGGCTGGCCGCCAGCATCGGCATGAAGGTGCGCGAACCGTAATACACGCCAAACCAGACCACATTGAAGGTGCGCTCCCACTCGTTGCGATCACCGGCCACGAAACCGCCACCTCCGCCAATGCCGGCATTGTTGAAGAGCAGATCGATGTGCTGGGTCTGATGCTCGGCCATCACCTTGTCGCGAAAGGCAGTCAGGTCGGTTTCCTTGCCGACGTCGGCCACGCAGGTGGTCACCCGCGTGCCGGCCGGTGCGTCCGCCAGGCACAGCTCGCGGGTCTGCGCCATGTTCTCGGCCGACAGATCGCAGATCGCGATATGCACGCCTTTCGCGCTGAGTTGGCGGGCGAGCGCGCGCCCGATGCCGGTGCCCCCGCCGGTGATGACCGCGATCTGATTGGCCTTGATGTCCATGTTCTACTCCGCAAAAAATTGGATTCGAAAAAAAAGTTTTTAGGCGCAGGCCGGTGGCGGCACGAAGGCAAAGCCGTGCTGCTCCAGGCGCTGTGCAAGCTGGATGGTGCGCAGATCGCCATAGGCCGGGCCGATGATCTGTACGCCGATCGGCAGGCCATCGGGCCCCGCGCCACCCGGGATGACCGTGCCCGGCAGATAGGCCACGCCGGCCAGGCCGGCCCAGAAGGTCTGACTGAAATAGGGATGTTTCGCGCCGTCGATCTCGATGCTGCGCTCTCCAAACGGTGCCTGGTTATGCGCAAAGGCGGTTGTCGGCATGATCGGCGCGATCAGGAAATCATGCTGCTCAAAGAATCTGTGCCAGGCCCAGCGGATGCGGGTGCGGGCCTCATTGAGTTGGCCTCGCTCGCGGGCGCGCATGGTTTGCCAGCGCAGCTGCTGCGCGCCGGCGCTGCGATCGCGCGCGTCGAGCTGATCGGCGCGCGCGACCATCCGCGCAAACTCGTCGTCGGGCAGGCGTGCCGACATGGCCGACGACAGCAGCGCCGAAAACACCTCATGGCTGTGCTCGGCGCTGAAATCGGGTCGTGCGGCCTCGTCGATGGCTGCCCCCATTGATCCCAGCGCTTTGGCAACCGCATCGACGCGAGCGACAACCGCGGACGAGCTCGGGCAGATCGACTCGGTCTTCCAGACCGCAATGCGCAGATCCGAGATCGGCCGGTCAAGCGGCCTGAGCCTGACGGTGAGGCCGGCGGCGTCCATCTCGTCGGGCACCGCCATCAGCGACATCGCGAGCTCCAGATCAAAGGCCGAGCGCGCCATCGGTCCGATCACCGAGATGTCGGTCGGGGTGAGGATTCCACCGAGTGCGTGGCCCATCATCGGCACCAGGTTCCAGGTGGGTTTGTGACCGAACACCCCGCAAAAATGCGCCGGATTGCGGATCGATCCGCCGATGTCGCTGCCGATCTCGAGCCCGGTCAGTCCGGCAGCCAGGGCTGCGGCCGACCCGCCCGAGGAGCCGCCCGGCGTGCGGCCGGTATCCCAGGGGTTGTTGGTCGTGCCATAGATTTCGTTGTAGCTCTGGAAGTCGGCAAGCCGGATCGGGATGTTGGTCTTGCCAAAGATGTTGGCGCCGGCTGCCGCGAGTCGCTGCACCGCCAGTGCATCCTGGTCGGCCATGTTGTCGCGCAACTCCGGAATGCCCCAGGTGGTGGGCATGCCGCGCAGGTTGTAGCTTTCCTTGATCGTCATCGGCACGCCGTGCAGCGGGCCCAGTGCCTGGCCGCGTTTGCGCGCCGCATCGGCGGCATCGGCGCGTGCGCGGGCGCCTTCGCGGTCCTGCTGGATGATGGCGTTGAGCGTCGGGTTGAAGCGATCGACGCGGTCCAGGAAATGTTCGAGCAGCTCGCGTGCGCCGATGCGCCCCTGGCGCAATTCGCTGGCCAGCGTGCTTGCCGAGCGGAAATGCAGATCAGTCACGGTGGTCTCCTCGTTGTCGGTGCCGGGCACTTGTTGGCTGGCATCCTAGCCGATAGCGGGCGAGGCTGCCTTCAGTGATCCCTCAGCGACCCTTGAGCGACCCTTGAGCGATGGCCTCGATTGCCTGGTTCGCCGACGATGCCGTCGGGTTTGATCTGCATCAAACAGCGCATCGGAAAAGGCCATGCTCTGATCGACCGACCGCATCGACCGGCATACGATCGACGATGACGAACACGCCTTTTCCCTTTTCAAACAGGATGCCCCATGAGCTTCGATACACCGCTGGTCCTGCGCGGTCCGCTTCGTGCCCCGCGACAGATGCTTGCCGATCAGGAATACGGCGGGCATGCCTCGCTGCACGATGACCAGATGGCCAAGACGCTGGGATTTCGGGCCGGTCCGATCGAAGGGCCGACCCACTTCAGCCAGTTTGATCCGCTGCTCACGCGCATCTGGGGGCGTGCCTGGTTCGAGCACGGATGCATTTCGGCGCATTACCTGAACATGGTGATCGAGGGCGAAGAGGTGCGGGCCTTTGCCGAGATGCCCAAGCCCGGCGCTGTGTCGACTCGGGTGTGGGCCGAGAAGGCCGATGGCACGCCGGTGCTCGAAGCCAGTGCCTGTGTCGGTCCGATTCATCCGCCGACGCTGCTCGAGACCCGCATGCAGCAGTTGCGCCCCCCGGGGCCGCTGGTCATTCTCGAGGAACTCAGGGTCGGCATGACCGGCGCCAAAGAGGAGCGCGTGCGCATGGACCCCGACCAGCACATGGGCGCGCTTTATCCCTTCTCGCTGAATCAGAAACTCGCGGTCATCACCGAAAATTCGCCCTGGTATTCCGATGCCGCGGCATCGCCCTGGCTGCGACCGATCATCCCTTTCGAGATGGTCAGCGTGCTGGTGCAATCCACCAGCCGCGAGGCCGGTTTTCCGATGAAGGGGCCGGCTATCGGTCTGTTTGCCGACCTGGAGGTCCGCATGATAGACGGCCCGCTCTTTGTCGGCGAGGACTATGTCGTGCGTCGCGAAGTCGTCGCCTTGGCCGAGAGCCGACGCACCGAGTCATGCTGGATCCGCAGCCGGATCTTCAATGCCTCGGGAGATCGTCAGGTGGCCGAAATGCTGCTCAACAGCGCCTCGCTGAAGAACTCCTACGCAGGCTACGACGAAGCACTGGCCCGGGTATCGCGCCAGTTGCCGTGAAAGCCGGCCGGCACGCGGTGCGACAGATGCGCCAGTGCCAATGGACCGGCCTCGACCTGGCTGGCATCGAACACTGCCAGGTCGCTGCACCCGGTCTCGCCGCGATAGACCACACTGAGTAAAAAGCCGTCGCCCTCGGCTGAGTCGGTACTGCGTGGCACGAAGACCGGCTCGCCGCAAAAATCGACCGCAGCCGGCATCCAGCTGCCGACGCGGCCGGTCTGCAGATCGATATGCGCAACGCCATTGCGTTTATCCCGACCGATGCTGGCATCGGTGACCGCGCCCACCTGGAAGTAGCCGTGCCGATAGGGCAGACCGGTGAAGCGCTCGTCGAGCCGCGGAAATTCGCCGGGGTGGTCGTCGAGCGCCTGCTCGGTATAGGTGTCGGTGTTGCCCTTCGGATCGAAGGTCCAGCGCACCAGTCGGGCCACCGGCGGCTCCTTGCCGATGCGCTGGCCGTCCGGGCCCGGAAAAAGCGGCGCGACCGGATACTTCATCATGTCGCAGACCACCTTGCCGTCAGCGGTGTCGAAGGCATTCATCGGATGAAAGACGTAGCACGGATCGCCGGTGAACCAGCGTGCATCCGTGACCGATCCACCCCTCGGAATCAGGGCGATATGGGTCCCTTTCTCCGGCTCCCAGGCATAGGCCGGTGCGCCTTTCATGGCGCGCTCCATCGAGCCGGTGAGCGGAAAGATCGGCAGGATGATCCAGTCGCGCGAGACCACGAAGTCATGGACCATGCTCGAGTAGGGCGCTTCGATCTGCTCTGATCGCAGCAGTGCGCCGTCCCGGCTCGCGACATGCAGATTGACCTGTGGCGTAAAGCGCCCGCTTGCCGAATAGCCGAAAAAGACCATCTCGCCATTGACCGGATCGAGCTTGGGATGGGCGGTCATCGGCCCTTTGAGCTTGCCGGCGAAGTCGAGGCTGCCTCGGGGCGCGAGGGTTTGCGGGTCAACCTCGAAGGGGGCGTGGGCTTCTTCAAGCGCCAGCAGCCGATCGCCGTGCCACACCACATTGGTATTGGCCAGGGTCGAGTTCAATTTCATGACCCGCGGGTCGGTATATCGCGGATTGCCAAACGAACCCGACAGGCCTTCACCTTCGGCATGTTCAAGTTCCCACTTGGGCGTGCGCACCCAGCGGTTGCGATAGCTGACGCGGCCGTTGTCGATATGGAAGGCATGCAGCATGCCGTCGCCGGAAAACCAGTGATAGGGGCCGCGCGGGGCGAACTGGGGATTGGGCCCGTTGCGATAGAGCCAGCCGTCGAGCTCGCGCGGCATCTCGCCGGTGATCGGCAGATTAGGCGCATCGCACTCCATGTGCAGCGGCGCGTAGTAGCCGCGCAGGAACGGATCATCGACAGGGAAGGGCTTGGACACGGTCGCTCCTTGAGGGCTGCGGAATGGCGAATGACAGCGAACGATGGCGGAAGGGCGTGGGAGTCGAACCCACCAGACACGCCTGGCGCATCTCACCGGATTTGAAGTCCGGGCGCTCCACCGGGATACGATGCCCCTCCTTATGCAGCCTGATGACGACGTCGCCAGGCTGCCAGACGCGTCGTCGAGACTATCATGCGTGAGCAAGCTCAACCGAGCCTCAAGCCAGTCCCGGGCAAGTCCTCGGGGCAAATCAGAACCTGACGGAGACAAGACACACCATGCTGGACCGAACAGACCGAATGCTGCTGGCAGTCAGCGATCGCAAGCGCGCCGCAAAAACCTTCGAGACCCTGCTGGGCGCGCAATTTGATCGCGAATCGAAGAGCACCTGGCTCAATGCCGATCGCACCGTGATGCGCCTCGGCGAAAGCGAACTCGAGCTGTGTCAGCCGGCCGGTCCGGGCCCGGTGCAGGATTTCATCGCCAAGTGGGGTGAAGGGCTGTTTGCGGCCGGATACTCGAGCGCGCGCCTCGATGATCTTGCCGCTCACCTCACCAGCCTGGGCGTGCCCTTTACCCGCGAAGACGATCAGCTCCATCTGCCGGGCACCAGCACCTTCGGTTTCCCGATGGTGATTTCGCGGTTTCGCGAGCGCCCGCGGATCGGTCCGGTGAGCTATTTCTACGAGGCGACCAATGCGCTCGATACCGACTGGCGGGTGGTCGCCGATCGCTACAGCAAGCTATTCGGCCTGGACGCGAGTCGGTTTTCGCCGATCGAGAGCAAGCGTTTCGGTTACCAGGGCACGCTGACCCTGTTCGATCCACCGGCCAGGCTCGATCGCATCGAGCTGTCGCAGACCTTTGCCGACCAGCCGGGCACGATGCGCCGGTTCGTCGAGCGGCGCGGCGGTGACGCACTCAATATGTGCTTCATCGAGACCGACGAGTTCGACACCCTCAAGCGGCGTCTGCATGATGCCGGCGCCACGCTGACCGCGCGCGGCGGCGACATCAATGCCGAGCGCGACGGGATGTGGGTGCATCCCAAGAACCTTCACGGTCTGCTGCTGGGCATCTCGCGCGGCATGTTCGCCTGGGAGTGGTCGGGGCGTCCCGACCTGGTGGTGCCGGCAACGCCGCTCTGAGGCAGCGGCCAGCGCGGCTGAGCGCCCCAAGCGCCTAGCCGTGCTGCGGCAGCGGCAGGTCCAGGGTGGTGGTGCGGCGCATCTCGCGACGATGCTTCGCATCGTCGAAAGGGCGAGCGCGGTGCATGGTCGCGCGGTTGTCCCAGATCACGAAGTCGTGCAATCGCCATTCATGGCGCCAGGTGAATTCACGCTGCGTGGCGTGTTCGATCAGGTCACGCAGCATCAGCCGGCCTTCGGGCAGCGGCCAGTCGATGATTTCGGCGGCGTGTGAGGCCAGATAAAGCGACTTTCGCCCGGAGCCAGGCAGGGTGCGGACCAGCGGGTGGATCGCGCCCGGCAGTTTCTCGCGTTCGGCTGGCGTGAAGTCGAAGCCAAGCAGATGACGCGAATAGACGATGGTGTGATGCACCCGCAGTGGCTGCAGGCGCGCTTTCATCTCCTCATCGAGGGCATCCCAGGCGGCACGCATATCGGCGAATTCGGTATCAGCACGCACCGGCGGCACCACTCGGGCCGAGAGCATCGAATAGCGTCCGGCCGGATCCTGGAATGAGGCGTCGGTGTGCCACAGCCGGTTGCTCACTGAACTCGCACGACGCCGATCATCGGCGGCAAGGATCTCGCCTTGGTCGTTGACATTCGAGACGTCGGTCAGGGCTTCATTGCCGAAACGGTTTTTGGTCAGCACCGCAGTCGAGGTCTTGGCATGCAGCGTGCCATCGAAGCGCTGGGCGAAGTCGAGCTGATCGGCATCGCTGAAGGCCTGGTCGCGAAAGACCAGCACCGCATGCTCATCCATGCCGGCCCGAATCTGCTCGAGGGTATCGCGGTCGTGCACGGTGCGCAGATCGATCGTGCTGGCTTCGGCGAAAAAGCATCCGCCGAGGCGGGTGAAGGTCAAGCTCATGGGCAGGCCTTTTGATGAGAACGGCGGCGTGCGGCAGGTAGCCCCGCATCCGTCGATCTTGAACGCCACGCGCTTGAAGTCAATTCCCGAGTCGCTCGAACGGAACGCCGCCAGCCTGGTGGCTGCGCAATGCGCGGACGAGTGCCGACGGCCGTGGAACGGAATGACGCATGCCTGGCGGCTGCGGAACGGAACGACGCATGCCTCGCGGCTGCGGAACGGAACGACGCATGCCTGGAGGATGCGTCGGGTGCTCGCCGCTTGATCGTGATGACTCGTGTTCTGGGTTAACCTGCGGCCACAACGCACAGGACGGTGTGATCGTTCTGCAATGACACTGGAGACTCTGAATGGCCCACCGATTTTCGGTTTCGATGAACCGCACCAGCGTGCGCCGAACCCTGCTCGGCGTCGCGATGCTTGCGGCCGGCATGATGGCTTTGCCTGGCGCTCAGGCTCAATCCGCCTTCCCGACCAAACCGGTCACGCTGCTGGTGCCTTTTCCGCCCGGCAGCGCCACCGATGCAATCGGTCGGGCGCTGGCGGTGGTGGTGTCCAAGACGCTGGGTCAGCAGGTGATCGTCGAGAATCGGGCAGGGGCCGCCGGCACGCTGGCCGCCGGTTCGCTGGCGCAATCGAACAATCCCGACGGCTATACCGTCGCGATCGCGCCGGCGTCGCTGTTTCGCGTCCCGCATCTGCAGAAGGTCGGCTACGACCCGATCAAGGACCTGACCTACATCATGAATTTTTCGGGCTACACCTTTTCGCTGGTGGTGCCTGAAAGCTCGGCCTGGAAGACGCTGCCCGAGTTCATCGACTATGCCAAGGCCAATCCCGGCAAGGTCAGTGTCGGTGCCAGCGGCACCGGCAGCTCCGGCCATGTGGCCACCGTCGTGCTGTCACAGAAGTCGGGTGCCGACCTCACCTTCGTGCCCTTCAAGGGCGGCTCCGAAGTGCTGGCGGCCTTCGTTGGCGGTCATATCAATTCGGTGATCGATGGCGGCTGGGCGCAGATCGAAAAGCAGGGCAAGGG